>JAGUZX010000135.1 GCA_020060545.1 Desulfovibrio sp. | reverse complement strand
GCCGCAGCCCGAACCGCCCGCCGGGGATGCCTACCGCCGCCGGCGGGAAGAATCGGAACGGGAGGCGATCCTTAAAGCGCTGCATAGCGCCGGGGGCAATAAGAGTAAAGCCGCCCGGCTCCTGGGGATGAGCCGATCCTGGCTTTATGAAAAAATGACCCGCTTGAACATTAAAAATTAAGCCCCGCGGCGGACCAAATATTACTTTTACCGCGCGGCGAAAAAGTGGTATTATATTGGGGTATTAACCTGAGCAGTCAGAACTCAGAAGTCAGAGTGTTCGGGGCGAAAGCAGAACTTTCGCCCGGTAAAAGAACGGTTAATCCCGCGCAGGATTCTGAATTCTGACTCCTGAATTCTGAATACCTGAAAAGAGGAGGCTGCAGCATGAATTTTGATCTGACCATGGAGCAGCTGGCCATGCAAAAAATGGCCCGCGAATACGTGGAAAAAGAAGTGATCCCGGTGGCCCTGGAATACGACGAAAAAGAGGAGATGCCGGTGGAGCTGATCCGGAAGATGACGGCCCAGGGCTTCGCTTCGATCGACATCCCCGAAGAGTACGGCGGCGCGGGGATGGACGAAGTAACCCTTTGCCTGGTCACCGAGGAGATGGGCCGCGGCTGTGCCGGAATCGCCACCAGCGTCGGGGCCAATTCACTGGCTTCACTGCCGATTTTACTGGCGGGCAGCGAGGAACAGAAAAAGCGCTATCTCTCCGCTATCGCTTCCGGAAAACTGGCCTCCTTTTGCCTGACCGAGCCGAACGCCGGCTCCGATGTCAGCGCCATCGCCACGACGGCCGCCAGGGACGGGGACGGTTACGTGATCAACGGGACCAAGTGCTTTATTACCAACGGCGGCTACGCGGATATTTACGTTGTCTTTGCCGTTACCGATCCGGGCCGGGGCGCCCGCACCCTCACCCCTTTCGTTGTTGAAAAGGGAACGCCCGGCCTTTCACCCGGCAAAAAAGAGAAAAAAATGGGGATCAGGGCCAGCAATACCAGCGAAGTGATTTTCGACCAGGTCAGGGTGCCGGAGGAGAACCGGCTGGGTAAGGAGGGCGGGGGCTTCCGGGCGGCCATGGAAACATTCGATCTCTCCCGCCCGATGATCGGCGCCCTGGCTGTCGGCGTGGCCCGCGCCGCTTTCGAGGTGGCCGCGAAATACGCCAAAGAGCGGGTGCAGTTCGGCAAGCCGATCGCCCAGCAGCAGGCGATCCAGTTTATGCTGGCGGATATGGCCATGGAGATCGAAGCCGCCCGCTGCCTGGTTCTGAAAGCCGCCTTTACGGTCGCCAAGCGGGAAGGGCGGTATTCAGCCCTATCCGCCATGGCCAAGGCCTTTGCCGGGGATGTGGCGATGCGGGTTACCACGAATGCGGTCCAGGTTTTAGGCGGTTACGGTTACATCCGCGACTACCCCGTCGAAAAATATATGCGGGACGCCAAAATCATGCAGATCTACGAAGGGACCAACCAGATCCAGCGCTTGATCATCGCCGACGGCATCTTAAAAGGAAACATTTAAGCGTAGAGCATACCTAGGCGCCAGGCACCGCCTGAACTGAAAAGTTCATTTTGGTGCCTGGCACCGGATGAACTTTTTATGCTCAATTCACACAGTAGGATTTGTTGTTCAGGCGCAAGCGGTCGGCCATCATGGCGATAAATTCAGAGTTGGTCGGTTTCCCTTTTTCGGTTTTGATCGTGTAGCCGAAAAATTTCTTAATAATGTCAATATTATTGCGTGACCAGGCCACTTCGATGGCATGGCGGATTGCTCTTTCCACCCGGCTGGGGGTGGTGGCGAAGCGCTCAGCGATACCGGGATAGAGTATTTTGGTGACCGAACCGAGCAGGTCAATATCCTCGACGACCATGATAATGGCATCACGCAAGTAGAGATAACCTTTGATGTGGGCGGGGATCCCGATCTGGTGGAGGATTTCGGTAACTTCTTCTTCCAGGGGAAATTTACGCCCGCTCTTCTTGGCCGCCGCCGGGAAAGCCGGGGGCGAGGCTTCCCCGTTTAACTGCCTGATTCTTTCGACCAGCGTCTCCATGCTGAAAGGCTTTAAAATGTAATAAGCGGCGCCAAGCTCCACCGCCCGGCGGGTGATGTTTTCATGCCCGAAGGCGGTCAGCATGATCACATGGGGCCGTTGCCCAAGCTCCATCCGCGCCAGCGCTTCCAGCACTCCAATGCCGTCCAGGTGCGGCATGATAATATCGAGGAGAAGGACGTCGGGCGAATTTTCCTTGATCAGATCCAGTGCTTCTTTCCCATTATAAGCCGAACCGATTATTTCCAGATCCGGTTCCATGGATAAGTAAGAAGTGAGCAAGCCGTTAAACTCCCGGTTGTCATCGGCGACTAAAATTCTAAGCATATAAAACAACCCCCTTTTCTTAATTGGAAGCCCATTTACTAAAAAAATTCGACATCTGGATTAATATTCCTGCTTGTTTTTAAAAATTAATTAATTATTTGTTAAAATTACCGCTTCCTGGTACATCCATTCCATAAAAATGGCGTAGCCCCGGGTCGGATCATTGACGAACACATGGGTAATCGCCCCGGCCAGCTTTCCATTCTGGATAATCGGGCTGCCGCTCATGCCCTGAACGATACCGCCGCAGCTCCCGAGCAGCTCTTCGTCGACAACCCTGACAATAATTCCTTTATCCGAGGGCCTGGTCTGGTGGGCAATCCGTTCGATTTCCACCTTGTAACGGCCGATTACTTCACCATTGATTACGGTCAGCATCTCCGCCGGACCGGTTTCCACCTGCGTAGCCAGGGCCATCGGGAGCGGGTTTGGGTAAGGGGTTTGGGCCGGCGGGAAGTCCTGGATTTTACCGAAAATGCCGTAAGGGGTATTCTTTTGGATATTTCCGTGAAAACCGTTGTGTTCCATGAAAACGCCTGTTTTTTCACCGGGCTGCCCGCGCTGGGCCGCTTTAACACTGACGATGCTCGCTTTAACGATTGTCCCTTCGCTCAAGTTGATCGGCTTGTTTGTGTCTGAATCCATAATGATATGCCCCAGAGCGCCGTAACGTCCCGTCGACGGATCGTAAAAGCTCAGGGTGCCGACTCCCGCCGCCGAATCGCGGATATAGAGGCCAATCCGGTAACCGCTGTCAGATGGAGCGTAAAGCGGTCGGAGGGTAATCGCCGTCTCCTTGCCGTCCCGGCTAATCAGCAGGGTCACCGGCGCGCCGCCCGCTTTTTCCAGCAGCTGCGCGGCGCGGTGCACATCGTCCGCCGCCTCGCCGTTAATCTTGAGCAGGGTATCGCCGATTCTCACTCCCGCCTCTCTGGCCGGCGAGATGCTGCGCCCTCCCGCCTCAAAATAATAAAAACCGACCACGGAAACACCCTGGGAATACAGCTTGATCCCGATTGAATGGCCGCCCGGGACCAGAGAAATTTCCGGTAAAACATTAACGGTGATCCGGCGCAAGGGGATTCGTCCAAAAAGCGAGAACTCCAGCTTTACCTGTCCCAGCGCCAAGGCTTCCAGGTTGATCGGAGCGCGGACCCGGCTCGATTCTTTCGATACGGCAACACCGTTGAAGAGGATCACATCGTCGCGATCGCCCCGCACGTAGAGAAACGGCAACTTCAGGTTAACCTTGTGCGAGTTTCCTTCCAGGATGCGGATATTATCCACCGCGTTTAGCTGAAGCTGCCATGTCGTGAAAACCCCCAACAGGACCGTGGTGAACAAGAACCAGAATACCAGGTGTCTAAACAGGCTTGATATTTTCACCGCAGGACCGACCTTTACATGCAAATTTTGCTAGAGATAAAAACTCACGCGAAGCTTTTGTTAAATTGTCCTCATCAAAAATTTTTTATGCCCTGCTGCTTGACATAAAGTGAAACTTATATTTGGCAGAAGAACCATTACGGGCTGGTTGGATTTGTTTAATAATTTCATACGCCAATTGGGGCAAGCTAAGCAAGGGTGGATCGGGATGCCCGGTAGGGCTGGACGAACAGGACGGGAATTTTTCTTTCGCGGCAGGCTGCGCCAGGATCGCCGGACAAAAAGGTTGGTTCAACGCTTGCGCTGTGGGGAGATCGCCCTCTTGGATCACCAGGATCTGGACTGGGTTGCCGCGGAAGCGCTATTGCGGTGCGGCGTCAAAGCGGTTTTGAATACCCGTTCTTTCTGCAGCGGGCTTTTCCCGCCATCGGCCCTGCAGCTGCTGCTCCAGAAAGGAGTACATCTCATTGAAGAAGTGGATGAAAACGTTTTTAACCGGGTCAAAGAGGGGGATATCGTCACCGTAAAAGGAGGTTCTCTTTTTTATAACGGGCAGGAGGTGGCCCGCGGCAAGGTCGTCGGGCGTGAAGAGTTCGAAAACCTGCGGCGGGAGACACTGCGCAGCCGGAAGGCGATTGTCGACGACTTTGTTCGCAATACCCTTGATTACGCTTACCGTGAGCTGCCGCTGGTAACAGGAGGCATCAATTTGCCTTCACTTTACACCAAATTTAAGGACCGCGACGCGGTGGTGGTCATCCGGGGGAAGGGATACCGCGAGGATTTATGGGCGATTAAGACCTATTTGCGTGAAAAAAAGCCTATCCTGGTGGGGGTCGACGGGGGGGGCGACGCCCTGCTGGAATGCGGTTTCAGCCCGGACTTGATTATCGGCGACATGGACAGCGTGACTGACGAGGCCCTCTCCCGGTCGCGCGAAGTAATCGTCCACGGGTATTGCGACGGGCGGGGCATACCGGGGCGGGAAAGGCTGGAGAGGCTCGGCATTAATTATAAAATTTTTTCCGCCCCGGGAACCAGTGAAGATATCGCCCTGCTCCTGGCTTACGAACTCGGCGCCGCCCTGATCGTAGCTATCGGGGCCCATACTTCGGTGACCGAATTTCTCGAAAAAGGGAGAAAGGGGATGTCCAGCACATTTCTGGTGCGCCTTAAAGTCGGCGACCGTTTAGTGGACGCCAAGGGCGTGAGCCGCCTTTATACTTCCCGGGCCTTGGGATTTCTCCTGCCCGTAGTGATCGCCGCCGGGTTGATGCCGCTGCTGACCCTGGCGGTATTTTCTCCGCTGGTGCAGCACCTTTTTCAGTTGTTTATCTTCCGCTTTAAATTCGCTCCCTGAGAGGGGGAGCAAAATTAAACTAAGGAAGCCGGTGTGCGGATGTTCGATTACCGGGAATATTTTATCGCCGTTGCCGCCATTTTTCTGGCCCTCGCCCTGGGAATCCTGATCGGGATCTCTTTTGGTGACGATTACCTGGTCGCCAATCAGCGTGAAATCATCAGATTGATGGAGCAAGAGTTGGAACGCCAGAAAGGGACAGTCCTCTCTCAGGAAATCGAGCTGCAGCGATGGGAACAGGTAAAGCCGCTATTGTGGCGCGGCTATGCGGGAGTGATGGCCGGAAAAAGGATTGCCATCCTCTCCCGGGATGAAGAGAGAGCCAAAGAAGTGGCGGCACTTTTCCGGGAAGCCGGCGCCGGCGTGGCGGTGCTGATCAGCCCGCAGCAGCCGGGGGCCGAAAGTGTGACTCAATTTCTCGCGCTGTTGGCCGGCGGCTCCCCTTTGGAAACGCTGGCCGGTCAGGGGTTCGGGGTGAAGGGAGAAGCGGCCATGTCCTGGCCGCCCGACAGTTTTATTTTGCTTCCGGACGGGGATGGCGGCAGCCCGGGGAGCTTTTTTTTGCATGAACTCTGGCAGGTGCTCGCCCTCGGCGGAAACAGAGTGATCGCCTGTTTCCCCTGGCAAGAAGATATACCGGCTTTTCCGCTATCTTTTCCCCGGGATACGGCGGTAAACCTTGTAGACAATATCGACACCTTCTGGGGCAAAGTCGCCCTTCTGGAAATGACCGCCTATGACCGGTGCGGGCATTACGGTTACGGCCGCGGGCGGGTTGGCCTGTTGCCGGCGGTTATATACCCCTGAATGGAGAGTACTTTATGGAGCTCGATGTTTTAATCCCCGCCTACAACGAAGCAGGTTATATCGGCCGGACCGTTTCCGCATTGCGCACCCTGCCCGAAGTCAACCAGATTATCGTGATTGATGACGGCTCCACGGACGGTACCGCAATCGAAGCGGGGCGGGCCGGGGCAAAAGTTATCCGAATGGCCGGCAACCGGGGCAAGGGGGAGGCTGTTCTCTTTGGCGCCCGTTTTGCTTGCGCTCCATACCTGGCCTTGATCGATGCCGATCTGGGCGATTCCGCTGCGGAGATCCGCCGCTTGGTCGGACCGATCCGGGAAGGGAAGGCGGCCATGACGATAGCGCGCTTCCCGCCGCAGCGGAGACGCGGCGGGATCGGCCTGGTCAAGCGCCTTGCCACCTGGTCCATCCGCCGCTGCACCGGGCTTTTAATGCAGGAACCGCTTTCCGGACAGAGGATCCTGCGCCGGGAGCTGTTGGCCCTGCTCCGCTTCCCGCCGCGCGGTTTCGGGCTCGAAGTGGCCCTGACGATGGACCTGTTGAATCAGGGCTACCCCGTCCTGGAGGTATCGACCCAGATGTCACACCGTTACAGAGGAAAAAACCCCGGTTCCTGGCTGCACCGGGTCCGCCAGGGCCTGGCCGTACTGCGAGAACTGTGGCTGCGGCGGGATACCTTCGGCAGGGGGGAGATTGGTTGAGCGAGGCGTTGGCCCTGCTGGGCGCACCGGTCTGGACATACTGGATCGGAATGAAACTGATCGAGTTTTACCGGGGGCGCGGTACCCTGAAAACTAATTATCGGGGCAAGCAAATTACGACCGCCCTCGGGCCGGCGTTGTTGCTGGGCTACCTGGCGGCAGTTGCCCTGTTGCTCTGGGGGGGCGGCGATATTTTACCCGTGCTCTCCACCGTTGCCGTCCTGCTCGGTTTTTCCTTCCTTGGGCTTTGGGATGACCTGATGGAGGACGATACTGCGGGGTTTAAAGGGCATTTCGGCGCCGCCCGGCGGGGGAGGATTACCGCGGGACTGTTAAAGGTGATTACGGCGGGGCTGATGGCCTTCATTTTTGCCGGAACGCTGCCGGTGCCGTACCTGGAACGGCTTCCGGCTCTCCTGCTGATCCCGCTCAGCGCGAACGCTCTTAACCTGCTCGATCGCCGTCCCGGGCGGGCGATCAAGTTTTTTTTTCTTGGTGCCGTCCTGCTGATCTTTTTTGCGCCTCATGCCGCCCGGGCGGCGTTGCTGCTTTTACCCCTGCTTGTTGTCACCCTGGCTGTTGCGCCGCTGGATTTGAGCGCCAAGGGAATGCTTGGAGACTGCGGGGCAAACCTGCTCGGCGCCGCCCTGGGGGTGGCTGCTGTTTCGTTTTTGTCACCGCCGGTTCAAACGGGCCTGGTTGCCTTATGGACGTTGCTGCACCTCTTTTCCGAATACCGGTCGATCAGCCGGCTGGTTGAGCACAATCGTTTCTTGCGCTGCCTGGATCGCCTTGGCCGGTCGGGGGAAAAAATGCCTTAAGGGAAAGGGAAAAACCTGCCACACGGCGAAGAAGAGGATGTTTTTAAAGTGATCTTGCGCAGGGTTGGCGTAGTCGAGTCCGTTCTGGCCGACAGAGAAAACTTGAATGAACTGCGGGTCTTGACCGACGGGAAGCAGGTTACCGCGATCAACTACCCCGCGCTCACCGGCCCGGTCTTCCCCGGCGATCTGGTGTTGTTGAACAGCACAGCGCTGCACCTGGGTCTGGGAACGGGGGGGGTTGATTTTATTTATCACAATTTCAGCCGTCCGATTCCCCCGTTCAACGAAGGCGGCCACATAATCAAGCTGCGCTACACACCCTGGCAGGTAAAAGTGCTCAGCTGCGAGGAAAAGGAAGCCGGCTACCGGGAGGTGCTGGGGCGGTGCAAAACGCTGGCAAAAATGCCGGTGTTGATCGGTGAACTGCACAGTATGGTTGCGCCGGCTGCGGCTGTATTGAAATACAGCCTGCCGGAATGCCGTATTGCCTACGTCATGACCGATGGAGCGGCGCTGCCGGCGGCTTTCAGCCGGACAGCGGCCGAACTGAAAGAAAAAGGCGTTCTCTGCGGCACGGTGACCTGCGGCCATGCTTTTGGCGGTGATCTTGAGGCGGTTAATGTTTATTCCGCCCTGGTTGCCTGCCGCTCCATCCTGAAGGCTGACCTGGCCATTATCAGCATGGGGCCGGGCAACGTCGGTACAGGAACGGCGTACGGTTTCAGCGGCATGGAACTTGGTGAAAACGTTAACCGGGTCAATGCGATGGACGGGATCCCGGTGGTAATTCCCAGGCTCAGTTTTGCCGACCGCCGGAGGCGCCACCGCGGCGTCAGCCACCATACCCTCACGGCGCTGGCGGCTGCCGCGTCTACGCCGGCCTGGTTGGCGCTGCCTGCCCTACCCCGCACCCGTTTGCTGTTTTTATTGGGGCAGCTGGCCTCCGCCGGCCTGTTGCGCCGCCACCGGGTCGTTGTAACCTCTCCGCCGCCCGTGGAGACGGCGATGAACGGGCTGGGTTTAAGCTCCTGCGAAAGCATGGGCCGGCGCTACCGTGAGGATCCGGTTTTTTTCGACGCAGGCGCAGCGGCGGCGCAGATAGCGTTGCATCTTATTGGCGCGGTACGCGGCGGCCTTACAAAAAAAAAGGAGTGTGACCAATTTGGAGAAGCTGGTCGAAGAAACTCTCACTTCAAGCTATCTTTACCGGGGAAAAATAGTAAACGTACGCCAGGATCGGGTCCGGCTTCCAGACGGCAGGACAGTCTTTCGGGAAGTGGTCGAACACCCGGGGGCCGTGGCCGTCCTGGCCTTAGACGAACGGGCCGGCCTGGTGATGGTGCGCCAGTTTCGCCAACCCGCCGGGACGGTCCTGCTGGAAGTGCCGGCCGGTAAACTCGTTCCCGGGGAAGATCCGCTGCAGTGCGCGCAGCGGGAACTGGCTGAGGAAACGGGGCTGCAGGCGAAAGATTGGGAACAGCTGGCCTGGTTTTATGCTTCACCGGGGTTTTGCGACGAAAAGATCTATCTCTACCTGGCCCGGGGGTTAAAACCGGCGCCACAGGCCTCCGCCGATGAAGATGAAACGGTGGAGGTGATTACCATACCGCTGGCGGAAGCCGGAAAGATGGCCGCCGGCGGCGAAATCCGGGATGCCAAAACTTTAATCGCTCTCCAGTTTGCCGCTTTGGAATTCGAGGGACGCCTTACTTAATTCCGGGGGGATCGCGTCAAGCATAAAGGAATCCTCCGGCGCATAAAGATAAGCGAAAGCAATGCCGGGGGGCGGCAAGTTGGACGAGATCCAGCTGGAAATAAAGGAATATCTTCGGCAAAACATGGGGATATATATTTTCATCACCGGTATTTTTGTCCTGGGGATCATGGCCGGCGCGCTGGCGGTGCGCAGCCTGGACGAAAACTGCCGCCTGGCGCTGAACCAGTATTTCAGCTTTTTTATCAACAATGTTGGTGAAACCGGGGCGCTGGACCAGGTATCTATTTTCCGTGCTTCGCTCCGGATGAACTTCCAGTACCTGTTTCTAACCTGGGTGCTGGGCATTTTCTTGTTCGGATTCCCGGTTATCTCGGGGATAGTGGCTTTAAGGGGCTTCTCGGTTGGTTTTACGGTCGGTTTCCTGGTGGAGCGGGCTTCGATCCGCGGGCTGCTTTTTGCCCTGGGTTCCGTCCTGCCCCACAACCTGGTGCTTGCCCCCGCCGTGGTGGTAATTGCGGTCACCGGATTTTCTTTTTCCTGGCTGCGCTTCCGCAGTTACCTGGAAAAGCGCCCCTGCGCTGCCCGGGGACATATCGGCCCTTATACACTGGCCATTTTCCTGGTGGGCGTGGTGTTGTTCCTGGGGGTACTGGTAGAAGCATATATTTCGCCGGTTTTTGTGCGGGTGTTGATCCCGGTAATACGATAAATAAATCCTGCGAAAAAAAGGGTTTTTACTGTTGGTTGTGGAATAGGTAGCAATATTTTCTGCGATGAAACGGGGTCAGTTCAATTTGCTGGAAGCTTGGTTGGAGAGTTTTTCCCACTACCTCGCGGTGGAAAAAGGCCTGGCTCAAAATACGCTTGAATCTTACCGCCGTGACCTGAAAAAATTTTTTTCTTTTCTTCACAAAGAGAAAAAAACCAATCCCTCCACGATTAACCGTGACGTTATTTCCCGCTACCTGCTGGAGTTAAAACAATCGGGCCACGCCGCTTCAACAATTTCCCGCAACATCGCTTCCATCCGATCTTTTTACAACTTCTTGGTGCAGGACGGGCTGGTGGAGGATAACCCCGCCCAGCAGCTCGAGACGCCGCGCATCGAAAAAAAACTGCCCCGGGTCTTATCAACCAAAGAAGTTGACCGTTTGCTTTGCCAGCCGAAAGTAGGGGACCATAACGGCCTCCGGGACAAGGCGATGCTGGAGCTTTTATACGCATCCGGGATCCGGGTCTCGGAGCTTGTACTCCTCAACGTGGGTGATTTTAACCCCGAAGTCGGATACCTGCGCTGTTGCGGGAAGGGGATGAAGGAGCGGATTGTCCCGATCGGCTCCGTCTCGATCAATTTCGTGCAGGAATATATCCAGACTTGCCGGTCCAAATTAATTAAAAAAAACGATGAGAAAGCCCTCTTCGTCAACCACCACGGCCGCCGCTTAACCAGGCAAGGTTTCTGGAAAATCCTCAAAAAATATGCCCAGAAGTCGAAGATCTCGGGGGAAATTACGCCGCACACGCTGCGGCATTCTTTTGCCACCCATCTCCTTGAAAACGGGGCCGATCTCCGTTCGGTACAAGAGATGCTGGGCCATTCCGACATTTCCACCACCCAGATCTATACCCAGATCACCAGAAGAAAAATTCGCGAAGTCTATGATAAAACCCACCCCAGGGCTTAGCCCGGATCCGGAAAGAAAACAAAGAGTGATCCTGGCGGTTCTGGACGGGGCGGGAGCCGGAGCGCTCCCGGACGCCGGGGCTTACGGGGATGAAAGAGCCGATACGCTTCGCCATGTTCTCGCCAGGCATGGTCCCCTCGACCTGCCGCACCTCAACGGATTGGGCCTCATGGAGATCTTTTACCCTCACCGTAAACGCGGTTGGAGCGGGCCGCCGTGTTACCGTTCGTTTTACGGCCGTATGGCGCCCCTTTCTCCGGGCAAGGATACCACCAGCGGCCATTGGGAGTTGGCCGGGCTGGTCTTAAATAAGCCTTTTCCGGTTTATCCCCGCGGTTTTCCGCCGGCTGTCATTGAGCCTTTTGAACAGGCCATTGAACGTAAAATTCTGGGCAATGTCGCCGCTTCAGGTACGGAGATCATTGCCGCCCTGGGTGAGGAGCACCTGCGGACCGGGTTTCCGATCGTCTATACCTCGGCGGACAGCGTTTTTCAGGTTGCGGCTCATGAAGCGTTAATCCCTCCGGAGCAGCTCTACCGCTGGTGCAGGATAGCGCGGGAGATCTTGCAGGGGGAACATGGCGTGGGACGGGTGATTGCCCGCCCTTTTACAGGCGCCGCGGGCAGCTTCACGCGGACCGGGGGACGCAAGGATTTCTCCCTCTCCCCGCCGGGGGCGACCCTGCTGGACAAGGCGGCGGGCGCCGGTTACCCGGTAGCCGCCATCGGGAAAGTGGCGGACATTTTCAACCACCGCGGGATTACCCTGCCTTATCCCGGCGGGGGCAACGAAGCGACGGCGGAATCGCTCCTGGCGCTGTTAAAAATCGTCCCGCGCGGTATCCTTTGGGCTACCTTTGGGGATTTCGACACCCTTTACGGGCACCGCAACGACAGCGCCGGTTTTGCTTCAGCCCTGAAGCATTTTGACCTGTTCCTGGGCGCGATCCTGTCAGAGCTGGAGCAAGACGACCTGCTCTTCGTCACCGCCGATCACGGCTGTGATCCCACCCACCCGGGCACCGATCATACCAGGGAATACGTCCCCTTAATGGCATGGAGCCCCGGCTTCGAGCAGGAATGCGTGAACCTGGGGGAGCGCAGCTCCCTGGCCGACCTCGGAGCCACCGCGGCATCCTGGTTAAACCTGCCTCCCCTGGAATTCGGACGCCCTTTTCTTTAAACAAACTTCCTCTAGACCAATCCGGTTCAAGTCCACATTCCCAGGCGTGAAACTGGAGGCGATGTTTGCGCCTGGTCGCGCCGTCCAATCCCTCACGCCTGGCGCGGTATTATTTCCATCCCTGTTGGAGAAAATAGAAAAAAATGAAAGGGGATTAATGAAGGTGAAAACATTTCGCCCGTGGCCCATAACGATCCTATTGTTATTTTTCCTTTGTCTGCAACCCGCCGTGACCGAGGCGGCTCAGGAGCCGGTTTTTAATCTCAAAGCGGAAGCCGCTCTCCTGATGGAGGTATACAGCGGGAAGGTGATTTGGGAAATAAAAAGCCATGAAAGGTTGTATCCGGCCAGTATTACCAAGATCATGAGCCTGCTGGTGGTGATGGAGCAGCTGGAGCTTGGGAAAGCGGGCTTGGAAGACCCGGTTCGTGTCAGCGCCAGGGCTTCCGCCATGGGCGGTTCCGAACTGTTTTTAAGCGAGGGTGATGTCGTTTCCCTGGAAAACCTGCTCACCGGGATGGCGGTAGGATCGGCGAATGATGCCGCCGTGGCGGTGGCCGAACATGTGGGCGGGTCTGTGGAAGCTTTTGTCGAGATGATGAACGAAAAAGCGCGGGAGTTGGGCATGATCAACACCAATTTTTGCAATCCGCACGGGCTGCACCATCCTGAACATTACAGCACTGTCCATGACGTAATGCTGATGAGCTGCGCGC
The DNA here is from genome assembly GCA_020060545.1 of Desulfovibrio sp. Taxonomy (GTDB): domain Bacteria; phylum Bacillota; class Dethiobacteria; order DTU022; family DTU022; genus JAGUZX01. The sequence continues at coordinate 96,871 of JAGUZX010000135.1, read as the reverse complement.
TGCTGGAATACCCGCAAATCCACCGGTGGGCCACGATCTGGATGGATGAACATTTCTTGCAGGGAAAGATTCGCTCCGGCGAGGTTTTTTTGAGCAACACCAACCGCATGGTCCGCTACTACCAGGGGTGTGACGGGCTCAAAACAGGGTTCACGCGGGAGGCGGGCAACGGCATCTCCGCCACGGCGCAGCGGGGAGAAACCCGCTTTTTGGCCGTTGTCCTCGGTTCTCCGACAGTGGAAGACCGCTACGAAGCGGCCCGGCTGCTCCTCGACTACGGGTTCAGCCACTTTAAAAGCGTCCCGGTAATCGAAAAAGGCGCAGTGTTTACCCTGCTGCCTGTAGACAAGGGATCCCCGCCCCAGGTAAAGCTGATCGCGGCAAAAAAGCTCAACCTGTTGATGGCCAGGGGGGACGCCGAAGATTTCCTGCAGGAGGTAAAAATCTTGCCGGTGAAGTTCCCATTGCAGAAGGGACAAAAAGTAGGGGAGCTAGTTGTGACCTACGGTGATGGCGAAGAAGCCTCGGTAGACCTGGTGGCGGCGGAACCGGTTTGCCGGGCATCACAGGTTGCGGTCTTCCTGCGCCTGCTGGATCGCTGGGTAAGATTCGGCCGCTAACTCCTGGAAGTAAGAAGTTGGAAGTTAGAAAAGAACATCATTTATCACTAGCCCTCCTAAAAAATAAGATTAGGGGTCAGACCTGGAGCATAGGCCATCCCCGCAGGGCGCAGTGTGCCGCGCCCCTGCTTTCGGCATCCGTGAGGCACGGCTTACTTAAAGATTTAAAAGGGCTGTAAAGAGGTATCACAGTTGTCCCTTGCTTGGCAAACGGGACACCAGGGGCTGTAACGGTGTCCCTGTTCTTTTTATTATTGTCGAATTTTTTTTAAAGAGTGGCAGGGAAATTTTGAGAAGTGCAGAACTATTTTCCAAAGCGATTCTATTTCAAAATACGGGAGGTTGCCATGGAAATTGAGCTTGCACTGCACCAGGCCAACCTGCTGGTTCGCTTGCAGGGCGAACTGGATCATCACTGGACCGGCCGCCTGCGGGAGGCGGTGGATGGAGAACTGGCGCGGGATCCGGTGCACAATGTTATTTTCAACCTGCAAGGCTTAACCTTCACCGACAGCTCCGGGGTGGGCGTCCTGTTGGGGCGCTACCGGAGGATCCGGGAGCGGGGCGGGCTGATGGCTGTTTGCAGCGCTTCGGAGGCGGTATTGAAAGTGCTGCAAATCGCAGGTTTGCCCAGGATTATCCCTTTTTTTGAGAGCGAAAAGGAAGCCCTGGAGCATATGATTATGGGCCGAACGCCCAAAAGGAGGTCGTAATCGCTTGCTGTATCGCTCGTATATGAAACTGGAAATACCGAGCCGTTCCGAAAACGAAGCCTTTGCCCGGGTTGTTGTCGCCGCTTTTGTTTCGCGGCTGGACCCCACCCTGGACGAAATCAGCGACATCAAAACAGCGGTTTCCGAAGCGGTCACCAATGCCATTATTCATGCTTATGAAGACGAGGTGGGCATCATTACGATTAACGCTCACCTGGAAGGGAAGAAGCTGTTTGTGGAGATCGCCGACCGGGGAGTGGGTATTGCCGACCTGGAGAAAGCACGCCAGCCGCTTTTTACCAGTAAGCCTGAACTGGAGCGCTCAGGAATGGGCTTTACAATCATGGAGAACTTCATGGATGAGATGGAGGTACGCTCAACCCCGGGCCAGGGAACCACGGTCCGGCTGATTAAAGAGATCCGGTCCAAAGGTGATTCCGGGGAGAAGTAGTTTATGAATGAAGAGTTGCTGCGGGGCCTGCTGCGCCGCTTCCAAAACGGGGACGGGGAGGCCGGCGGAGAACTGGTGGCCCGGATGAGCCCGCTGGTCTCCGCCATGGCCGGACGTGCCGCTTATGGACCTTCGGAAACGGAGGACTGTTTCCAGGTGGGAATGATCGGCCTGTTGAAAGCAGCGCGGCGGTTTAACCTGCAGGCTCCAGTCAAGTTTGTCACTTATGCCGTGACCTGGATCAAGGGAGAGATACGCACTTACCGCAGGAACTATCAATACCCGCTCAAAGTGAGCCGGACGTTGCAGGAGCAGTCACGCGCGTTGAGTTCCTTACGCGAACGGCTAACCCAGGTTCTTCAGCGCCAGCCGACCGTTTCGGAGCTGGCGGTGAAGATGGGGATCTCCCCTGAAGAGGTGGTTCTGGCCATGGAAGCGGCCTTGCCGGTTTGCTCGCTGGCAGAAGAACTTCCCCTTGGCGGGGCCGCCGCCAGCCATGAAGAAGAGTTGTTGGACCGTCTTGCCCTTTATGAGTCAATGAGCAAACTTTCTCCCCTGGAACGTAAGATTATTGAACTCAGGTTCTTTAAAGAGCTGACCCAGGCGGAAATTGCCCAGAGCCTTGCCCTTTCCCAGCGCCAGGTATCCCGCCTGGAAAAAAGGATCTTGGGGCAACTTCGCTGTTATCTGCAGCAATAACGGTATATAAATGCCGTTTTGAAACATACTAAAATCGCTGTAAACCCTTAAAGGGGGAGGGCAAATGCTCTTTCGAGAATATACCCTGAGGTATGCGGCGGTTATTTTTTTGTCGGCCCTCTTTTTACTTGTATCGGGCTTGTTAATCTATATGCTCTGGTTCCACGCGCCCAAGGAACCGCCCCGCCGTTCACGGCCCGTCTGGCGTGAAACCGCCGGTTTCATCATTAAAAACAGTAGGAGGTTTGCTCAGATGACAACGGTAGCCAAAATAATCGAACTGGTCGGCGAGTCTAAATCAAGCTGGGATGATGCCATGCGGAATGCGGTAAGAGAAGCGGCCAAAACAGTGGACAACATTACCGGGGTCGAAGTTGTCAACTTTACCGCGGATCTGGATGATGGTGAAATCACGGAGTATAAAGTGAACCTGAAACTGGCTTTCGGCGTGCGGGAGCACCGTTAACAGGAGCAGCGAAGGCGGCAATGGCCCGGTTGAACTGCGGGCCTCTTTTTTGTGCCCATTTTTTTCTACCGGCAGCCGTTATCGAAAGGAGCGATCCGGCCGGCTATGACAGGCGGAAAAGTAAAAATCAGCAAGAAACTGGAGGACAATAACGCTTACGTCAAAGACCGCCTGGGCCTCGGTGAAAATAATTTCGATGTAATCCTGAAAGAAATCATAATCGGCGGCAAGAAGGCGGCGCTGCTTTTTGTCGACGGGTTTACCAGCAACGATATATCGACGTTCATTCTGCGTACTTTGCTGAACACGAAGCGAGAAGAGCTTCTTCCCGGGCCCTTAGATAAACTGCTGCGGGAGATTATCCCTTACGTAGAGGTTACCCCGGTCAACGATCTGGAAGAGGCGATCAGGGAGGCCTTGGCCGGCCCGATGGTTCTCTTCATGGACGGGGAACGGCAGGCGCTGATCATCGATACCAGGCAATACCCGGGCCGCTCACCCGAGGAGCCGGATATCGAAAAAATTACGCGCGGCTCGCGCGACGGTTTTGTCGAAACTCTGATTTTCAATATCACCCTGATCCGGCGGAGGATCAGAGATCCCCAGCTGCGGGCGGAGGCGATCAAAGCCGGCACGCGCTCGGTGAGCGACGTGGCGATCATGTATATCAACGATATCGCCAGGCCGGAGATCGTGGCGCAGATCCGCGCCCGGATCAAAAAGATCGAGATCGACGCTCTGCCCATGGCGGAAAAATCGGTTGAGGAATTTATAACCGGGAATTTCTGGAACCCTTTTCCCGCGGTGCGCTATACGGAGCGCCCCGACGTGGCGGCAACCCACCTGCTGGAGGGGCACGTGATTATTGTCGTCGACACATCGCCCTCGGTGATGATCGTCCCGGTAACTTTTTTTCACCACTTGCAGCATGCCGAGGAATTCCGTCATTCACCGGTGATCGGCACTTACATCCGTTGGGTAAGAATGCTGGGCATATTTCTCTCTTTTGTCTTGATCCCGGTATGGCTGCTCTTCGCCACGGAGCCGCGCTTACTACCCGAAGCGTTGAAATTTATTGGACCGAAAGAAAAAGCAAATATTCCGCTCTATCTGCAATTTATCTTTGCCCATTTTGGACTGGACCTGATCCGGATGGCCAGCATCCATACCCCTTCTCCCTTTGCCACAGCCCTGGGCCTGGTCGGCGCCCTGTTGATCGGGCAAATTGCCGTGGAAGTCGGTTTTTTTGTGCCCGAGGTCCTGCTTTATACCGGCCTGGTAGCGATCGGGATTTTTTCCACGCCGAGTTGGGAACTGAGCATGGCCAACCGGGTGATCCTTTTAATGTTGATCCTTCTCACCGGGCTGCTGAAACTGCCCGGTTTGCTCCTGGGCATGGGGTTGATCCTGCTGCGCATGGTTACTTTCCGGCCCTTTGGATTCCCTTACATGTGGCCTCTTTTCCCCTTAAACTTAAAGGCCCTTCTCAGCATTGTCCTCCGTCGCCCCATGCCGGTAAGCCTTTACCGCCCCGATTTTCTCCGGACGCGTGATTCTGACCGCAGCAAGCGCCGCAAAAAATAAAAAAGAAAAACAAAAACGAAAATATGAAACAGGTAGAAGCAGGATTTGGTCCAACCTGCTCCAGGATCTGTTTTTCTTCCCTCTTGCTTCTTGTTTCCCGCCTCTAGCCTCTTGTTTTGTGTTATAATCAAAATTGCCTGTAATCTAAAATGGGGTTATCAGAGTGGTATTGATTGTTACTCATAGTCATGCCGATTTCGATGCTCTGGCGGCCCTGGTGGCGGCCAGTAAAATTTATCCCGGCAGCGCGGCGGTTTTGCCGGAGCTGCTAAACGCCAATGTGCGCCGTTTTGTCAACCTTTACCGCGAATTACTGCCGCTGAAAACACAGGAAGAGCCGCAAGGTCTTTTGCCGCTGGCGGTAGTGGTGGACACCAGGCGGAAAAGCCGGCTGGGCCCGGCCCTGGCCCTGGTGGAACGCGCTGCGGAGGTACATATTATTGATCACCATCCGCCCGCCGCAGACGACCTGGAAGGTAATGAAGTGATCGTGGAACCGGTCGGGGCTACAACCACAATCCTGGTTGAGGCAATCCGGCAGCACCGGGTGGCCTTGTCCCAGCTGGAGGCTTCCCTGCTGGCCCTTGGGATCTATGAGAACACCGGCTCACTTTCCGGAATTATGACTACAGCCAGGGATGCCGCCGCCGCCGCTTTTTTGTGGGAAGAGGGCTTAAAGATGGAGATTATCAACGAGCACCTGCGCCCCTCCCTGAGCGCCGCCCAAAAAGCGCTCCTGGAAAAGCTGGTTGAGGGCAGCGAGTTATACGAGCTGCGCCGGAGGCGGATCCTGATCAGCAGCACGGCGATGAACGAATATGTCGAGGGAGTGGCAGTGTTAATCAGGCACCTGCAGGAAATAGAAGATGTTGAGTTGGCCGTTGCGCTGGTGCGAATGGAAAAAGGGGTTTACCTGGCTGTAAAAGCCCTGAGCGATGAAATGGATCTGCCCGGGCTTTTTTCCGCCGTCGGTGCCAGGGGGCACCGGAGCGCGGTTTCGGCTTTCCTTGCCACCGATGATCTTGCCGCGGTAAAGAACAACATCCTGGAGCTGCTGGAAGGATATATTCCTCCGGCGCTGACGGCGGGAGAGGTGGCTACCGCCCCTTTGGTAACCGTGCCAAGCGAAGAAACCGTGGCCCGGGTGATGGATCTTTTGTACGACAAAGGGTTTGGCGGCTGCCCGGTGATGGAAGAGGGAAGAATGGTCGGGATGATTGCACGGCGGGATTTAGCGAAAGCGCTGCGCAGCAATCTCGGACATGCCCCCGTAAAAAGTTTTATGAAGCGTCAGGTAATGACTGCCGGGGCGGATTGCTCCATAACCGCATTGCGCCGGATGATGGTGGAGCACAATATCGGGCGTATTCCGGTCCTTGGTTCCGGCCGCGGCGGAATAGAACCGGTAGGGATCGTGACCCGCTCCGATATCCTGCGCGCCCTGGAACGGCTGGACCGGCGAAGCGGGGCGTCCGAACAAAAAGGCTGCCTGATCAAATTCCGGGAGAAAAAGCCGGTTGTGGAAGTAGATAACCTGGACGAGGTGATCAAAAAGGAGCTTTCCCCCAGGCAGCAGGGCTTGCTGCTCATGATTGGACAGCGGGCTGAAAGGCTGGAGACCCGGGTTTACCTGGTAGGCGGGTTTATCAGGGACCTTCTCCTCGGTTACCGGCTTCCCCAGGACCTCGATTTAGTTGTTTTCCCCGATGCCGTGGCTTTCGCCCGGGATTTGGAAAAGCTTTTGGGTGGAAAGCTGCACGTTTACGAACAGTTTGGCACAGCTACCCTATATTTGGAAGAGGGTTTGCGCCTGGACCTGGCGACCGCGCGGCAAGAATTCTATGCCGCTCCGGCGGCGCTGCCGCGGGTTGAAGAGACCTCCAGCCTGAAAAGCGATCTTTTCCGGCGCGACTTTACCATCAACACCCTGGCCTGTTCGCTGATGCCCGGTTCTTTCGGCAAACTCTACGATTTTTTCGCCGGGCGGGAGGACTTAAGCCGGGGCGTGATCCGGACTCTTTATAACCTGAGCTTCGCTGACGATCCGTTGCGCATACTCCGTGCGGTCCGTTTCGAGCACCGTTTTGGTTTTACCATTGATGAGAATACCATGGAGCTGATCGGGAGGGCGGTCAAAAGCAAGGTCCTGGAAAAAGTGAGCCGCCACCGGCTAAACCATGAAGTCAGCCTGATTTACAAGGAGCGGGAGCCCGTCCAGATCCTGCGGCGGCTGGATCAAATCGGGGTGCTCTCATTCCTTTATCCCTCGATCCGCCCCGACACAAACATATGGCAGCGCCTGAACCGCATCGGCGATACGCTGGAATGGGCCCGGCGGCGGGAATGGAAATCAGAACCCGATCCGGAGTTGCTTTACCTGGGCGGCCTGCTTTACGATTTGGAACCTGAAAAACGATTTGTTATAATGAGACGATTGCACTTTTCACGCGAAAGGACGGAAAAGCTCCTGGGGGCATGCCGGGAGGTCCCGGGCGCCTTAGATGAGCTGTCCCAGGAAGAGCTGCGCCCGAGCCGGCTGGTTAAACGCCTAGAAGATTTTTCGGTGGAAGCACTCCTGCTTTTGCATGCCCTCTCCCGGAGCGGGAAAATAAAGGAGTACCTGAGGCTTTACCTGGACAGCCTGCAGCATCTCCGTCCCAGGCTTAAAGGCGGCGATTTGAAGAAGCTGGGCCTGGAGCCCGGCCCTCAGTTTCAGGAAATTCTGCAAAAGGTCCGCGCAGCGCTTCTGGACGGTCAGATACGCACTCCGGAAGAAGAACTGCAATTTGTCCTCTCCTTGCTGGAGCGGCGAAAGGAGGATTAATTTGTTTACCACAGACCTGATCACCATCGTACTGCGAATCCCCGCCCTGCTGATTGCGATTACTTTCCATGAATTTGCCCATGCGCGGATGGCCTATCATTTCGGAGACTCCACCGCCAAAGACTATGGCCGGATGAGCCTGAATCCGCTTAAGCACCTGGATCCGATCGGGACGTTGATGATCCTGCTTGTCGGTTTCGGATGGGCCAAGCCGGTTCCCATTAACCCGTACCGGTTCCGCAGCTACCGTTCCGGGATGCTTTGGGTCTCCTTTGCCGGGCCGCTGGCCAATTTTCTCCTGGCCTTTGTCAGTTTGTTCTTATTTTACGCGTTGGCCGGACTAAATGTCGGTGCTTCTATCGTTTACCAGCTGGTCAGCATCGTGGTGCAGCTAAATATTCTCCTCGGCGTTTTCAACCTGATCCCGATCCCTCCCCTGGACGGCTCGAAGATTCTAACCGCTCTGGCTCCCCGTTCAATGGCAGGCTTTTTCCGGCAGATTGAACCCTATGCGCCGATCCTGTTGCTGTTCTTGATCATGTTCAGGGTTTTTGATTTGATCATTATCCCTGTCTTTAATATTATTTTTAACCTGTTCAATTCGATTGTCCTGTTTTTCACGGGTTCATTCTAAAGCGGTGGGGCCGTAAACCGGCCCATCAGCAATAATGAGCGGCAGCTTCGGAGGCCGGCTGCACCCGGACCGCCGCGGATCTTGGCAGTCGGGAACCGGCGGGCGGGGGCGGCGGGTTTGGACAACCCTGGAAACGCCGCATGGCGTGTGGGGTTAGAGGGGGAAAACGGATGAAGCAGGCCACTTATACAATCAAGCTCCCGGTTTTTGAGGGTCCCTTCGACCTCCTGTTTCACCTGATCAAGAAGGCGGAGGTCGATATCTGGACCGTATCCATCGCCGAGATCACTGCGCAGTACCTGGCCTATCTGCAAACCATGAAAGAGCTGAACCTCGACATCGCCAGCGAATTCCTGGTCATGGCGGCGACGCTGCTGCGCCTGAAATCAAAACTGCTTTTGCCCAGGCCGCCCAGCCCTGAAAGCAGCGACAACGAGGACGAGATTTTTGAAATCAATTCGCCTGAAGAGCTGTTCAACCGGCTGGAGGAGTACCGCCGTTTTAAAGAAGCGGCACTCTACTTCAAGGAGAAAGAAAGGCAGCAGCAAAAGATATACTTGCGCTCTACCGGCGGGCAGAAAATGATGCTGGTCCAGGAGCAGCAATCATACTATACTTTCTGGGAAGGGGCCCGCCTGCTGGGTGAAATTATGCGCTCTTTTGCCGAGGCGGCCGCCTCCGGCGACAATAAACCGGTGATTACAGCGGTGGATGATTTCCTGGTGACGGACAAGGTCGAATTTATTTGCGCCCGCCTGGAGTGTTCCGCCCGCGCACTGCCCCTGTCGGCTTTTATCAGTCAAAAGGGCCTCTGGGAGCTGATCGTTACCTTCATTGCCCTTCTAGAGTTGGCGCGGCAGCGCCGGATTCTGCTGCTCCAGGAGCGTCCATTCGGCGCGATCCTGGTTTCTTTAAACCGCACCGATGCAAAGGAGAATCTAAATGGAACGTGAAAGGCAGAGGGCTGCCATCGAAGCATTCCTGTTTTTAAAAGAAGACCCGATCAAAGCGGAAAAGATAGCGGCTGTTCTGTCTTTATCGCCGGAGGAGGTGAAAACCTTGATCCAGGAACTCCGCCAGGAACTGGCCGTTTCCAAGCGGGGGATCCAAATCTACGAGGTGGCGGGAGGCTACCAGATGGGCACCCTGCCGGAGCTTGCCCCGGTGCTGGAGAGAGCTTTCGGTGAAGAAACCGTGGGCAACCTTACATTGGCGGCTATGGAAACGCTTGCCATCATCGCGTACAAGCAGCCGGTGACAAGGATTGAAATCGAATCGGTGCGCGGCGTGAAGTGCGACCATGTGCTGGAAAACCTGCTCAAGCGCAGGTTAATCCGTATCGGCGGGCGTAAAGAAGCTCCCGGCCGGCCGCTTCTCTACGGCACCACCATCGATTTCTTGAAATATTTCGGCCTGAAAGATCTTCGTGAGCTTCCTCCCCTCGAGGATGAAAGCAAAGAAGCCTGAATCATCCGAGGGACAGAAATAGTTGTCCCTCGAACCCCGCATGCGCCGTTTCCCGTCTCTCCACTACACCACTCCAGCTAGGATTTATTTTACCAGTAAAGGGTAAATTATAGAAAAAGTAAATAATCGCCAGTTTTGCCGCCAAGTAAAGGAGTGCATCGATGCCCTGGTATTTTTACTTAGGGGCCTCAATCTTTCTTGTAGGGCTGCTCTCAGCGCTGGTGTTGTCTCTCCCGCTGCGCATATTTATACGTTACCTAAGAAAAAATAAAAAAGATCAAGCGACCCTTACCGTGACCCTGAGTTTCCTGGAGCTCCAAACCAGAATCATGCGTGAGGGCGGACAAACCAGCGCCACCTTTGCCGTGAAAGTGGGCCGCCTTGCCTTTCGGGTGCCGGTTACAAGGACGGAAAGGATGGGGAGAAAAACCGCTGCCCTGAAAGTATGCCGGTGGAAAATTGCGCTGCCTCCACCCGATCCCGAGAACCTGAAAAAGGTGCCGGAGCTGTTCAGGAGGGTCAAACCGATCTTTAAAAAAATGACCTGGCAAAGCTTTAACCTGGAAATGATTTTCGGGTTGGAAGACCCGGCATTGACCGGGATGGCGGCGGGTGGGTGTTGGGCGTTGGGAGGAGTGCTGCTCGGCTTGATGAAGCGGTATTTCCGGTTTGAAACAGTGCCGAAAATTAAGTTTTTCCCTCAATTTTACGGGTCTTCTTTGCAGGTGCTTTGGGAGGGGGAGATGGCGATGCCTCTCTTCCGGTGGCTCAAGCTGTGGTTTATGATTAAAACATACGGAGGTGCAGTCGATGGAAAATCATCCCATTGAAAGTTTAATGAAAACAGCTATGGAAAACCTCAAGGAAATGGTGGACGTAAATAAGATTGTCGGCGATGCGGTGGAATCCCCGGACGGCAGTGTGATTATCCCTATTTCAAGGGTAACCTTCGGGTTTGCGGCCGGTGGAACGGAGTTTGAACAGGTTGAGGGGAAAAATCGTCATACCGGTAACGGGCAGGCAAACGGTGAGCTTCCGTTCGGAGGAGGCAGCGGGGGCGGCGTTTCCGTCCAGCCGGTCGCATTCCTGGTGGTCGGTCAGGGCAATGTGCGCCTGCTGCCGGTAGACCGCCATGCCATGCTGGACCGCCTGATCGATTTGGCGCCGCAGGTGATCGGACAAATCCAGGAAATGGTTTATAACAGGGGCTTCCAAAGAAAGCCGGTTACGGAGAGGGCGCTTTAGCCTGGCTTCCGCCCGGGCTTTCCTGTTAACCTCAAACATAAAAAGGTTTCCCCGGGAATATTATTAACCAACGCCGGTCCATCAATATTTCCGGGGAGCGATGCCGATGGCGCGCAAGGATATGGGATTAGCCTTGCTGCTGGCCTTGATCTTGCTGTTTTCTTTACCGGCTGCGAGCAGGGCGGCGGAGGATCCGGATCCCAGCGCCTTGGCCGCGATTTTAATGGATCGCCGGACCGGGAGGGTCCTCTGGGCAAAAAATTCCCATCAGCAGCTTGCTATTGCCAGCACGACCAAGATTATGACCGCGATCCTGGCGCTGGAGTATGGCCGGGAAGATGACCTTGTCGTTGTCAGCAAAGCGGCGGCCGATACCGAAGGTTCCTCCATCTGGCTGGAAGCGGGCGAAGAAAAAACGCTGCGCGAGTTAATCTATGGCCTGCTGCTCCGCTCAGGCAACGATGCCGCGGTAGCGATCGCCGAACATCTGGCCGGTTCGGTGGACAATTTCTGCGTGTTGATGAATTCAAAAGCCCGGGAACTCGGTGCGCTGAATACCTGCTTCGCAAACCCCCACGGGCTGCCTCACGACCACCACTACAGTACGGCGTATGATCTCGCCATAATTTCCGCTTACGCCCTGCATAACGACCGTTTCCGGGAAATAATCGCCACCCCCGAATATACTATCTCCTGGCCGGGGCATCCCTGGGATCGGGCGCTGGGCAATCAAAACCGCCTGCTGGAAATATACCCGGGCGGCGACGGCATTAAGACGGGGTGGACGAAAAAGGCGGGCCGCTGTTTTGTCGGCTCAGCCACCAGAGAAGGCTGGCAGCTGATTGTCGTGGTGCTCAACGCTCCTGAGATGTGGGAAGACGCCGTTGAACTTTTAGATTATGGTTTCAACACTTTCACCTGCGAAAAAGTCCTCTACCAGGGACAGGTGGTTTTGTCTGCACCCGTTTTGAAGGGGCAAAGCGCGGCAGACGTTGCGGTTAGCCGTGACTTTTATTTTCCTTTGCTGCCGGGGGAGCGCTCGCAGATTCGCTTTCATTTTATTTTGAATCAAAAAATTAAGGCTCCCCTTTCCGCCGGCAGTAAGGTGGGAGAGGTAGAGATATACCTGCAGGATCAACTGATTGGGAAGGTGGATCTGCATGCAGGGCGCGCGGTTAAAAAAATACCGGTGCTCATCCATTTCTTCTTCCTCTGGGAAACTTTCTGCCAATAAGGCGTGGGGGAGGCGCTCTCATTGATCGGTTATCTGTGGGCAGGGATGATCTGCCTGGCTGTATTAACGGCCGCCCTGGGGGGAAATATCGGCGCCGTGACCCCGAGCATCTTTGCGGCGGCGGAGCAGGGAGTGAAGGTAGCCTTTGGATTAATCAGCATTATGACTTTTTGGCTGGGCATGATGAAATTGATCGAATCTTCCGGCATTATTGATTTAATCAAGAAGCTGCTCCGTCCCCTGGCCCAATTTCTATTTCCGGCAATACCCCGCGATCATCCCGCGATGAGTGCAATTCTAATGAATATGAGCGCAAATGTGCTCGGTCTGGGCAGCGCGGCGACCCCGTTCGGGATTAAAGCGATGGAAGAACTGCAAAGAATTAATCCGCACCAAGACACCGCTTCAAACGAGATGTGCACATTTCTCGCGTTGAACACATCCAGCCTAACCCTTCTGCCGACCACGGTAATCGCCCTGCGGGCTGCCGCCGGCTCGCTTAACCCCGCCGAGATCGTAGGGACGACTATGATCGCCACTTTGTGTTCAACTGCTGTAGCTGTGATTGCCGACCGGCTTTTCCGGCGAAGGAGAGAGCGCTAAATGCTGATTAAACTGATTAACATCATCTCGGTCTGGATCATCCCGGGGTTTATCACCTTTGTCTTGGCGGTGGCGCTGTGGCGGCGGGTCAAAGTTTTTGATGTTTTTGTAGAAGGGGCCAGAGAAGGTTTTCAAATCTCAATTCGCTTGATCCCTTTTCTCGTCGGGATGCTGGTTGCAATCGGATTGTTCAGGGATGCCGGGGTAATGGATTTGCTGGTTAAAACGATAGCCCCGCTTCTGGGCAAACTGAACATTCCGGTGGAAATCCTGCCCCTGGGGATTATGCGTCCCATCTCAGGCAGCGCCGCCCTGGCCATAACTGCGGATATCCTGAAGCGCGACGGCCCCGATTCGCTGCTGGGGCGCCTGGCTTCGACCATGTTTGGCAGTACCGAAACGACCCTGTATATCCTGACCGTTTACTTCGGCACGATCGGGATTTACAAAACACGCCATGCCTTGCCGGTAGGGTTGCTGGCGGACCTGGCCGGCTTTATCGCCTCCATCATCATCTGCCGGATCGTCTTCACCTGATACGAGACAGATTTTTTTCGGACTTCTGGATTCCGACCTCTGACTTCTGCCTAGCGAGGTTTTGCGGATGAAGCAACTGGTGGTGGTCGGCGGCGGTTGGGCCGGTTGTGCGGCGGCCCTGACTGCCGCCAAGAAAGGGATGGCGGTTGCCCTGGTTGAAAGGACTGACCGCCTCCTGGCTTCAGGGTTGGTCGGCGGGATTATGCGCAACAACGGGCGCTTCACGGCCGCGGAAGAGCTGGTCAGTATGGGCGGTGGAGAGCTGATCGATATTACAGACGCCTGTTCCCGCCATGCCAAACTTGATTTCCCCGGGCACCGCCATGCCTCCCTTTATGATGTGGATATGGTGGAGGCGTTGATCCAGCAAGCGTTAATCCGGCAGGGGGTAAAGCTGCTTTTTTTACACCGGGCGGTCGATGTGGAAGTAGAAGAAAATACGGTTAAGGCGGTTCGGCTAAACCAGGAAGGGTTGATCCTCGAGGGCGCCGTTTTTATTGATTCGACCGGCACCGCGGGCCCCATCGGGAACTGCAGCCGCTATGGGAACGGGTGCGCCATGTGCATCTATCGCTGCCCGGCCTTTGGCCCCAGGGTCAGCATGGCGGTCAAAGCGGGTGCCGAAGAGCTGCCGATCCGGCGGGCCGAGGGCTTGCCGGGCTATTTCAGCGGTTCCTGTGAACTCGAACCTTCTTCCCTGGCCGGTTGGCTGCTGGAAGAAATCAGGGCAAAGGGGGTAGTAACAATCCCGCTGACGGGCGAACTGCGGGCGGCAAAAGTTATCGAGGCGATTAAAGCGAAAGCCTGCCGCCAGTACAGTTCCGCGGCATTCCAGGATAATCTAATCTTGCTTGATACCGGGGCGATCAAAATGATGGTGCCTTACTTGCCACTGCAGCTGCTGCGCCGGTTGGACGGCTTTGAAAGGGCTATTTTCCGTGATCCTCTCGGCGGGAGTAAGGGTAATTCCATCCGCTTCAGCGGCCTGGTGCGAAGGGATAACCGGTTGATGGTTCCCCCGCTGGAAAATTTGCTGGTGGCCGGGGAGAGGGCGGGCCTGGTCCTGGGGCATACTGAGGCCATCATTACCGGCACCTTGGCCGGGTATAACGCCTGGCGCCTGAGCCGGGGTGATGAACCGGTCGAGCTGCCGCGCAGTACAACCGGCGGGCAGCTGATTGCTTACGCCAGGCAGAAAGCACGCAGCGCAGAGGGGAGGCGGTCGCTTTATACTCTAGCGGGCGGTGAGTTTTGGGAGCATCTGCAGCGGCACCGCTTTTACACCACCGACCGGGAAGTGATCCGGCGGCGTGTGGAATCGGCGGGGGCTTTAAATCTGTTTGCCTAGCGAACCTTCTCTTGCCGGCGGCATACTATTAGTGGTAAGAGTAAGAGGAGTTAAGAGGTATCCGCGATGGCAGCGACAATTATCGTCCATCACTCCTGCTGCGGAGAGGCGGCCAAAGCCGGCGGGGTGTCCCAAAAAGGAGCCGGCTACCTCGTTCATGCCGACGGAACGATCGTGAAACCGGCCAACGGTTTCTTTCCTGCCCCGGGTGCCGGGGAAGCCGTCCATGTTATCCTGCTCGGCTATTTCAACAGCAATAAGCGCATCAGTGCGATTGACACCCGCCAGTTAAGCTCCCTGACGGAGCTTTTGCGGCAGCTGCTACGCCCGGGAGATGATTTCTTCCGGCAGCTTTTGTTTCACCACCGCTACTGCCCCGGCTTCAAATTCCCCTGGGAGGAATTAGAGTGGCGGTTATGGAATATGCTAGCGTAGAGCTTTTCGGCAGGAAATGAAAGAAGGGAACACAATGCGCTTGGTTAAATACCTGGCCGGCGCCGGCGTCGCCTCCCGCCGGAGGGCGGAGCAGATTATCCGCGAGGGCAGGGTTCAGGTTAATGGAACGGTTACTTTACTGCCCCAGGCTGACGTAACCGCCGCCGACGTAATTGAAGTGGACGGGAAGAGTGTCGCCGGCGCGGAGCGAAAATACTACCTGCTCCTGGACAAGCCCCCGGGTTTTCTCTCGACGGTTGCCGATACGCACGGCCGTCCCACGGTTATGGCCTTGATTAAGGAAGTCCCGGCCCGTCTCTACCCGGTAGGGCGGTTGGACGCCGATACGAGTGGGGTGCTTATATTGACCAATGACGGCGAGCTGGCGTACCGTTTAACCCACCCCCGCTACCAGATCGAAAAAACATACCGGGCCTGGGTCAGGGGGGTTCCTTCCAGCGCGGTGCTGGCCAGCCTGGCCCGCGGCGTGGCGGTGGAAGGGCGCCTTACCGCTCCGGCGGCGGTAAAGCTGCTCCGAAAATCCGAAAGCGGGCACGCCGTCCTGGAGATTACCCTTACCGAGGGGCGGAAGAGGCAGGTCAAGCAGATGTGTTCCGCCGTCGGACACCCTGTCTATAAACTGCGCCGGATCCAATTTGCTTTTCTGACGGCAAAAGGGCTTCGCGCCGGGGAATACCGCATGCTAACCCCCTCCGAGGTCCGGCGCCTCTACCGCCTGGCCGGCCTGAAACCACTGTAACTGATAAAAGCCAACTGCTGATAGCTTGCATTGGACTACCCTATAAATCCTCTCTCCCCCGGGGGGAGAGGGTCAGGGTGAGGGGGGGGATTTAACCTCTGCTGGTGCCGCCCGGTGGCATGATGGTCTAATAAGATACTTGCCTTTTCCGGCCCGATCGGATAAAATAATGGCAATCGAATCTTTAATTTACAGGTGCCCATGAGCGGTTAAAAGGGAAGCAGGTGCAAGGCCTGCGCGGTCCCGCCACTGTAACCGGGACTCTGCAGATGCATAACCACTCCGCCGAAGCGGGGGAAGGATGCTGCAGGGGATGAAAGGAAGCCAGGAAACCTGCCTGTAAAGTTCGCACGTACTAGGCCTTCGCGGAGAAAGGGAGGTGCGTCTTTATGGATGCAGTAAACCAGGCTCGGCCCCCTTAAGGCCGGGCTGTTTTATTTAAGGTGAGAGGTGAGAGGCGGGTAGAGGCCGCCTTGAGCGGCGGCGGCATGGTGTATGTGCTCAAATAAAGTCCGGCCGCGACCGTTCGTCCACGATAGGCGGCTTCCTCGCCGGCCAGCCAATTCGATTATAAGCGGAGGTGTAATAAGTGAAAAAAATAATCGCCGTATTAATAGCGCTGTGCGTATTAGTTTTGCTGGCTGCCGGTTGCACGGCGCCGTCCGCCGAAAAACCGCCGTCCAAACCTGAAGCGGTGCAGGACTCCCTGGGCAGGACTGTTTTCCTGGAAAAGCCGCCGGAGCGGATCGTATCGCTGATGCCCAGTAAAACGGAAAAGCTCTTTGCCCTGGGTCTTGGCGACAAAATAGTCGGCGTGACAAACATGTGTGATTATCCCGAAGAATTAAAAAATCGGGAGATAGCAAGGGTGGGTGATGCGTGGAATTTAAGCGTAGAACATATCGTCGCCTTGCAGCCGGACCTGGTTGCAGCCAACTGGCTCCCGGAAGGGATGGACCGGCAGCTGGCGGACCTGGGCATTGCCGTATTTCTATACGATCCGGCCAGTGTGGCGGAGGTGCTGGAGGGGATCAGCCGCCTGGGTAAGCTTACCGGGCGGCAGGAGGCGGCACAGCAGGTTGTGGCGCAATTAAAAGGCGAGCTTGACGCGATAGCCGGCCGTGTGGCCAAGATCGGCGGCGCGGAAAAAGTACGGGTGCTGTATCTCCTGGATGAATTTCTCTGGACCGCGGGCAAGGGCACCCTGCAGGACGACCTGTTAACCCTGGCCGGAGGGATCAATGTAGTTGAATCCGGCTTTTGGCAGCAGCTCAACAAAGAAGCTTTCCTGGCTTGCAATCCGGATGTAATCCTGTATACCTTTCCCGGAGGCGCAGAGTTCCTGGCCGACCCGCAGTGGCAAGTACTGCCATGCGTTCGCGAAGGCAGGATTTACAAACTCGACGAATCGCTCGCTTCCCGGCCGGGTCCCCGGATTACTCAGGGTTTGGAGCAAATCTTTTCGTTTTTATATCCGGGTCGCTGATTAAGGGGGGAGCTCAGGATGCGGGGCAGGCGCCTGTTTTTCTTTACGGCTTTACTCTTCCTGGCGGTGGTTGTATTGATCTTTGCCATGGCTACAGGTGCGGTTGATATCCCTTTCAAGACCGTCCTGGCGGTGCTGCTGAACCGGCTGTTTTCGATCCCGGCTGCGAACACCGACCCAACCATGGAGGTCATCATCGCGCAAATCCGCCTGCCCCGCGTCATCCTCGGCTTTTTTGTCGGCGCCTCACTGGCGGTGGCGGGGGTGGCGTTTCAGGGGCTTTTGCAAAACCCCCTGGCCGATCCCTATACCATCGGCGTATCCAGCGGTGCGGCCCTGGGAGCGACGGCGTCAATGCTGCTGCTGCCTGCAGCCGGGATCGGGTCGTTCTATGCCGTTCCCCTGTTTGGATTTGCCGGCGCCTTAATCGCCCTCTTCACCGTTTACCAGTTGGGGCGGGTCGGCGGCCGCCTGCCGGTGGTGACCGTCCTGCTGGCCGGCGTGGTAATCAGCTCTTTTTTTTCAGCCTTGATTTCGTTGAGTATGATCGCCGCCGGGGAACAGATGCGCAATATCTTCTTCTGGCTGGTGGGGGGGCTGGGCTTCAAAGGGTGGCCGTATGTAACCTTGATCTCGCTCTGTTTTTCCCCGGGGCTGGCGTTGCTGCTCTACAAGTCCCGCGACCTTAACCTGATTCTCCTGGGTGAGGAAGAAGCGCTGAGCCTGGGTGTAGAGGTGGAACGGACGAAAAAGATTGTCCTGGTCGCCGCTTCCCTGGTTACCGCCGGGGCCGTATCGATCAGCGGAATGATCGGGTTCGTCGGTTTAATCGTCCCTCATGCCGTGCGTATCCTGATCGGGCCCGATCACCGGTTCTTATTTCCTGCATCGGTGTTGGGCGGTGGAATTTTCCTCACCATTACCGATACCTTCGCCCGGAGCGTGCTTGCGCCGGTGGAGTTGCCCGTCGGCATCGTTACCGCCTTTTTGGGGGCGCCTTTCTTCATTTTCCTCCTGCGCCGCCACCGCGAGAAATATCGTTTCTGATCTACCGTCAAGGACGAGCATTGATTAAGTGACAGTGCGAGGCACCATTGCTTAATGACGGCAGGTGATCTGATGGGATTAAAGATGATTGTAAACGGTCTTAGCTTCAGTTACGGGTCGGCGCTTGTCCTGGAGGGGGTTGCCCTAACCATCGCGGAGGGTGATTTTGTCGGAATCATCGGGCCGAATGGCAGCGGTAAATCAACGCTGTTAAAGATCCTGGCGGCCCTCTTGAAACCCGCTCAGGGGAGCGTGATCCTGGACGGCCGGGAGTTGAGGCGCTGGTCGCGCCTGGATCTGGCCCGCCGGATTGCCTTGGTCGCCCAGGAGCGGGGCGCGGGTTTCAATTTCCTGGTTGAAGAAGTGGTGGCCATGGGCCGCTACCCCTACCAGGGCCGCTTCAGCGCGATGGGGGAGGCGGACCGCCGGGCTGTGGAAAGGGCAATGCACCTGACGGGGTGCTACCAGCTGCGTGAAAGGGAGCTTTTTTCTCTCAGCGGCGGCGAGCGGCAGCGGGTCATCCTGGCCCGGGCCCTGGCCCAGGAAACGCCGTGCCTTCTGCTCGATGAGCCAACCTCTTTTCTGGATATCGGCTACCAGGTCGAATTGCTGGAGCTGCTGCAGAGCCTGAACAACAGGGAGAAGCTGACCGTTGTGATGGTCATGCACGACCTTAACCTGGCTTCGCGTTACTGCCGCAAGCTTTTTCTGCTGCATCAGGGCAAAATTCATGCCTGCGGGGACCCCGCCGGGGTGCTGAACCGGGAAAACATCCTCGCGGTTTACCGGACCGAGGTCTTGATCGAACCTCACCCTCTGGGCGGAAGCCCGCAAGTTATCCCCATTTCCGCAAAAAACCTTCCGGGGAAAACCGCCTACAGCGGCCCGGTGCATCTGATCGGCGGGGGCGGCAGCGCCACTCCCGTTATGAATGAACTCTTTATCAAAGGTTTTCCTCTTTCCGCAGGGGTCCTAAGCGCCGGGGACAGCGACTGGGCCGCCGCGCGCCGCCTGGGGCTGTCGATGGTGGAAGAAGCGCCTTTTTCTCCGATCCGGGAAGACCGCCACCGGGATAACCTGGGACTGATTGAACGCTCCAGCGCGGTGGTGCTCGCACCGCTTTTCGTAGGGCCAGGCAACCTGCTGAACGTGGAGGCGGCCGGCCACGCACTGAAGCAGGGCTTGCCGGTCTTCGTGATCGACGAACCGTCCATTGCCGCAAGGGATTTTACCGGCGGCAGGGCGAGCCTGCTCTATGCCGAATTGAAAGAAAAAGGGGCGGTGTTTGTCTCCCGGTTGGACTTGCTGCAGTTGATGAAACGTGACAATGGGGACGGGGCAATTTTGTCACATT
Organism: Desulfovibrio sp.; assembly: GCA_020060545.1. GTDB lineage: Bacteria > Bacillota > Dethiobacteria > DTU022 > DTU022 > JAGUZX01. The sequence continues at coordinate 77,364 of JAGUZX010000135.1, read as the reverse complement.
CTTGACGCCATATCTTGATATCTTGAAGCCGGACGGGGAAATTATATTCTCTCATTTCTTGAGGAACTGGATGATACAAACGGGAATGTGACAAAATTGCCCCGTTCCCACTTGTCCCTGCTTCTTGCGCCTCTTGCAGTATCGGAAAATTAATGAGCAAATATAATGGAGGGTATCTTGCCGGAGAAAGTTGCAAAATATAGAGATGGGCTGGGCCCATAAACCAAAGGGAGAATTATGAAGCATGCTTCGCTCACAGCTGGAATCAGAGCGTAAAGAGACGATCCCGGAATATCCCAAAAGTATCGAACCTGCCGAAACAGCTTCCAAAATAAAGATTAAAGTGCGTTTTGATTACAGGGGTTTGCCCCGCCCGGCCCGGTTTTTTTTCGGGGGCAAAGGTTCCCGCGAGGTGGCGGAAGAGCTGCGCCAGCAGCAGGCGGCCATGTGGCGCAACGTTCCGCTGCAGGGGGTAAGCGTCGAAGAGGTGGAGTTTATGGATCTGTACACGGTTTACGACGAAGCGGAGGAAGAGCTGATCACCTATGCCCCCATGGAACTCAAGGTGCTCATCGATTCTTTGGAAGACTGCCTCCGCTTTGTCACGAAGGACGAATTCCGCCGGGTGGAGATCCTTGATCCCCCCCAGTTAACCTTGCGCGGCCGCGATCTGGAGCGCATTCTTTACCGCTTTGGCGAGTCACTGCAAAGGAAACTGAAGGAGGCAAGGGCTTAATGGAACTGAATGAGACAATACGGAAATGTGACAAAATTGCCCCGTCCCCACTTGTCACAGAAACTGAAGGAGGCAAGAGCTTAAGTACCTTTCTGCGGGTGGGTATAAATTCCTTTTCTTAACCTAGACTTACGTCAAGGAGGGAATGTCAATCATCGTGAACCCCCTGCAGCGATGGTACTACCGCTGGTCCCGGCGATTGGAAAGGTATTTGTTCGGACTGCTCCTTTTTTTATTGTTGCTGCTGATTGCCGTCCAGCTGGCCATGACCCATGATCGAATCCGCTACCATTTAAGCCCGGTGGAATTTAATGAAGGGGTTCCCTACCGCTGGCCCGATTAGGGAAGCCGGGAGATGATGTTATCGCTTCGGGGAAGCGGATGGAAACAAAGGGGAGACAGGGCATCCTCAGGCCTTAGGCCGGTTAACACCGGAGCGGTGTTGTACACAAACGAGCAGTTTTTCCGTGGCAAACCCGCCGGGCAAGGGATCTTGACCTTTAGGACCCCTACCGGCTTTCAGTTTTATGCTGAAAAAAAGGGATTTAAGTATCGATAGCGAAATGAAAAATAATATGTTGCCTGATCTGGATCGAAGCCTAAGGATTGCCATTGACGGGCCGGCCGGGGCCGGGAAAAGCACCGTGGCACGCGAGGTCGCGCGCCGCTTGAACGTGAAATACCTGGATACCGGAGCCATGTACCGGGCTGTCACCCTGAAACTACTCCAAAAGGGGATTGCGCCGTCCGCTCTGCCGCAAATCGAGCGGATCCTCCAGCAAACCGTCCTGGAGGTGAAAAACGGGCAGAAGGTTTTCCTGGACGGAGTCGATGTTTCGGATGAGATCCGTCAACCTTATGTAAACAATCTTGTTTCTCAGGTAGCGGCGATCCCCCTGGTCAGGAGCATGATGGTGAAGATGCAGCAGGCGATCGCGGCAAATTCATCAGGCATAGTCATGGACGGCAGGGATATCGCCTCCCGTGTAATGCCCAACGCCGACTATAAATTTTTTCTCGCTGCCGCCCTGCCCGAAAGGGCCCGGCGGCGCCGAAAAGAGCAGCTTGAACGGGGGTTGGAGCTGTCCCTGGAAAGTGTGATCGCTGAGATTACGGAGCGCGACCGGATCGACTCACAAAGGAGCGATTCGCCCCTGGTTGTCGACCCCGAAGCGATTGTAATCGATACTACCGCGATGTCTTTTGAAGCGGTTGTGGAGCGGATCCTGGAGATTGTCCGCGCCGGGCCCAATATACCGTTGCAGTAAAGGGGGATCTTTTTGTTATACCGGTTCGGTCATTTCGTATTTGCCGTCTTTTTCAAGTTATTTTACCGGTGGCGGATTAGCGGCAGGGAATTTTTGCCTAAAAAAGGGCCGTTTATTATCTGCGCCAATCACATCAGCTGGATTGACCCCCTGGTCGTCGGCAGCGCTGTGCCGACCAGGTTGAAGGTGCATTTTATGGCGAAGCATGAGCTTTTTCGCAACGGTTTTACCGGGTATATTTTGAGAAAAGTCGGCGCCTTTCCCGTCAACAGGAGCAGCGCCGATTACGGCGCGATCCGCCGGGCGTTTAAAATCTTAAACGAGGGCAACGTGCTGGGCCTCTTTCCCGAAGGCACCCGCAGTAAAACCGGTAAACTGCAGAAACCGCAGCACGGATCGGCCTTGATCGCCGGGCAAAGCTGCGTGCCTGTACTGCCCGTTGCCTTGAACGGTCCTTACCGGATCGGCCGCCCGCTGCACGTCTCTATTGGGCCCGCCTTTGTGCTGCCCCCGCTGACTTACAGTCAGCGGGGTGAAAAGAAAGAAAAGCTTGAACAGATGAGCAACATGATCATGGACAATATTAAAAAGCTGCTGCCATCCGAGTGATAACAGCGGCCAGGAATGATTAAGCTATTCCCGAAAAGGGTTTTTAACCTGGAGTGAGTTGTTTGCAGATCCTGCTGGCTGGACACGCCGGTTTTTGCTCGGGAGTCCGGCGCGCCCTGGATGCCGCTCTCAAGGAAGCGGCACGGGGCCGGCGCGTCCATACCCTGGGCCCGCTGGTCCATAACGAGGCAGTCGGCGACTACCTGGCCCGGCACGGCGTAACCGCTGTTGCCGAGCCGGAGCAAGCGGCGGGAGCTGTCTTGATTATCCGCACGCATGGGGTAGGCCCGGCCGTCCTGGAACGGGCCCGGCGCCAGGATGGCTTGACCTTGTTGGATGTGACTTGCCCCAGGGTCGAAAAGATTCAAAGGCTGGCCTCTGAGCTTGCGGCCAAAGGGGTTCAGGTTATTGTTTACGGGGACGCCCGCCACCCTGAGGTTAGAGGTGTGCTCGAATGGGCCGGGGAGAGAGCCGTGGCGGTATCTTCGGCGGAAGAGCTAAACCGCCTCGACATTGAAGCCCCGGCAGCCCTGCTGGCACAGACTACGGCTGACAGCGCCGGTTTCGAGCAGGTGAAAGCGGCTTTTCTGGACCGGGTACCCGGCGGAGCTGCTTACGATACCCTTTGCCCTGAAACGAAATTAAGGCAGCGGGAAGCCGCCGCGCTGGCGCGGAAAGCTGATGCCGTGGTGGTTGTGGGAAGCGCTCATAGCGCCAACACAAGGGCCATGGTTGAAATATGCAAGCAATTAAAACCTACCTGCCTGGTACTTGACGCAGGGGAGTTGGCGGAGCAGTTTTGGCAGGGATGCAGAGTGGTTGCGGTTACAGCCGGTGCATCAACTCCCCACTGGACGATAAAGGAGGTTGTGGAAAGAATGGAGAACGAAGGGTTTGTTGCCGGCAACGAAGAACAGTTCACCTATGAAAGCGGGTTTAAAGCTGTGCAAATCGGTGAACAGGTGACCGGCAAAGTGGTCCGGGTTACACCGGATGAAGCATTTGTGGATATCGGTTATAAAACTGAAGCGCTGCTGCCGGTATCGGAAGTATACCTTGGGGAAGGAGAGACTTTGCCGGAGCGCTTCGCAGTGGATACCGAGATTGAAGTAACTGTAATCGATGTTGACGAGCAGGACGGCAAAATTGTTGTCTCACACAAAAGGCTGGCCCGCGAGAAACGGTGGCAGGAACTGGAGCAGGCCCATCTCAGCGGGGCGATCGAAGAGGGGCCGGTTAAGCAGGTTGTCCCTGCCGGTATCGTCGTGGATCTGGGGGGGGGGATCGAGGGGTTCATGCCCGGTTCGCTCGTCGACATCCGGTTTGTCCCCGATTTCAAGACTTTTCTCGGCGAACGGCTGCCGTTCAAAATAATTGAATATAACCGGGAAAAAGACAAGGTGATCCTGTCACGTAAAAAGGTGCTGGAAGAGGATTCATCCCGGAAGAAAGAAGAAACCCTGCAAACGTTGAAAATAGGTTCCGTTGTGCCGGGCGTGGTGAAAAGGTTGACCGATTTTGGCGCTTTCGTCGATATCGGCGGTATCGACGGACTCGTTCATGTCTCTGAAATTGCCTGGGAGCGGGTCACTCATCCCCAGGCGGTACTAAAAGTAGGCGAAGAGGTTCAGGTCAAAGTGCTGGATATAATCCCGGAAAAAGGGCGGATCAGCCTGAGCCTGCGCCAGACCCAGGCCGGCCCCTGGGTGAAAGCGCTGCAAGAGTTCAAGAAAGGACAGCTGATCAAAGGCAAGGTAACAAGGATCGTAAACTTCGGCGCTTTTGTCGAGCTTAAACCAGGGGTGGAAGGCCTGGTCCATGTTTCCCAAATCGCCGATTACCATGTCAAGCACCCTTCGGAAGTCTTGCGCGAAGGAGAGAAAGTCGACGTCAAGATCCTGGATGTCAAGCCCGAAGCCAAACGAATTAGCCTGAGCATCAAGGACGCCGTGGGAAAAGAGGCGCCCGAGGGCGGCCAAACGCCGGGCAACACCGACAACGGCAACCTTACCCTGGGGGATCTTTTCGGGGATATGTTTGAAACTAACGCTCCGGAGAAAGAAGAACGAGAAGACGGATCCTCCGCACCGCAAGAACCCGGGGTCTTGGAAGAGGATGACCGGGAGTAAATGCTCAGGCTGCGCCGCAAAGACGAACACATTCTTTTAAGCTTGCAGCAAAAGCAGAGCCTGGCGGATTTTTCCGGTGTCCACTTTGTGCATAACTGCCTGCCCGAATATGATTGGCAAGAGGTGACTTTAAAGGCCGGCCTCTGCGGTTTGACCTTGCAGTCGCCTCTTTTTATCAACGCCATTACGGGAGGGACGAGCCTGGCCATGCGGGTTAACGCCGCCCTGGCCGCCGTGGCCAGGGAGTGCGGCCTGCCCATGGCGATCGGCTCCCAAAAGGCAGCCCTGGAGCACCCCGGGGTGGAATCGACTTTCCAGGTCGTGCGCCGCGAAAACCCGGACGGGGTGATTTGGGCGAACCTCGGTTCCTATGCCACCCCTGCCATGGCCTGTGAAGCGGTGCGCATGGTTAACGCCGCCGCGGTTCAGATTCATCTCAATGTTCCCCAGGAACTGGCCATGCACGAGGGGGATTGCCGCTTCCGGGGGAACCTGGAGCGGATCAAGGAGATCGTCCGGGCGGTGAATGTGCCGGTTATCGTTAAAGAAGTAGGGTTTGGTATCGCCCGTGAGCAAGCCCGGGCGCTGGCTGAGCTCGGTGTGTCGGCCATTGACGTGGGCGGCAAGGGAGGCACCAATTTTCTGGCCATTGAGAACCGCCGCTCCCGCACGAACATCTCGCCCGATATCCTCAACTGGGGCATTCCCACCGCAATCAGTTTAATCGAGGTCCTGGATGCCGTCGGCGGAAAAACCGATGTTATCGCGGCCGGAGGGATGTTTTCCAGCCTCAATATTGCCAAAGCCCTGGCCTTGGGGGCCGGCGCGGTGGGGTTGGCGGGCCGGCCGGTTTACCTGCTGCTGAAAAAAGGGCGCACCGCTTTAATCAGGGAGATCCGGAGGATCGAACGCGAACTGCGCCTGATTATGCTCATGACCGGCGCCTCCAACCTTGAACAGTTTCGGCGGGTCCCCCTGGTCATAACCGGCTTTACCGCCCGCTGGCTGGGCCAGCGCGGCATCGACACGGCCGCATTTGCCCGCCGCAAATTGGAGGTTTGAGATTAGAAGTTAGGGACATATGGGTGTCAGGCATATGGGTGTCAGGCACCGACTTTGACATAAGAAGCTGAGTTTTTTCTAGTTTCCCAAGCATTCTCTTATGTCAAAGTCAGTGCCTGACACCTTTTTTGGGTCACCCCTACGGTCGTTTAAGGGGTGTTTTTTTGTATAAATACGGTATCCGCGGGGAGGATATGGGAAAGAGCTGAACACGATCTAAGGAGGCCTGGTGATGCCCGTAGGGATGTTTGTCCTGCTGGTTATTTCTATTTTAGTCTTTCTCGGCCTGGCGGAGCGGGTTCTCGACCGGCTGCGCTTGAGCGACCGGGCCGCGCTCGTTTTTATCGGCGCGATGCTGGTCGGCGGTTTCTTGCCCCATATTCCCTTGAGCAGAACTCTCGCGATCAATATCGGGGGCGGGATTATCCCGCTGATCCTGGTGGCCTATCTTTTTGTCAAGGCGGGCACAGCCAGAGAGCGGATCCGCGCCGCCATCGCCCTGCTGGTTACGGCGGTGGTAGTTTACCTGGTGCTGAAGATCATTCCCCTGGAGCCGACTTATGCCTTTCTGATGGATCCGCTCTACCTGGTGGCGCTGATTGCCGGCGTCGCCGGCTACCTGGCCGGGCGCTCCCGCCGTTCCGCATTTATCGCCGGCGTGGGGGCGATTCTTTTGAACGATATTTTTACGCGGATAGAGCTTTTTTACCGCGGCGCCTCCAGCGAGCTGGTGATCGGCGGCGCCGGTATTTTTGACGCCACGATTATTTCCGGGTTAATCGCTTTGGGCCTGGCAGAACTGGTGGGGGAGATCCGCGAGCGGCTGGCCGGTGGGGAGCCCGGGCGCGGCTACCCGGAAGAGCTGGTGGAGGGCTTAACGGAACCGGGCTTTGAAGCCGGGCCTGATCATGAAGAAGATGAACACGGCCATGACAAAGAATAAAGTTTTTGAGCCATCTTTAAATTCTTAAAGGAGGAATTGAATTTAAGATGAGAGCGGCGTTAATCTGGACCACAGCAGCTCTATTGATTATCTCGCTTGCTTTACCGGCGGCCGGTGCGACACCCCGGTTGGAGGATTATTTCGATCTGTCAAACCTGACCGAGCGTACCGATGGCTATTTCACCATGCGCAACCGGGCGGATGGATCGGTCCTCTTGGTTACCGCCCGCATCTTGCACGCCGGAAACAAGTTTATTGACCGGGAGAACAATTTATACCGTGTTACCGCGATCGAAGAAGACACCGCCTGGGCTGAATATAACGGTAAGGCAGGAAAAGACGACGGGCTCCGCCGCGAAAACACCCTGCCCGCCGCTATCAGGGTGCCGGCCCAGGTGGAGGGGAACCGCCCCAAAATCGGGATCTATCACTCCCACGGGGCGGAGTCGTATGTCCCCACTGACGGTACCGGCAGTATCGATGAGGGGGGAGGCATTCTCGATGTCGGCGAGGCTTTCAGCCGGACGCTGGAAGAGCAGGGTGTCGAAACCGTTCATTCCAAAGAACCCCATGTCCCTCATGACGCGGGTGCTTACCACCGTTCCCGCCGTACCGCGGAAGAGCTGCTTGCGGCGGAGAATGTCGACCTGCTCTTTGACGTGCACCGCGACGCCGTTCCCCCGGAAACATACGAAACGGAAGTGAACGGCGAAAGGGTTACCCAAATCCTGCTGGTGGTAGGGGAGCAAAACCAGAACTCAGGCAACAACTGGCAGTTGGCCCAAGAGTTGAAAGCGATCGCCGATGAGCGCCACCCGGGCCTGGTCAAAGGCATTCTTGCCGCCCCCGGCAGCTACAACCAGGACCTTTCGCCCCAGTCGCTCCTGATTGAAGTGGGGGCGCATGAAAACAAGAAGGAAGATGCCGAGCGGGCGGTAACCCTGTTCGCCGACGTGGTCAACGAATATATGACCGGGGAAGCTGCGCCTGAGCGGGCCCCCCGCGCCAGCCGCATCGCTTTCAGCAGCGTTTTAATCGTCTTGCTTGCGCTGGCGGCGGCGCTGTTTATCTACCTGCTGATTGCCGCGGGTAGTTGGGAGGAGTTCAAACACAAAGCGGTCTCCTTTTTCCGGCGCGAGTTTGCGGACGTGCAGCGTGGCTTCAAAAGGATCAGAGGTGATGATGACCATCGTTAAATTATATTTATCTCATCACGGAAATCTGAAGCGATGATAGCTGAGCGCTATCTTATTTCGACTGTCCTCGGGGTGATTTTCGGCGTAACAACCAGGTTTATTATGCTGCGTTCCGATTACCGCCAGTACCCCGGTTATCCGCATGGATACATCACTCACCTCTCATTGGGATTTATCGCGTCTGTCCTGGGTGGACTTGCGGTCCCCATCCTGGTGGAAAAAGAGCTTCCGGCGATCGCTTTTATGTCTTTGGCGGCGACCCAATTCAGGGATATCAGGGAGATTGAGCGAAAGACGTTAATTAACCTTGATCAAACCAATCTGGTGCCGCGCGGGCCGGATTATATCGAAGGGATTGCCAGGGTTTTTGAATCGCGCAACTACTTGGTTATGTTGACGGCGCTTATTGTAAGCGGGACTCACTATTTTACTTCTTTTGCGGTCAGTATGCCTGTTGGTGCCGCCGCCTTATGGATTAGTTACAGCCTGATGCGGGGCCGGGTGATTGGGGATATCGCCACCGTCCGGCCCGGCGAGATCCATTTCGAGGGACCCAACCTGTTTGTCGAAAACATCCACTTCATGAACCTGGCGCGCGAAGAAGTGCGCCGCACGATCATGGAGCGCGGCCTGGGGGTGGTGCTCGAACCGCATGACGACAACGCCAGGGCCACCCTGGCCAACAACGGACAGCGCATGGCGATCGCGCATGACGCGGTGACCCAGCTGGGTATCTATAAAGACGTGGATACGGCAGAATTTACCCCGGTATTAAGGCGGGATCTGGACACGGGGCGGATCGCCATGATCATTTTACCCTTGGAAACGGATCTGGAATGCCTGCTCACGGCGGTAAGGCAGGTCCCGGTGCTGGAAAGTTCGCTCTCCCGCCCTTTGCAGTCCAGGGCCGGGCACGGGGCGGCCGATTGATCGGTCAATGGAGGTTGGCGGGAAAGTGGATACTTCGATTAAAAAGTTAATCCTGGCGGTGATCCTGCAGGATCCAGAACTGGTCAGGGGCGGCGGCGCGCCGGTATTTATCGCCCGCGACCGGATTGAGCAGGATCGCATCGCCACTTACCTGGCCCGGATCACCGAAGGAGTTGTCCATGACCTCGAAAACGGCGTCTATATCCTGGTCAAACACTGAGCTGATTGTAGTTTACTACAGCAGGGGCAGTGTTGTCCCGGCCCTGCTCGCCGCCGCCTTGCACCGCGATCCCGAAATCTCTCTCGAGCAGGGTTTGCGTTGCGCCGCGGTGTGGAAAACCACTCATTTACCGGAGGAAGCAAGCGTTATGCTGAAACCGTTCAGCCGCCTGGAAGGCGGTTACATTCTTTTTGTGGCCACGGCAAATGCCGCTCCGGGCCTGGTGGAACGGACGCTGATGGCGGTCGATCACCTTTTTCCCCGGGGCGGGACAAACAGGCTGCTGGTTGCGCCGTTGCCCGGTTTCCGGCGGCCGCGCCGCGAAATAGAGGCCGGCACGCTGTGGCCTGAAATCACCGCCGTGGTCGGCCAGGTCCGGCTGCAGCTCGCTTTGCGCGAAGCGCGGGTATGATCGTTATTTTTCAATGCTACGGCGGGACCCATACCTCGGTTGTCGCGGCCTCCGTCTATACCAGAGCGCTGCCGCGCGGCCGGCCCCCGCGGGTGCGCGACCTGGCCGCCCTGCCCTATTTCGACCGCCTCGGCCACGGCCAGATGGGGAATCTGCATTTTATCGGCAAGGATCAGGAGGGCAACCTGGTATTCGCCCTGGGCAGCGCCGGCTGGGGTGATGAAATAAGGCAGCTGATCGCCTCTTTTCTCGCCGTAATCGATTTCCCCCAGCCGGTGGCTGTGGTGGAGTGCCTCAAGTATGTGACTCCACTGACGCGCTTAGGCGGCATCCTCTCCCGCCGCCTCGGCCTGCCCCGTTTTGGCCGTCCCCTGGTCAGCCTGGGGGTTAAAAGAAGCTTTCCCCTGCTGCTGCAGCTGGTTGAAACTTTCGAGCAAGATCCCTCTTTTTTTTTGCTGAAGTGATCCTGAAAAAACGGCGCGGACTTTCTGGCATATTTTGTTACCATAATATTGACAGCGGGCCGGCGGATCTGGGATAATGAGAGGAAACAATTTGTAAAGCCAGAGGGTAGGGTAAATTGATGCAGGCAGAACAGGGGTACCTGATTGAGAGCGTTGTCCCGGGCTCGCCCGCCGCCGCCGCCGGGATTGTGCCCGGGGAAAGGCTGCTCCGGATGGACAACCGTCCGGTCAGGGATATTATCGATTATCAAATCAATGAGGCGGACCATACGGTCGGCCTCCTGCTGCTGGCGCCGCAGGGGCGCCTGCGGCGCGTCCGGGTGGAAAAGCCGGCGGGCAGCCCCCTGGGGCTGCGCTTCAACCCCCCGACGATGGCCCCGCTGCACCGCTGCGGCAACCGCTGCCTGTTCTGCTTTGTCGACCAGAACCCCCCCGGCCTCCGCCCCTCGCTTTACCTGAAAGACGATGACTACCGCCTCTCGTTCCTCTTCGGAAACTTTATCACCCTGAACAACCTGCGGCCGGGCGATCTGACCCGGATAATCAAGCTCCAGCTGAGCCCGCTCTATATCTCCGTCCACGCGGCCGATCCCGCGCTGCGGCGCCTCCTTTTCGGATCCGCGCGTGCCGGGCGGGGCTTGGAAAACTTGCGCCGCCTGGTGCGCGGCGGCATAAGAGTCCACCTGCAGATTGTGCTGTGCCCCGGGTTGAACACAGGAGCCGCACTGCGCGACACGGTGAAGGAGTTGGCCCGGCTGGGGCGCGGCGCCGCCAGCATTGCCCTGGTGCCGGTCGGCTTGACCGCGCACCGGCCTGAAGCGGGCGTAGCTTTACGCCGCTTCGAAGCCGCCGAGGCCAGAGCGCTGGTTGAGGAAGCGTCACGCTGGCAGCGGTTTTTTCTCGCCGCCAGGGGATCCCGCCTTGTTTTCCTGGCCGACGAGTTTTATCGCCTGGCCGGGAGGCCTTATCCTCCCGCGGAAGCGTATGAAGGCTTTCCCCAACTGGAAAACGGGGTCGGCCTGGCCCGTCTCTTCCTGGATGAGCTTGATCGCCTTGGGGATCCGCCCCTGGAAAAGCTGCCCCGCCCGGTAAAGGTGACTCTGGCTACGGGAAAAGAGGCCGCGCCGCTGCTGGAGGAGGCGGTGCGGCGCCTGCGGGCGGCCGGCAACCTCTTCCCGGCCCTGGCGGTCGTGGAAAACCGCTTTTTTGGAAGCCCCGTTACCGTGGCCGGATTGCTGACGGCCTCCGACCTGGAAGCGGGGTTGAAAGATTGCGATCTGGGAGAAGCCCTTTTTATTTCACGCTCGCTGTTGAAGGAAGGGAGCGGCCTGTTCCTGGACGGCGGCACTACAGCGCAGCTCGAGCGCTCGCTGAAGGTGCGCTTGCGGGCCGTTTCCGGCCCCCGGGAACTGGTTGAAGCAGTCCGCAAGCTGTCGCTTGCGCCGGCCCCCGGGTTCAAGGAGGAGCTAATCAAATGAGCAGCGGTATTGTCGCCATCGTCGGCCGCCCCAACGTGGGGAAATCAACCCTTTTCAACCGCCTTACCGCCGCCCGAACGGCGATCGAGGAGAAGGTGCCCGGGGTCACCAGGGATCGCCTTTACGGTTTAGCCGAATGGTGCGGGCGCAGCTTTATCGTGATCGACACCGGCGGGATCACTTTTGACGGGGACAACCCGCTGACCGAACAGGTCAGGCGCCAGGCGGCGCTCGCCGTGGAAGAGGCCGGCCTGATCCTCTTTATCCTGGACGCCCGGGAAGGGCTGACCGCCCTGGACCAGGAGATCGCCGGCCTGCTGCGCCGCAGCGGCAAAACTATTATCCCCGTGGCAAACAAGATCGATCATCCGGAGGCCGCGGCTGAAGTTTACCCCTTTTACCGTCTCGGGCTGGGGGAGATCATGCCCGTTTCGGCGTCCCACGGGCGCGGCACCGGCGACCTGCTCGACCGGATCTGCAGCCTGCTGCCCGCGGGGGAAGAGGCGGCTTACCCCGCCGATGCGGTGAGGGTGGCGGTGGTGGGGCGGCCCAACGTGGGGAAGTCTTCCCTGATCAACAACATCCTCGGCGAAGAGAGGGTGATCGTAAACGATACCCCCGGCACGACCAGGGAGGCCGTGGATACCTGGTTCCGCCGCGGGGACGAGAGCTATATCTTTATCGATACCGCCGGAGTGCGCCGCAAAAGCAAGGTCAAGGAGGCGGTGGAATACTACAGCGTCGTCCGCTCCCTCAAAGCGATCCAGCGGGCCGACCTGGCGCTGCTGGTGCTGGACGGCTCCGAAGGGATTGCCGAACAGGATCAGAAGCTGGCCGGCTACGCGGATCAGGTGGGGCGTGGATTGATCCTGGTTGTGAATAAATGGGACCTGGCGGCAAAGCATGAAAAGGCCCGCGAAAAATTCACCGCAGCGCTCCGGCATAACTTTGCTTTCGTGCCTTACGCGCCTGCCGTTTTTGTATCCGCGCTGACCGGCCGCCGGGTGGAACAGCTTTTTCCGCTGATCCGGCAGACCTGGCAGGAGCAGCATAAGCGGATTGCCACCCCGTTGCTGAACGAGCTGGTCGCAGACGCGCTGGCGGTTAACCCGCCCCCCTCCCAGAAGGGGAAGCGCCTGAAGATTTACTACGCCACCCAGCCGGAGGTGAAGCCGCCGACGTTTATCTTTTTTGTAAACAACCCCCAATTGATGCATTTTTCATACCGCCGCTACCTGGAAAACCGGTTGCGGGAATCATTCGGTTTCAGCGGCACCCCGATCAGGATCAAATTACGGCAGCGGTTGGGGAAAGGAGAGTAAAAAATGGGTTACCTGGTGATCGGACTCGCTTATCTGCTCGGGTCAATCCCTTTCGGCTACCTGTTGACCCGCCTGGTGGGAAGAATCGATATCCGCCGCCACGGCAGCGGCAATATCGGCGCTACCAATGTATTGCGCCTGCTGGGGTGGCGCTATGCGCTCCCGGTGTTCCTGCTTGACGCGGGGAAAGGCGCCGCCGCGGTTTTAATCGCCCGGGCCTTGAGCCCGGAAGCGGCGGTCTACCCGCTGGCGGCCGGTTTGGCGGTGCTGGTGGGGCACAGCTTTCCGGTATTTCTTGGTTTCAGGGGAGGCAAGGGGGCCGCCACCGGGGTCGGCGTCCTGATCCCCCTGGCCGGCTGGCTTACCCTGATCGTGGTATTCCTGTTCGCCGCCGCCGTCGCGGCAACCCGTTATGTTTCCCTCGGTTCCATCATTGGCGCGCTCTCGCTGCCCCTCTTATTCTGGTTGTTCCCCGGGTTCTCTTCGCTGTACGTATGGTTCGGCGCCGCCATGGCCCTGCTGGTTGTCCTGCGCCACCATGCCAATATCGGCCGGCTGCTGAAGGGAACCGAGTCCAAATTCGGGCAAAAGGTCAAGCGGCCCGAAGAAGGTGCCTCCTAAAATGGAGGCGGCGGTAATCGGGGCGGGCGGCTGGGGAACAGCCCTGGCGGTCATGCTGGCCGGGCAGGGGGCGGAAGTAAGCCTGTGGGTGCGCGGCAGCGAAGCTTACAAAACCATTGTCCTGAAGCGGATCAACGAGACCTACCTGCCCGGGGTAAAACTGCCTGCGGGAGTCCGCCCGACCATGAACGCGGCCGAAGCGCTGCATGGCAAAACCCTGGTCTTGCTGGCGGTTCCCTCGCACGGGGTCAGGGCGGTGGCAAAGATGATCCGGGAGCACCTGGCGGCGCGGGCGGTGATCGTCTGCGGGGCCAAGGGGCTTGAAGAGCGGAGCTACCTGCGCATGTCTCAGGTATTGGCGCAGGAGCTGCCGGCGCTCTACCACGACCGGATCGCCGTCCTTTCCGGCCCCAACCATGCCGAAGAGGTTTCCCGGGGCATCCCCACCGCCACGGTGGTCGCCTCCGGCAACCGGGAAACCGCGCTCAAAGTCCAGGAGGCCTTGTTTAACCCTTACTTCCGGGTCTATACCAACCCCGATCTGATCGGGGTGGAAATGGGCGGAGCCTTGAAAAACGTGATCGCCCTGGGGGCGGGGATCGTGGAAGGGTTGGGCCTGGGTGACAATACCCGGGCGGCCCTGCTTACCAGGGGCCTGGTGGAAATAACCCGCCTCGGCACGGCCATGGGCGCCCGCGCCGGCACTTTTACGGGACTGGCCGGGCTGGGGGACCTGTTTGTCACCTGCGCCAGCGGCCACAGCCGCAACCGCGCCGTGGGCCTGAAGCTGGGCCTGGGGATACCCCTCGGGGAAATCCAGGCCGGGATGAAGATGGTGGCCGAAGGCGTTCTTACCACCAGGGCCGCGTGGGAGCTTTCCCGGCAGGTGGGGGTGGAGATGCCGATCACCGGCGAAATATACCGCGTCCTTTACGAAGGAAAGCTGCCCCGGCAGGCGGTGGAGGCTTTAATGCTGCGGGAGCCCAGGGCGGAAATCGAAGACATCGCCTTCGATTAAGACGTGTAGCACACACAAAAGCACGTCACTTTTCCCGCCGCAGGGTGCGGCTTACCGCGCCATTGAGACAGAACCCTTTCGCCTTTACAAGAGCGCATCTGCCAGCTTTTCAAAGAAGATGCTTTTTCGTCCGAGCTCCGACCTCAGTGATGCGCCCCCTGGCTTCCGGTTTGCCCGGCGCGCCGCGCCCCTGCGGCCCGGCTCTACCGGTTAGTCTTTTTTTATGTACAGGTGGTCATATTGTCCTCCCTTGAACATATATATGTATTGTTAGATTTCGCTGATCCTCCAACACGGTGAGGATACAATCAGAAAGCAAAGGAGGGATGAACGGTGGAATTTGACCTGTTTAGCGATCTGGTAGAGCGTACCGGGGGCGATATCTATTTGGGAGTGGTCGGGCCGGTCCGGACAGGAAAATCAACATTTATCCGCAAGTTTATGGAAATGTTTGTCCTGCCCAAGATTGAAGACCCGATGGAACTGGAGCGGGCGCGCGACGAACTGCCTCAGGGCAGCGGCGGGAAAACGATTATGACCACGGAGCCGAAGTTTGTGCCCGATGATGCTGTGGAAATTACCGTGGGCGAGAATATCCTGATGCGGATCCGCCTGGTTGACTGCGTCGGCTATACCGTGGCGGGAGCTTCCGGCTACGAAGACGAGGAAGGCCCGCGCATGGTTTCAACACCCTGGTTTGACTACGATATCCCGTTTCAGGAAGCGGCGGAGCTGGGCACCCGGAAGGTTATTGCCGACCACTCTACCATCGGCGTGGTGATTACGACTGATGGTTCGATTACCGAGATACCCAGGGAAAGCTACGTGGAGGCCGAAGAAAGGGTAATCGAGGAGTTGAAAGAGCTGGGAAAACCTTTTGTCGTGCTGCTGAACTCGGTTTACCCGCGCTCCGAGGAAGCCTGCGCCCTGCAGGAGGAGCTGTCGATCAAATATGACGTGCCGGTGATCAACCTGAACTGCCTGGAGTTGAACCAGGCTGACCTGGATATCGTATTGGAAGAAGCCCTCTACGAGTTCCCGGTGCGGGACGTGGTGGTGCACCCCCCGGCCTGGGTGGACGTCCTCGATAAAGGGCACTGGTTGAAAGACGGTTTTGACCGGTGCATCGGGGAAAACGTGGCCGCGGTAAACCGGGTGCGCGAAGTGAGCGGCCTGCTGGAAAAATTCAAAACCTACGATTTTGTGGCAAGTGCCGTGCTGCGGCAAATCGACCTGGGGAAAGGGGAAGCGGAAATCCGCCTGGACACGCCTGCCGGTATGTTTGAGCAGATCCTGGCGGAATACTGCGGCGAAGAGATCAGCGGGGACGCGGATGTAATGCGGGTGATCAAGGATTTCTCCAGGGCCAAGCGGGAGTACGACAAACTAGCAGAGGCTCTCTACCAGGTCTCGGAAGTCGGCTACGGGATCGTTCCCCCGGCCTTGGAAGAGATGACCCTGGAGGAGCCCGAAATCATCCGCCAGGGAGGTCGCTTCGGGGTCAGGCTGCGGGCCAGCGCTCCGTCTTTACACCTGATCAGGGTGGACGTGAAATCAGAGTTTACCCCGGTCGTGGGTTCGGAGAGACAAAGCGAAGAGCTGGTCAATTATCTCATGGGCGAATTCGAGGATAATCCCGAAAAGCTCTGGGAGTCGCAGATTTTCGGCAAATCCCTCCATGAACTGGTCCAGGACGGCATTACCGGCAAGCTGGGTAATATGCCTCCCAACGCGCAGGAAAAGCTCCAGGAAACGCTGGAGAAGATCATCAACGAGGGAAGCGGCGGCTTGATCGCCATCATCCTCTAAGAAACGGCCAGCCGGGCGCAAATAAATAGTTTCTTTTCTCAATACCCCTTCCTGAAAGGGGTATTTTGTCTCTCTAACTTTAGATTCCCTGCGGCAGGAATTACCGGGCTTTAAGGCGAAAATAACTTACCTGTACCGCTTGACCGTAAGAATTGATACTCTTGGGGGCGGGACCATGATTGGCAAGGAACTGCTCGAACTACTGTTTGAAGCGGCCAGCATCCAGCGCTGGAACGACCATCTCAGGCCGGATCACTTCACCGAGCTGGACAAGCAAGCCCACAAAATGGTCTTCGCTTATGTCCTGGCCAGGATGGAAGAAGCGGACCGGGGCGCTGCCGTCGACTGGCGCACCTTGATTGAAGGCGGGCTTTATGAATTCCTGCACCGGATTGTGCTTACCGACATTAAGCCGCCCGTATTCCACAAATTGATGGCCGAAAAGGGAGAGCAGCTGAACCGCTGGGTCCTGGAGAAACTGCGCGGCCCGCTGGCCCCGCTCAAAGGTGATCTCCCGGGCCGGATGGAGCGCTACTTTTCGCCGGGCGATCAAGGGCTGCTGGAAAAAAAGATCCTCAAGGCGGCCCACTACATGGCCACCAACTGGGAGTTTAAAATCATCTACAACCTCAATGCCAATCTTTACGGCCTGGCGGAGACAAAGGCCGCCATCGAAAACCAGATTGAAGAGCATTTCGACCTGGCCGGGGTGCAAAAGCTGAACCTGAACAAGAAAACCGGAAACTTCCTGGACCTGGTGGGGCAGCTCCGGTTCCAGCAGCGCTGGGCTCAATCGCCCCGGGTGCCCAAGACGTCGGTGATGGGACACATGCTCATCGTCGCCCTGTTCTCCTTCCTTTGCTCCGTCGAGCTGGAGGCCTGCCCGAAACGGATCTACAACAACTACTTCGCCGGCCTCTTCCACGACCTGCCCGAGGTGATGACGCGGGATATCGTCTCCCCGGTGAAGCGCTCGGTGGAAGGGATCGAAGAGATCATCAAGGAGATTGAACACAGGCAGATGGAGGAACGGATTTTTCCGCTTCTGCCGGCCTCCTGGCACTCTGAAATCAGGTATTTTACCGAGAACGAGTTCCAGAGCAAAATCGTGCGGGACGGCTTGATCACTCCGGTGACCTCCCTGGAAATCAACGAAAAATATAACTTTGACCGCTTTTCCCCTCTTGACGGGGAGGTGATCAAAGCCTGCGACCAGCTGGCGGCGTATATCGAAACCTTCCTTTCCATCTCGCACGGGATTAAATCCTTTCCCCTGGAGCAGGCAAACCGGCAGCTTTTCGCCATGTACGAACATAAAAATGTGGCCGGGATCGATTTCGGCCGTCTTTTCGGCTACTTCAAAATAAAATGAATGGGGTCAGACCTTGAATTGTGAGCTAACTTGGGAAAAATAGGGGAAAAATAGGGTTAGACTTTGAAATGTGAGTTCTCGATTCAGGGCGTAGGATATTTCCTCGGGAAATCTAATTAATTCACAATTCAAGGTCTGACCCCAGGGGCAGGGAGGAAGCTATGCATGAACAAATCTGCCGGCGCATCAGCAATGAGTTAAACATTCCCGAACCGCAAGTCAGGCAGACGGCGGCGCTGCTCGACGAGGGCAATACGATCCCCTTTGTCGCCCGCTACCGCAAGGAGATGACCGGCGGCCTCAGCGACGAGGCGATCCGCCGGCTCTCCGAAAGGCTGCTGCACTACCGCAACCTCGAACAGAAACGCCTGGACGTCCTGCGCCTGATCGAAGCCCAGGGCGCGCTGACTCCCGAACTAGCCGCCCGGGTGGAGGCGGCGGCAACGGTAACGGAGTTGGACGACCTTTACCGCCCTTTCCGCCCCAAAAGGCGGACCCGGGCCACCGCCGCCAGGGAGAAGGGGCTGGAACCGCTGGCGCTGGCGATCATGGCCGGAGATTGCGACGCGCGGGCGGCGGCGGAGGGGTGCGTCAACCCTGAGCTTGGCGTGCCTGACGCGGCGGCGGCGCTCCAGGGCGCCATGGATATCATCGCCGAGATCGTCTCCGACGACGCGGCTGTGCGAAAGGAGCTGCGCGCCCTGTTTAAGGGGCAGGGCGTCATCCGTGCCGAAAAAGCGGAAACGGAGCTGCACACCTACGACGATTATGCCGGGTACAGCGAACCGGCAGCCCGGATTAAGCCCCACCGGGTGCTGGCGATAAACCGGGGGCTGAAAGAAAATGCACTGGGTTTAAAAATTGAGATAGCGGAAGACGCCTGCCTGGGGTTGATTGAAAAGCAGCTGATCAAGCCCGGCGCCGCGGAGCCATGCCGCGCACTGCTTAAGGCGTCGGCCGCGGACAGCTACCGGAGGCTTATCTTTCCTTCCCTGGAGCGGGAGACCTGGAGCAGCCTGGTCGAGGAGGCGGTGGCGGGAGCGATCGGTGTGTTCAAGGAGAATTTAAAAAAGAGGCTTCTCGTCCCCCCGGTGCGGCAGCGGCGGGTGATGGGATGGGATCCCGGCTTCCGCACGGGGTGCAAGCTGGCCTGTGTCTCCGAAACCGGTGCGCTGCTCGCGGTGGCCACCGTTTATCCCACCCCGCCCAAGAACGACCGCGAGGGGGCCGCGGCGGTGGTCCTGCGCCTGCTGCAGGAACACCGGATCAATTGCATCGCCGTGGGCAACGGGACCGCTTCGCGGGAAAGCGAGCAGTTTATCGCCGACCTGATCAAAGAGCACAATCTCCCCCTGGAGTATACCATCGTCAACGAGGCCGGGGCCAGCGTCTACTCGGCCTCGCCCCTGGCCGGCCGGGAGTTTCCGGCCCTCGATGTGGCCGAGCGGAGCGCTGTTTCGATCGCCCGCCGCCTGCAGGATCCGCTGGCCGAGCTGGTGAAAATCGACCCCAAGTCGATCGGGGTGGGGCAATACCAGCATGATATGCCCCCGAAAGAGCTGGAGGAGGCCCTGGCGGGTTCGGTGGAGAGCTGCGTGAACAGCGTCGGCGTGGACTTGAACACGGCTTCCGCGCCGCTGCTCTCCTACGTGGCCGGGATTAACAAGACGGTAGCCGAGCGGATCGTCGGCTACCGCGGGGAAAAAGGTTCGATCAAGTCTCGCGCGGAGCTGCTGGCCGTTCCCGGGCTGGGGCCGAAAGTTTTCCGCCAGTGCGCCGGCTTCCTGCGGCTCCCGGAAAGCGCGGACTACCTCGAGCGCAGCGCCGTGCATCCCGAATCGTATGACCTGGGCCGCCGGGTCATGAGCGAACTGCGGATTGAGCCGGAGCATTTGGGCCACCCCGCCTTAATCCCCGACCTTACCCCGGCGGAGATCGCCGGCCTGGCTGGCCGCCTGGGCGCGGGTGAACCGACGCTGCGCGACATCCTCGATGAATTCCGCAAGCCGGGCCGGGATCCCCGCGAAGAGCTGCCCAAGCCGGTATTTTTAAAATCGGTCACCGGGCTGGAAGAGCTCAAGCCCGGTATGGTCCTGATGGGGATCGTGCGCAACATCGTCGACTTTGGCGCCTTTGTCGATATCGGGGTGCACCAGGACGGCCTGGTCCATATTTCGGAGATCGCGGACCGCTATATCAAGCATCCGCTGGAGGCGCTGCAGATTGAAGCGGTCGTGCCGGTCAAGATCCTCTCCATCGACCCGGTCCGCCACCGCATCTCCCTCTCCATCAAACAGGCCGGTTAGATCAGCTTCCGCCGGCCATTCCGGTAAGCCTTGAAATCCCGCGCGTGCTTCACGGCGATTACCAGCGCCAGCGCCGCTCCCGCCGCGACCCAGAGCCAATCACGGTAGATAAACCAGAACACCGCCGGCAGCGCCGCGATCCCGAGCCCCGCCGCCGTGTTCGAATCCCGCAGCAGGAAGAGCAGCACGGCGATGAAGAGAAGCATCACTAAAACGGTAAGCGGCGAAAGCGCCAGCAGCGCCCCCAGGGAGGTGCCGAGCCCCTTGCCTCCTTTGAATCCCAGGAAAGGGTTGTAATTGTGCCCCATTACCGCCAGGAAAGCGGCCAGCAGGAGCGCAGCCTGGCCGCCGCCAAGGGCCCGCGCCAGGTAGACCGCCAGGATCCCCTTCCCGATGTCTGCGGCGATGGTCATTAGGCCGGGCAGCTTTCCCACGGATCTAATGGTATTCATGCCTCCCACGTTGCCCGAGCCGAGCTTGCGGATATCCATCCCGCTGAATAGCTTCGTGAAGATATAGGCTGAAGGAAACGTGCCAAGCAGGTATGCCGGCACCGCCGGGAGAAGAAAGTCCATCAGCATTCACCGCCTGATCTAATATTCCGCCCGGCCGCCGCCGGGAAACCCGTACAGTTATTCCTTGCCGGACGCGGATTTTCCTCTTTTCAAGATTGACCACCGGGCTCAAATTTCAGAGTCCCTTTTGCCGGTTGCCGGTCGGTGGTGGTAATGATCGGGAGGGAGGAAGGGAGGCACATCGGCCGTTACTTTTGCCTTGCCCTGCGCCGCAAGCGCCGGCGCCTGGCCAGGAAGACGGCAGGCGCTGCAAGCAGCGCCGGGAATAATGCCGGCCAGATCCAAAGCGGCGTTCCCTTTCCTTCCACCAGGCGGCCGGTTGTTCCCGCGTAAAGATCGGCGATGCGGGGAGCGCCCCTCTCATCCAGCGGCTGCCGGGAGGCGTATTCAACCACCGCCTGCCATACTTTCAGTTCCCGGCCCTCCCGACGGATAATGCGGTCCTCCAGCGCGACGGGGTTTCCCGCGCTGTCTTTCGGCTGCAGCAGGAAAAACGGCACCAGTTCGCCCACCCGGGGGATCGCCGTGGCGACGCCGTAATCGGTCACCACGTGGTAAAGGTTCCGGTCGCGGCGGGAAAGCGGGGTATAGGCATCAGCGCCCCCTCCCTGGACCCCTTCGCCGGTAAACATCTCCACCGCCAGAACCGCCCGCCCGGTGGGTACGGGCAGCCCGGTAAAGGGGATCTGCCCCAGGATGGCCCGCTTGAAATCGTAGGTTGCCCTCAGCCCGGATGCCTGCAGAAAATAGTCCTGCCCCATGTGCTCGGAGAGGAAAATCGAGATCTCCATGACTTTTACCACCTCCGCCCCGGTTAAATAGAAGGACACTACCGGGAACCCCGGGTTGCCATCCAGGCCGGATCCCAGGCCGACCAGGTTGGCCAGGTCGAAAAAAGCAATCTTTCCCTGCGAGTGCGCCGTTTTACCGGTGATGATGCTGCCGCGGATCGGCCCGCTGGCCTGAAAGGCGAAATGGACCTTTTCGCCCAGGGTTTCCGCGGCGACCAGCCGCAGGGCGTCGGTGACGAAATTGCCCAGCGGTGCTTCCCGGCCGCCGGCGATCGGCACGTCGAAACCGGAAACAGCCACGATGTCGCGGACGGAACCGAACTTCCCCCCGGTCAGTTCGCTGGCCAGGCGGTTTAGCTCCCGGGTAAAAAGATCCAGCGCGGCGGCGGCGGCCGGGTGCTCCGGGATGGCACCGTCAACCGGCAGCAGGAAGGGCCGCCCTGTGTCACAATTGCGGGGGCGCACTTTTCCGGTGGACGGGTTGTAGGCCAGTTCCAGGACGCCCAGGTATCTCAGGAGAGAACCGGCCTGGACGATCACCGTGCCGCCCTCGATTACCGGTTCCTCCAGCCTGCTGTGGGAGTGCCCGCCCACGATCACGTCGATTCCCGGGACCGCGCGGGCCAGCGCCCGGTCTTCGCCGATCCCGCAGTGGCTCACTGCGATCACCACCTGCGCCCCGGCCTGCCGGAGCGCCGCTACGTCCGCGCGGGCGGTTTCGTGCTGGCCGCTGAACTCGACCGGATCTTTAAAAGGCGATACCTGGAGCGCGTCCCTGCCGATCAGGCCGAAAAAACCGAGGATCAACCCGTTGTTCAGCACCCTGATGTAAGTTTGCCTGATCCCGACCTCTCCCAACGGGTGGCCGGGCGGGAGGTGGGTGTTGGAAGCGACGATAGCCGTCCGCGCGGCGGCTTCCGGGTAACCGGCCGCCATTAGATATTCAGCCAGACGCTCCGGGCCGAAGTCGTATTCATGGTTGCCGAGCGTGACGACATCGTAGCCCAGTCCGAGCATCAGCGCCAGTTCCGCCGCCCGGTTGCGGAAAGCAAGCCAGCTGTACGGGGACCCTCCCAGGAAATCGCCGCCGGAGATCAGCAGGACCGGCTCGTTGTCCCCTGATTTAGCCGCCCGGATCGCCTCGACCAGGTGCGCCAGGCGGGCGAAGCCGCCCCGGGTGGGGCCGGGCCCGGCGGGGTCGTAATCGACCAGGGGCGCCGGGAGCAGCGCGCTGTGTTCATCGTTTGTGTGCAGGATCGTGAAGAAAAGCTCCGTTTCCAGGGCTGCGCCGCCGCTCCGCCCGCCCGGCGCCGGTGGAAACAGGGTTACGAAACTGAGAAAAATAATGAACACGGTGCGCTTAAAAATGGTCATGACTATTTCTCCGGGAAAATAAATAGCAGTGGTTTAATTTACATTAACCTTTCATTAATACTCTAATTCTCTTCCGGCCATGGATTTTCCTACAGCGTCGACTAAGTTCTTGCAGCCGGAAGCCTTCGCTTGCTGTTTCGCCGGGCTGCCCGCACCGGGAGATTTTTGGGCCAAGATAAACCCGCGCGACGGCCATAAATGAAGCAGGGAAACCAGCCAGCGTATGGAATTATAAACGGGAACCGTTTAATCGAACAATGGCAAAAGAGAAGGAGAAACTTAAATGAGCGTTCCGGTAATCGAAGAAGTCCTGCCGCATTTTTACCGGGCCGAGATTCCCCTGCCCAACAACCCGCTTAAACAAACCAATGCATATATCATCACGGCCGGCAAGCGAAACCTGATCATCGATACGGGAATGAACCGGCAAGAATGCAAAAGCGCCATGGCCGCGGCCTTGCGGCAACTTCATGTGAACCTGGAAGAAACCGATTTTTTTATTACCCACCTGCATGTCGATCACCTGGGGCTGGTCGGCGAAATGGCCGCAAAATCATCAACCGTTTACTTTAATCAACCCGACGCCGCGGTGATCGATTATCAGGACCTGTGGCAGCTGGCGATCTCCTTCGCCAGGCAGCACGGTTTTCCCGAAAGTATTTTACAGAGCGCCGTTGAAATGCACCCGGCGAACAAATACCGGCCGAAGGACTATTTTACCTTTACGCTGTTGAAAGAAGGGGACGCCGTCCTCGCCGGAGATTATCGCTTCAAGTGCGTCGAGACTCCCGGGCACACCCCGGGCCACCTGTGCCTCTACGAGGCGGACCGGAAAATACTTGTCTCCGGGGACCATATCCTCGGCAATATCACCCCGAACATTGCGGAATGGTTTGGCCTGGAAAATCCGCTCCGGCAGTACCTGCAGAGTCTCGACAAAATCGATGATCTGGAGATAAACCTGGTTTTGCCGGGGCACCGGGATCCTTTCCCCGACTGCCGCAAGCGGATCCGCGAACTAAAAATCCACCACCGGCACAGGCTGGATGAAGTAATGCAGATCCTGAAAAGCGACGGCATGAGCAGCGCTTTCCAGGTCGCTTCCAAAATGAACTGGGACATCATCGCCGAAAGCTGGGAGTTGTTCCCGCTGATGCAAAAATGGTTCGCCACGGGAGAAGCGGTCTCCCACCTGCGCTACCTCGAGCTGGAGGGATCGGTACAGAGCAAGGAAGCCGGCGGGAAGATTGTCTTCGGGCCGGTATGCTGAAAGAAAAACCAAAAAAGATCGACCATGGGAGGACATGGCGGTGAAAGGTAAAATGAAGGCGCTGGTAAAAGAGAAAGCGGGCCCGGGGGCGGCCTTGATCAAGGCGGACATTCCGGAGCCCGGTCCCCATGATGTCCTGGTAAAGGTGCTGGCATCCTCGATCTGCGGCACCGACCTGCATGTCTATAACTGGGACCGGTGGGCCGCTTCGCGAGTGAAGCCTCCCGTCATTATGGGCCACGAGATGGCGGGTGAAATCGTGGAATTGGGTGCGGCGGTAAAACGCTGCCGCACTGGCGATTACGTCAGCGTGGAGTGCCACCAAACCTGCGGGCAGTGCTACCAGTGCCGCACCGGCCAGGCCCATATCTGCACGCGCTATTCGATAATCGGGTTGGATACAGACGGCTGCTTTGCTGAATATGTCCGTGTCCCCGAGGCAAACCTGTGGCCAAATGACCCGCTGATTCCCCCGGAAACAGCCTGCCTGCAAGATCCGATCGGCAACGCGGTGCTGGCTGTTCTAGCCGAAAATATAACCGGCAAAACCGTCCTGGTCACCGGGTGCGGGTCCATCGGCCTTTTTGCCGTCGGCATCGCCAGGGCCGCGGGCGCGGCTAAAATTTACGCCGCCGACATAATCGATTACCGGCTGAATCTCGCCCGGCAGATGGGGGCGGCGGCAACCATCAACCCGCTTCGGGAAAACGTTGCCGCTGCAGTGCTGGAGGACACAGGCGGCTGCGGCGTGGACCTTTTCGCCGAGATGAGCGGCCACGAGCAGTCGATCCACGACGGGCTGAAAGCCGTCAAAAACGGGGGTCGGGCGGCTTTACTGGGGCTTCCCCAAGACAAGGTCTGCCTGGACCTGGCCAACGAGGTGATCTTCAAGGGGATCACCCTGGCCGGCATCACCGGCAGGGAAATCTACGCCACCTGGTATAAAACGGCGGCGCTCCTAAGCGGCGTGCTGGATGTCAGCCCCGTAATCACCCACCGCATGAACCTGGAAGAATTTGAAGAGGCTTTCCGGATCATGAATTCCGGCGCATGCGGCAAGATCATTCTTTTCCCGGGAGAGAAGTAAAAGGAGATGAACGCTTTGCTGGAAAAAGTACTGGCTGAAAGAATCGATGAGCTCAAAACCAAAAAAATATTCCGCGCGCTTACCATCCTGGAAAGCGCCCAGGGCCCGCATGTCCGGATCAACGGCCGGGAGGTGATCAACCTCGCCTCGAACAACTACCTGGGCCTGGCCGCCCACCCGAAGCTGATCGCCGCCGCGGTAAAGGCCACGGAGCAGTTTGGCGTGGGGGCTGGCGCGGTGCGCACCATCGCGGGCACCCTGCAAATCCACCGGGAACTGGAAGAGAAGCTGGCCGCGTTCAAAAAGACCGAGGCCGCCCTGGTCTTTCAATCGGGCTTTACCTGCAACACCGGCGTGCTCGAGTGCCTGCTCACCAAGGATGATGTCATTATCAGCGACGAGCTGAACCACGCCAGCATCATTGACGGGATCCGCTTGAGCAAAGCCGACCGGCGCATTTACGCCCACAGCGACATGGACGCCCTGGAGAAGCGGCTCCAGGAGTGCGGCGGCTACCGCCTGAAGCTCGTTGTCACCGACGGCGTCTTCAGCATGGACGGCGATATCGCCAGGCTGCCCGATATCGTCAAGATGGCGGAGAAGTACGGCGCCGTGGTCATGGTCGATGACGCCCACGCCAGCGGCGTCCTGGGACGGCACGGGCGGGGGAGCGTGGATCACTTTGATTTACACGGCCGGGTGGCCATCCAGATCGGCACCTTGTCGAAGGCGATCGGCGTGCTCGGCGGCTACGTCGCCGGCAGCCGGCGTCTGGTGGACTACCTGATCCACCGGGGGCGCCCTTTCCTTTTCAGCACCTCGCATCCGCCGGGCGTCGCGGCCGCCAACATCGCCGCCCTGGAGGTGATGCAGGAAGAAGATCTGCAGGAAAGGCTGTGGGCCAACGCCAGGTACTTCAAAAAAGGGCTCAAAGAACTCGGCTTCAACACCGGGAACAGTGAGACCCCGATCACGCCGGTGATCATCGGCGACGGGGCCAAGGCGATGGCCTTCAGCGATACGCTGCTCGAAAACGGCGTTTTCTGTACCGGCATCGGCTTCCCGACGGTGGCTGAAGATAAATCCCGGGTCAGGACGATCGTCACCGCCGGCCATACCAGGGCCGACCTGGACAAAGCGCTGGCCGCGTTTGAAAAAGTGAAAAAGAAAATGGGGTTATCCTGATCGCCTGCAAATGGAGCGGTGCTTCGCCGGGACAATTAATTGCATTCAAAAAAAACACGTTGCATCACGCTGCCCGATCGCCATGCCAACTGCTGGCACGAGCTAACATACGATGTGTGCCGCCGTTAGTCCTTGCACCGGCATGCAGAATTGGTTATAATAGAGGAGCACCGGGGCGTGGCGCAGCTTGGTAGCGCGCTTGACTGGGGGTCAAGAGGCCGCAGGTTCAAATCCTGTCGCTCCGACCATAAAAAGCCTTAGAAATAGGGCTTTTTTCTTTTTTCGGGGTGTTGTCCTCTGGAAGGTCTGAAGGCAAAAAGCATACAGATTGTATACGAGTTCAGATTGAGAGGCAATTGGCTACTGCCGGCAGGAACAACCTTCCTTTTGGCGAATTGCCTGTGCAAGGGGGAATCGATAATGCATATACGAAAAATAACTCTTCTTCCGGAAAAATATCCGTCCGGAGATTGTTATCCCTTCAATCTCCACCATTTGAATATCACCAGGGAATTAACGTTTGACAGCACGGTCACCTTTTTCGTTGGGGACAATGGTTCGGGGAAATCAACACTCCTTCGCGCCATTGCCCATGGATGCGGCATTCACATCTGGGAACCGGAGGAGCGCCGTTACAAACTGAAGGGGCCAATAACGATGCAACACAAACAGAATACCTTGGGCTCGGATACCCGTGCGTAAATTCGGTGCGGCAGGAGTTGGATTTGTTTAGTAGAATTTTAGAAATGCAGAGAAGATAATAATATTCGAAGTAAATATTGGAGGCTGGGACATTGCAGGAACATAAGCTATTTTTTACCGGAACAAGGAACTATATCGCCTCGGAGGAGCTGCAGAACAGCGTCAATGTGGCGGTGGCGCTGGGCAGGCCCCTGCTGATCAAGGGGGAGCCGGGCACGGGAAAAACGATGCTGGCCCGCAGCATCGCTGAAGGCCTGGGAAAGGAGCTGCTGATCTGGAACATCAAGTCTACGACCAGGGCCAGGGATGGGCTTTATATCTATGATACGGTTCAGCGCCTTTATGACAGCCAGTTTGGCGACCATGACGTATCCGATATCCGCCATTACATCAAGATGGGGAAATTGGGGGAGGCCTTTCTCGCCGAGCGGCAGGCAGTGCTGCTGATTGACGAGATCGACAAGGCGGACATCGAGTTTCCCAACGACCTGCTCTGGGAACTGGATATCATGAGCTTTGACATATTGGAAACGGGGGAGACGGTGCAGGCGCGGCACCGCCCCATCGTAATCATCACGAGCAATGCGGAGAAAGAACTGCCCGACGCGTTCTTGCGCCGCTGTATCTTTCACTATATCGCTTTTCCCGATGCTGCGATGATGGCGGAGATCGTCAAAGTCCATCATCCGGATCTCGAGCAAAAGCTCCTGGAAGAGGCGCTGGCCGCTTTTTACTGGATCCGCGGGATCGGCGGCCTGCAGAAAAAACCGAGCACCAGCGAGCTTTTGGATTGGGTCCAGGCCCTGACCGTGGGGGGGATCAGCCCTCAGCAAATCGGCAAAGAATTTCCCTTCCTGGGCGTATTGCTGAAAAAAGACCATGATTTCAACGCCGTGCTGCAGCGCCTGCACAACCAGGGCGTACAGGTAAAGTCAGGCACGGGAACGCTGCGCAGCTGGTAGGGCGGGCGGAGAGGACAGGGGCAAATGTTTATCCACTTCTTTTACCTGCTCAAAGCTTACGGCGTGCCCGTCACGATCACGGAATGGATGATGCTGATGGAAGCCCTGGGCAAAGGCATGGCCCTATCCAGCCTGACGGGTTTTTACCACCTGGCCCGGGCGGTGCTGGTGAAAAGCGAAACCCATTACGACCGTTATGACCTGGCTTTCGCCCATTACTTTCGCGACATTGAGACACCGGTGGAGCTGACGGAAAAAGTGCTGCAGTGGCTTGAAAAAGCGCTGCCTCCCCGCCAGATCTCTTCCGCGGAACGGAAGCAGTTCCAGGAGTGGGATCTGGATGAGCTGCGCCGCCGGTTGGAAGAGCGGCTGCGGGAGCAAAAAGGGGAGCATCACGGCGGGGGGAAATGGATCGGCACGGGGGGAACATCCCCTTTTGGGCATTCCGGCTATCACCCCGCGGGGATCCGCATCGGGGGCGAATCGGTGAACAAATCGGCGGTCAAAGTGGCGGCGCAGCGAAACTTCCGGAATTTCCGGACCGATGAGACCATCGGGGTAAGGCAGTTTGAGGTAGCGCTGCGCAAGCTCAGGCAGCTGAGCAGCAAGGTGGAGGGCCCCCGGGAAGAGCTCGACATCGATGAGACGATCCGGGAGACGGGGGATAAGGGAGGCCTGCTCCAGCTGGTTTGGACGAGGGGCCGCAAAAACACGGTTAAAGTCGCCCTGATGATGGACTCGGGAGGCTCGATGGATCCATACATGCGCATCTGCAGCCAGCTCTTTACGGCGATGAACCGGTCCAGCCACTTTAAGGACCTGCGCTTCTTTTATTTCCACAACTGCGTCTACCAGCACCTCTACTTGAAATCATCGTGCCGGATGGACAGCGCGGTGCGCACGGAGGATTTCCTGCGCCTGCTGGGGCCGGACTACAAGGTTCTTTTCCTCGGAGACGCCAGCATGGCGCCCAGTGAACTGACCATGCCGGGCGGCTCCATCGACTGGTATTACGGCAACGATGAACCCGGGATTACCTGGCTGCGCCGTATCGCCGCACACTTCAATCATGCGGTCTGGCTGAATCCCATCCCGGCACCTTACTGGGATCGGACAATCGGCAGTTACACCATCACCATCATCCGGGATGTTTTCCCCATGTTTGAACTGACCGTGGAAGGGCTGGAGGGGGCTATCCGGAAACTGAAAGTGCGGCGGTAGATTCCTGCCCCGCCGCCTCCCCGTCCGCCTCCCGCGAAACGCTGATCTTTGCTTGTTTCGTATGCCCCCAATTACCGGGGCTAAGAGGGCACAGGTGCACCCAGTCGCTCCGGACAATAATAATAAAGTGGCAAGGAATTTTATTCCACTGCCACTTATCGTTACAGGTAGCTCGAAGGCTCATGATCAATGGGCGCAAAGGATCAGCTCGACAGTTTATAAGTTAACGCCTTCTCCTGTGAAGGAGGCCGGCCCCAGTTGCCATAACGGCCAGGATAGCCAGGCCCGCCAGCGGCAGTGGCGCGGTAGGGGGCCATGGAAAGGTTGTTTACATTCACCCCCCCCGTATTGGTTCAGATCCTGGTTGGCGGTAACGATGAACTGCTCCGGCGGGTTATAAATGGCGGGGTTCTTACTCGGTTTAAGCTTCAGCTTGCCCCGGCAGCCTTCCAGGGCCACCTCTTCCAGGCCCAATTTGACCATGCGTTATACCTCCAGGCTCATGTTCGGGAAAAAAGGCGGCGGCGGCGATATTTCCGGGAAAGGGATACCGTCACAAGGCGAAAGTAAACGTTAGAGAATAATCCCTTCTATTTAGACATGTTTACTTCATTTCCTGCCGCATATTAGAGGTTAAACGAATATCTTTAACCTGGCGCTATTGGAGAAGAAATTGATTAATCAAGCAGGAAGATCAGGGGAAGAAGCAAAATTATACAAGAGAAATACAAGAGAAATTTGGCAACTTTTGCGGTATATTTCCATTTTATCCATGGTATTTTTTCCTGTGTCATTGAGCGAAGCGGAAGGGAGGGATCCTGAAATATACGACGAGCAGAAACTTACGGAACGGGCGCCGCAGGAACCTGGCGACGAGTACCGGCATATCTTGCTTTCTCTGGAAGAAGGGTACTACGAGGCCGACCTGGCGGGAAATATCACTTTTTGCAACGATGCCGCCGGCCGGTTGCTCGGCTGTTCCCGTCAGGAACTTTTAGGCGTTAACTACAAGCAGCTCGCCAGGAACCCTGAGTCCGCCTATCGTGCTTTTCACCAGGTTTATTTAACCGGGCGCCCTCAACGGTTCACCATGGAGTTGATCCAAAAAGACGGCGCCACCGTTTACGGGGAGCTTTCGATCTCTCCCATCAAGGGTGAAGGCGGCATCACCGGCTTCCGGGGGGTTGCCCGTGACATCACCGAGCGAATTATTTTTGAAGAGCAGCTGCGGCATTTGAGTCTATATGATCAGCTTACCGGGCTGTATAACCGTGCTTTTTTTGAGGAAGAGATTAAGCGCTTCAGCACCGGCCGGGAGTACCCGATCAGTTTAATTTCCGCGGACATGGACAACTTGAAATTAATCAACGACACCATGGGCCATGACAAAGGGGATCAGCTGCTGATCGCAGTCGCCGGTGTTTTAAAAGGCTCCCTGCGGGGTTCCGATATATTGGCCCGGGTGGGCGGCGACGAATTTTGCATTATTTTGCCCCGTACCGATGCGCAAACCGCCGCCGCGATCGCCGCCCGCATCAAGGAGAATATTGCCGGGTACAACCTGAAACAGGCTAACCTGCTTTTGGGCTTATCCCTGGGTGTGGCCACTGCTGAAACCAAAGAAACCGCCCTGAAAGAGCTGTATCAAAAGGCCGATGACATGATGTACCGCGAGAAGCTCTATCACAGCGCGACGGTCCGCAGCAGGACTGTCCAGGCTCTCCTGGAAACCCTGGCCAAAAAGGACTTCATCAATGAAGGCCATGGGCGGAGGTTGGAGCAACTTTGCCAGAAAATCGGCGAAAAAATCAACCTTTCTACGAACCGGCTTACCAACCTGGCCCTTTTGGCCAGGGTTCACGACCTGGGGAAGGTGAGCATTCCGGATCGGATTCTGTTTAAAACGGAACCGCTCACCGCGGAAGAATGGCATATGATCTGCCAGCACCCGGAGAAGGGCTACCGCATCGCCCTTTCCTCTACGGATCTGTCAGGCGTGGCCGATTTTATCTTGAAACACCACGAGTGGTGGGACGGCAGCGGTTACCCGCTGGGCATTAAAGGAAAAGAAATACCCGTGGAGTCCCGCATTCTGGCCATCGTGGACGCCTATGACGCGATGACCAGCGGCAGGCCGTACAGCAAGGCCAGACCCCACGAAAGCGCGATTGAAGAATTGAAGCAATTTGCGAGCACGCAATTCGATCCCGAATTGGTGGACCTGTTTTTGGATCTGTTTAAATATTTGATCAAGATGTCTTTTAATCACAGATGGCCTGTTCGGATTCACGGTGGTTAAAAGAGCTGGCCGGCCGCTTTCCCGGCTGTCCGATCAAATCTGTTTGCTAAACTGATCGCGCCGCCGCTGGGGGCAGCCCGGATCCGGCCATTTGTTATTCGTTGAGCAATTTGATCTCACCGGTGACGAGGAAAATTACTTTTTCCGCGATATTGGTGGCATGATCGGAGATACGCTCGAGCCAGCGGCTGACGAAAAGCAAATTGGTGGCCTGCGTAATCGTCCGCGGGTTTTCCATCATAATGGTGAGCAGTTCGCGGAAGATCTGCCCGTGAAGGTGATCGACCTCGTCGTCGTCTCTGCCGACGGCCAGGGCGAGTTCGATATCTTCCAGCACATAGGCGTCCAGGGCCTGTTTGACCATTTTTTGCGTCAGCTGGGCCATCCGGGGGATGTCGACCAGGGGCTTGATCAGGGGTTCATGGCCGATCCGCAAGGTAATCTTGGCGATATCGGTGGCATGGTCGGCCATCCGCTCCAGGTCGCTGATCATTTTAAACAGGGTGGCCACACGGCGCAGATCTTTGGCCATGGGCTGTTGGGTGGCGATTAACTCCAGGCATTTTTGGTCGATTTCGAGCTCCAGCCGGTCGACGGCGTCATCGCCTTCAATCACCGCCTTGGCCAGGTCCAGGTTCTGGGTTTTAAGCGCCTGGACCGCACGGGCGATCGCTTCTTCGACCAGCCCTCCCATGCGGTGCAGGTTCTGCTGGAGCGAGTCCATCTTCTTTTCAAAAACCACCTTTTTGTCCGCAGAAATGAACTTATCCATCTTTTTTCTCCTTTCGCCTTGCATTATCCAAAGCGCCCGGTGATGTAATCTTCGGTGCGCCGGTCCAGCGGCTTGGTAAAAATCCGGGCGGTCTTGCCGAACTCCACCAGCTCCCCCTGGAGGAAGAATCCGGTCCAGTCGGAGATCCGGGCCGCCTGCTGCATGTTGTGGGTAACGATGATAATGGTATAGTCATGGCACAGCGTCCGGATTAAATCCTCGATGCGCTGGGTGGCAATCGGATCGATCGCCGAGGTGGGTTCATCCATCAGCAGGATTTCGGGTTGAACCGCCAGCACCCTGGCGATGCAGAGGCGCTGCTGCTGCCCGCCGGATAGCGAGAGCGCCGGCTCTCCCAAGCGGTCTTTGACTTCCTCCCAAAGGGCGCCGCCTTTCAGGCTGCGCTCCACGATCTCGTCGAGGCTGCGCTTCTCCCTGGTGCCATGGATGCGCGGGCCGTAGGCCACGTTATCGTAGATACTCTTGGGGAAGGGGTTGGGCTGCTGGAAGACCATCCCCACCCGCTTGCGCAGCTCCACCACGTCCCGGGACGATTCGTAAATGTCCCTGCCGTCGAGGAGCACCCTGCCCTCCAGGCGGGCGCCGGGGATGAGGTCGTTCATCCGGTTCAGCACCCGGAGGAAAGTGGTTTTACCGCATCCGGATGGCCCGATCAGGGCGGTAACCCCGTTTTGAGCCACTTCCAGATTAATCTTGAACAGGGCTTGCTTGGCGCCGTAGTAAAAGTTAAGGTCTTCCACTTTAACTTTACCGGGTTTGCCGTTTGCCGGCAGCAGGCCAGCGCCGGCGGCCCCGCCCGCCGGCGCGGTTCGCTGCTCAAATGGATTATGAGGATTGGTTAAAGTAATATTCATTTTTACAGGCAGGCTTTGCGTTTGGCTAAAGCCCGCCGGCCTCCTCTCCAGTGATTAATATCCTACAGCCCCCGGGCGGCACGGCGGCGGTAGCAGTTGCGTAAAAGTACAGCCGCCAGGTTCAGCAGGCAAACCAGGACAACCAGCACCAGGGCCGTACCGTAAGCCAGGGGGCGCACTTTGGTGATGGCATGGTGCTGGGTGGAAAGAATAAACAGGTGGTAAGGCAAGGCCATAAACTGGCTCTTGATCGAATCGGGTAAAAAAGGCAAGAAAAAAGCGGCCCCGGTAGCCAGGATCGGCGCAGTTTCCCCCGCCGCCCGGGCCAGGCCTAAAATGGTTCCCGTAAGAATACCGGGCAGGGCGCGCGGCAAAACCACGGTGCGCACCACCTGCCACCGGGTCGCCCCCAGGGCAAACGAGCCTTCGCGGTAGGGCCGGGGCACGGCGGCCAAAGCTTCTTCGGCGGCGGTCACCGTTACCGGGAGCGTGAGCAAGCCCAGGGTCAGGCCGGCGGCGATGAGGGACGGCCCGAATCCGCAGTATTTGACAAAAACCGCCATGCCGAAAAGGCCGAACACGATGGAAGGGACCCCGGAAAGGTTGCGCAGGGCCATCCGCACCAGGCGGGTAAAGCGGCCCTGGACGGCGTATTCGTTCAGGTAAACGGCCGCCGCCACCCCCAGGGGCACTGCAAATGCCATGGTAATGAGAGTCACATAGACCGTGCCGATGATGGCCGGGTAGATCCCGCCGGCGGTCATCCCCGACCGCGGCGCTGCGGTGAGGAACTCCCGGCTGATGGCGGCGCTCCCTTTCGCCAAAATGTCGTAGAGGATGAAGCCCAGAATAAAGATGACCAGGATCAGGGAAAACCGCAAGGCCCACAACCCCAGGTATTCCGCGCCCCGCCACTCGCGGCCGCGGACCAGGATTGACGGTGCTTTCATGTTCTCACCCCCGGTTTGCGATGAATGAGGATATCCGCCAGCAGGTTGACCGCGAAAGTGATGGCAAAGAGCACCAGCCCGACCACAAACAAGGCGTGAAAGTGGAGGGAGTGAAAAGCCACGTCGCCAATTTCAATGGCGATGTTGGCGCTGAGGGTGCGGACAGAATC
Organism: Desulfovibrio sp.; assembly: GCA_020060545.1. Classification (GTDB taxonomy): domain Bacteria; phylum Bacillota; class Dethiobacteria; order DTU022; family DTU022; genus JAGUZX01. The sequence continues at coordinate 43,236 of JAGUZX010000135.1, read as the reverse complement.
GAGAAAGGATGCCGGTGCGGCGAGCATGTTTCCGGTTACCATCAATACGGTCATCGTTTCGCCGATGGCCCGCCCCATCCCCAGCATTACGGCAGCCATAAGCCCCGAAAAGGCCGCCGGCACGGTTACTTTCCAGATTGTTTGCCAGCGGGTCGCCCCCAGGGCCAGTGAAGCATGGCGGTATTCCCTGGGAACCGCGGTAATGGCGTCTTCGGCGAGGGTAATAATGGTGGGCAAAGCCATAATCCCCACCAGGATGGCTCCATTCAAAGCGTTAATTCCGCTGGAGAGTTTGAACACCCTGGCGATCAGCGGGGCCAGGACCACCAGGCCGATAAAGCCCAGCACCACCGAGGGGATGCCGGCGAGGACTTCAACGACCGGCTTAAAAAGTTCCCTTTCCCGCGGGCCGGCCACTTCGGACAGGTAGGCCGCCGCGGCGATACCCAGCGGCACCGCCACAACCAGGGCGCCGGCGGTGACCATGAAGGTGCCCTTGATCATATTGATCAGGCTGTAGCCAGGTTCACCGTACGCTCCCGGGTTCCAGGTGCCCGTAGTGAAGAAGGGCGCCAATCCCAGTTCTCTCAGGGCGGGAAAACTGTTGGCGAGGAGAGAAAACAGGATCCCGCCCAAGAACAAAATAATGGCCAGCCCGCTAATCCAAAAAACCGTGTGCATAACCTTTTCGACGCAGGAATGCAAATGTGATCCTCCTTCCATATCAAACTATCCCGAGGTTAAGTTTCCGCGGGCGGGGCATGCCCCGCCCCTTGTACAGGTGCTGGTTCCAACGATGGAGGGCGGCCAGTTCTTGCCGCCCATTTTACCAGCGGGGAACAGTTCAAGTTTTACTCCAGCGCTTTTTGATTAAATGTTTTGTCCGCACCGGTAATGGGGTAGAACCCTTCCGCCAGGACGATATTTTGTCCGGCGTCACTCGTCGCGAATTTAAGGAATTCCAGCACGGCCCCTTCCGGTTTGCCGCTCGTAAACTGGTAGAGGGGACGGGTCAACGGGTAGTTGCCGCCGGTAATATTCTCAAGCAGTAACGGGCTGTAACTTGGCGCGCCAGCGGCGGCGGCGATTCGCAAAGCCTTCAGGCCCGGGGCGGGTTTACCGTCTTCCGTGGCATAGCCGATGGCCACGTAGCCGACCCCGCCGGCATCGTTTTTCACCGCTTCCACGATATCGGCGTTTCCGCTCAGGTTACGCATGGTGGCGGCATAGTCCCTCTTGAGGACAAGCTCCATGAAAAAGACGTAGGTGCCGGAGGTGCTCTGGCGCCCGTAAAGGTTAATCTCCCGGTCAGCTCCGCCGAGTTCCGCCCAGTTGGTAATTTCGCCGCGGTAAACCTTGCCCAGGTCCTCCATCGTTATTTCTTCCAAGGGATTGTCTCCATTGACAATCACCGCCACCCCGTCCACGGCGAAACGGACGGCGTAGGGCTCTGCGCCCTGTTTGGTTTTCAGTTGCTCTTTTTCAGAATCCTTCATCGGGCGCGAAGAGTTGGCGATGTCGATATCACCGTCGATCAGGCCGGCGATGCCGACACCGGAACCGCCGCCGGTGACGGCGATGACCACGCCGGGGTTCTCTTTCATGAATTCTTCGGCCAGCCTGGTAACCAGGTTTACTTCGGAGTCGGAGCCCTTAATCATGATCGACACCGCATCCCGGCCGGACCCCTGTCCGCAACCGGCCGCCAATCCGGCCAGTAAAAGTACTAACGCGGCCAGGCTGAACAGAACTGACTTCTTCATCTTTAACCTTTCCCTCCTAAAAAGGCGGTTTTTTGAATCCACCGTCATGATAAGGCGGGGAGGTTAAGGACAAAGGAAGGTAAGGTTAAATTTATGTTAAATTGGCGTAAAAGTTCAATGATGCGAAAGGGGGAGGGTGAAGCGAAAAGTGGCGCCCCGGCCCGCTTCGCTTTCAATGACGTAAGAGGCGCCGTGTGCTTCGAGGATGTGCTTGACGATGGCCAAGCCCAGGCCTGTGCCGCCGGTTTTGCGGGAGCGGGCCTTGTCGACCCGGTAGAACCGCTCGAATATGTGCGGCAGATCGGCGGCGGGGATGCCGGGGCCGTCGTCGGTTATTTTCATGACCGCTTTAGCGGCGTCACGGATGAGCTCCACTTTAACGGTGCCGCCGGGGTGGCCGTACTTGACGCTGTTTTCGGCGATATTGAAAATGGCCTGCCGCAGCCAGTCGGCGTTTCCGTTGACCAAAACCGGTCCGCAGGGAAAAGTTGTTTCCAGCTTAATCCCTTTCTGCCGGCGCAGCCCTTCCAGGCCTTCAAGGGCCGAACGGGTAAGAAAGGCCAAGTCCAGCTCTTCTTTTTGGATCGCCCCTTTTTCTTCTTCAATCCGGGAAAGATCAAGCAGAGCATCCACCAGGCGGACCAGGCGATCCGCTTCCCGGTCGATCGTCCGCAGAAAGTCTTCGAGGTGTTCTTGATCCAGGTTCCGATCGAGAATGGTCTCGGCGTAACCCTTGAGGGCGGCAAGGGGGGTGCGCAGTTCGTGGGAAACATTGGCCGCGAATTCGCTGCGCATCTGCTCCAGTGAGCGCAGGGAGGTGATGTCGTGAAAAAGAGAGAGGACACCCACGGTTTCGCCACGGGCGCCCGCCACGGGCACAAGTGATACCTGCAGCGTCATGGGGCGGGGGTAGTAGATGTTCAGCTCAAAGCTGCGGGGCGTCCCGTCTGCGTAAACCTGATGCAAGTTATCGTTTAAGGATTGGTAGCGGAGAGCCGCCTGTGCAGGCGCTCCCGTCGCCGTTTCGCGGGAAACCTGGAACATCTTTTCCGCCGCCGGATTGAGCAGCTCGATTCTCATTTGGCTGTCCACCAGGACAATCCCGCTGCTCATGGAGAAGATTACCGCGTCCAGCTTGTTCTTTTCCAGCAGGATCTGCTGCACTTTTATCCGCAGGGCCAGGCCCATTTCTCCGATGGTCCGGGCCAGGCCTGCTATCTCATCCCGGCCGGAAGTGTCCAAGGGAGGCTCAAAATTACCGCCGGCGATGGCGCGGGCCGCGGCGGCAATTTTGTGCAAAGGGACGGTGATCCGCATGGAAAGAGCTGCCCCTACAGCCAGGGCGGCCAGGGTCGAAGCGAGCAGGGCGGCCAGGATAAACAGGCGGAGTTTGCGCACGGCGGCATGGATCGCCGAAAGGGGGAGCGCCAGGCGAATAAAACCCACCGGCCCGGCGGAGGAGGAAGGGTCCTTGCCATTAACGGGCGGCAGCGTCACGGCGGCGTAAAACATCTCTTCACCGACGGTGGTGCTGAAGCGGGCAGCAGTCCCCCGGCCGCTGCGCAGGGCTTCCTGAATTTCCGGCCGCTCCAGGTGGTTTTCCATTCGCTCAGGCAGTTCTACCGAATCACCCAGCACCACGCCGTCGGGGGCGACCAGGGTCAGGCGCAACCCCAGTTCATGGCCAAGCTCTTTGCACAGGCCGTCCAGTTTCTCCCGGGAAGCGTCCCGGGCCAGCAGCTCCAGCACCAGGGCCGAAGAGAGGCGGGCCTGGCTGAAAAGGTGCGCGCGCAGATTTTCCATGTAAAAATAGTCCAGAAACCAGACAAAAAAAGCACCCATGCCCAGGACCACCACGGCGATTACCGCCAGGTAGTAAGAGATCAGCCGCCCGCGGATTCCTGAAAACAAGGGGTGTCCCTCCCGGGGGAAGCAATTTCATGCGGCAGGCACAGCGCACTTTGCCCCTGCGCCGCCACTGTCAGAAAGGGCCTGCAAAGCGGTAGCCCACGCCCCGCACCGTCTCAATGTACTCCGGTTTGGCGGGATCGCGCTCGATTTTTTGCCTCAGGAAACGCACATGCACGTCCACGGTCCGGGTGTCCACCTCTGTTTCATAGCCCCAAACTTTTTCCAGAAGCAGCTCCCGGGTCAGCACCCGTCCCTTGTTGGCCATAAGCAGGTGCAGCAGGGCGAATTCTTTGTGTGTAAGGGTGCAGGGTGCGCTTCTTACCAGAACCTGGTAGCGCTCAGGATAGAGCACAATCTCTCCTGAAAACGAAGACAGCACCTGTTCGGGCTGGTCGCCGCCTGCTCTGCTTTCCGCCACGGGTACTCTCTCCTGGCGGCGCAGCAGCGCCCGCACCCTGGCCACCAGTTCACGCACACTAAAAGGCTTGACCATGTAGTCATCGGCGCCCAGCTCCAGACCCAGCACCTTGTCCAGCTCCTCCCGGCGAGCGGAGAGCATCAAAATGGGGACGGCGGCGGTTTGCGCGCTGCTCCTGAGGCGACGGCATACTTCCAGGCCGTCCAGCTCCGGCAACATTACGTCCAGGATAATCAGGTCGGGGAGCAGCGCTAACGCCGATTCTAACGCTTCCCTCCCGGTGAGAGCGGTGCGGACCAGGTAGCCTTCCTGTCCCAGGTTGAAGGAAAGAAGCTTCACCAGGTCCGGTTCGTCATCTACTACCAGGATAGCGCGGGATTTCGCCTGCGTCACAGCTGAAGCCATAAGAACCCTTCTTCAACATTTGCTTAGTTACTATTTCAATTTCGGTGCATTAAATCCTTTTTCCTAACTTATCGCCCCGTTTTCCTAAGTCAGCAAGTGCATGGGATACAACGGCGCCGGTTTGTCTTCTTCTCCCTGTCCCATGGCCAGGCCTTTAATGGTCAAACAGTGGATGAACTAGATGCCGCTTCCTGAATATGATAACTTAGATTGGCCGTTATTACCGGACATGATCATGAAAATCGTTCAGGCGGTGGTGTTTGAATGTTTAAAACGGCTTATACAGCGCTTATTGACAAGCATTTGCTAATCGGAATTTTTGCAGAGAAAGAAAATCTAGCCGATCTGTTTCACCGCAGCCATAGAAGGATTGCGGTACTCGAAAAAAACTTCGATGCGGCAGTATTTTTTTTCTCTCCGCATGATATCAACTATCAAACTTATTTCATCAACGGTGCCTATTTTAATCGCAAGCGGGGTTGCTGGGAGCATAAAACCTTCCGTTTTCCTGATGTGATCTATCTCTACAGTGGTTTGCCAAAACTCCATCAAGCGGATCAGGCGCTTTTCATGCATGCCGTGGAGAAACTCAAGGTTCGTATTGTGAATAAACTGCTGGAGTTGAACAAGTGGGAGGTATACCGGGCATTAAGGCATAACAGCGCATTAAGGCCGCATTTGCCGGAAACCATCCTTTGCCGCGAACAACGCAAAGATCTGGAAACAATGCTGCGCAAGTATGGCGGGGCGTATTTGAAGGCCTGCCGGGGCAGACGGGGGCAGCAGGTAATGCAGGTGACATGGCTGCGGGGCGGATCTTATGAATACCGCTATTTTGTGGGGAAACTCGCTACCGGCAAGGTAAATATGAACGAATTATTGAAGGTGATCAATCGCTTTTTCCGTGGCCGGGACTTTATCATCCAGGAACCGATCGACTTGATCAAATATCAAGGTAGAAAAGTCGACTTGAGGGCGGAGGTGCAAAGAAACGGCAGGGGAGAACTGGAAATTGTCGCTGTTCCTGTTCGGGTGTCGCAAGCAGATTCTCCGATAACCACGCACGGTTCCAGTTATCGCTTTGAAGATTTCTTTACGCAGATGATGAATTACAGTGAATCGTCTTTGCATGGCTTAAAAAGCAGGCTCCATGATCTGTTGTTAAAAATCTACTGTACCGTTGAACAATATGCAGGCCCTTCCGGTGAATTTGGCATCGATATCGGCCTCGATAATAAAGATAGGCTTTGGTTCATTGAGTGCAACCCTCTTTCGGCCAGGGTTTCGTTAATCAATGCCTACGATGAAAAAACCGTGGGGCGGGCCTTTTCAAACGCTCTCGCCTACGTCCTGCACAGATCAGGGGGACGGTTCTCCTGATTTATTTTTTTCACTGAGCGCAGGTTGAAAAAACTGCTGCAGTAAGAATAGATCAAGAGAACTGCCCCCCTGATCTATTTGGACAAGCCTGGCAATAGAGGACGGAATTACTAGTTAACATAAAGCAGGAAAGTGATTAAGAATCGAAGAAAATTATTAAGTAAATTTAATAAAGGGGCGAGGAAATGGTGGAACAGAAAAATTTGTGGCGCACGGTCGTTACAGTCCCTGTCGTTTTACTGCTGGCTTTAAGTTTCAGCGCCGCACAGGCTGCCGTGCTAAAACCATCGGTCGTCTTGGCTTACGAAACCGCAAGTGACTTCCGCTATCCGCTTAATCCTGGAGGATGGTTTTTGGGCCAGGATTTCGGGGCCTGGAACAGCACTCGAAATGCCTACCATCTGGCCGAAGACCTGCTGCCATTAAACGGCAAAACCGAGCTGCCGGTATATGCTCCCGCGAACGGGCAGGTAAAGTACAGTAGTTACCAATCCGGGTACGGCGGGTACGGTCATGTTGTGGTGATCGAACACCGCCTGCCAGATAATACTTATGTTTGTTCAGTCCTGGGACATTTGAAGAAGGATGGGCTTGTCGCCGCCGGCACTGCTGTGGTTAAGGGTCAGCGAATCGGATCTATTTCAGCCGATCCGCGTGAAAATGGCGGATACAGTTTCGCCCACCTGCATTTCGGGATTCGCAGCGGGCCGTACAGCACGGTAAGGGATCCGGACGGCGGGTGGAGATATCAAGGGTATGCCGGCAGGGCGATCCTGGCTCTCTGGCACGACCCCACCAGTCTTGTCAAAGCCCGCCTGACCCCGCCTCCCACCAGTCAAACCGGCGGCCTCCGCGTGACAATCAGCCCCCAGGGAGCGGTTGATGCCGGGGCGCAGTGGAGAATCGCGGGGACAGCAACGTGGTGCGGCAGCGGCTTTATTTTAAGCGGGATTCCCGCCGGTCAGTACACGGTTGAGTTTACAGATGTACCCGGGTGGGTCAAGCCCGCAAATCAGGCTGTTACGATCAATAACGGCGAGACAGCAGCGCTCAGCGGCGTCTATACGCGGCAGGCGCCGGTATTGAGCGTCAGCCCGGCTGCATTGAACTTCGGCTTAATCAGGAAGTGGAGGTATTCAACCCCGCAGAGTTATACGGTGACGGGTGTTAATTTGACCGGCAATGTTGTGATCGAGGCACCGGAAGGATTCTGGATCTCCTTCAGTTTCTCGAGCGGTTACGGAAACACTTTGACCCTGCCGCCGAAAGAAGGATCTGTAAACCGGAGAATTTATGTCGCTTTTTTACCAACGAGAGTGGGGTCGTACAGCAGGAATATTTCCCACGTCTCGCCAGGCGCGACTGCAAGAAATCTAAGTGTTAACGGGTTCGGGTATTAATACCGGGTTTGCCTAACCGGCGGACTTTCGTGATCCTATAAGCTCTAAGATTTAAGGTTCCCGGAGAGGCGAAAATAAAGGGCTGCGCTGCAATGTCCAAAGTGCGCCCTTTATTGTGTTTGCGGTTTGCCGGCCTCTTCTTCTCTTAATTTCCGTTTAAAAAGCTTTTGGGTTGCTGTTAGAGGCAAGTCTTCTCGAAATTCAACAAACCTCGGCACGGCATAAGGCGGGCATTTAGCTTTGCAAAATTCAATGATCTCGGCGGCGCTTATTTTGCCTTTATAGTCTTCCTTTAATTGGATAAAAGCTTTAATCCTTTCGCTCCCGCCCCTTTCCGGATCGGGCACGCCGATGGACGCCGCAGCGAAGACTGCCGGGTGCTGGTATAAAATATCGTCAACGGTGCCTGGATATACTTTGTAGCCGGAGACATTTACCATGTCCTTAATGCGGTCTACCAGGTAGAAGTAACCGTCCTCATCCATCAGGGCGATATCGCCGGTAGGGAGCCAACCGTCAACCAACCCGTTCCCGGGGTTTGGCCAGTAACCTTTCATTACCTGAGGCCCTTTAATGTACATATGCCCTGCCTCGCCGATCGCGCATTCCTGACCCGACTCTTCATCAATTAACTTCACCGCCGTATCCGGAACCGGGACGCCGATGCTGTGTTTTACCTGGCGCGAGAACGCGCCGGCCAGGTTAATATGAGTAACAGGGCCGGCTTCTGTTAAACCGTAGCCCTCCGATACGGGTATCTTAGTCCTTTCAGAAAATGATTTACGAAGATGGTCCGGTAAATAGGCCGCTCCGGAGATGATTTGCACCGGCATGCCGGGGATATCCTTTTCACGCAGCTTCATCAGTTGAGTGGGCACAATACTGACCAGGAAAGGGCGGTTTTTGATCATTAGCTCGAGCAAAGTATCGATGTCCCGGGGGTCTCTGACCAGGATTATTCTTAAGCCCCAGTAAATCGCCGACAGCATCATCCAATCACCATATGAATGAAAAAGGGGGACCGAGATGATCACCGAGCCGGTTCCACGGAGATGCTTCTCATAGGTGGACAACAGCCAGGGTAGCCCTTGCAGTACGTTGCACAGGCGGTTATAGTGCGTCAGCATTACGCCTTTGGGCCGGCCTGTTGCGCCCCCGGTAAAAGCAAGGTAGGCTAAATCTTCCCTGGGGTTAATTACGACTTTTGGAGGGCGGGGCCTGTATTTTGCGATTAAATCTCTGAACTGGTAGGCGCCCTTGATTCGTTTTAATTGATCAGGCTGTGCTAAGGTATAATCATCAATTGAAGTAACGATAATATTCTTAAGCTTTGTCCCGGGCCTAATTGATTTGATGCTGTCCAAGTGCTCAAGTAAGCAAATTACCGTATTGGCCCCGGACTCATGAATTTCGTACTCCAGCTCCTCTATTTTTTGGAGCATGCTGCATGGAACATGGGCCGCACCCGTTATTAAGGTTGCAAACGTGCTGATTATATATTGAGGGCAGGTCGGCAGGATCGTAACTACTTTATCCCCCGGTTTTACTTTGAGCCGGGCCAGGGCGGCGGCTAGACTGTCACATTGCACCTTCAGTTCAGCATAGCTCAGTTTTTTTTCGCAGTACTCTACGGCACTTGATGAAGGGTTTCGGGAGGCCGTGTGATCTAAAATTGTGTATAAGGGCAGTTCGGGATAAGGAGTTAAACTTCGCGCCAACTGGCGGGAGCCAAGCCTGTAACTTTTATGCCATAACTTCTCTTCTACAAGTTCCGCCAAAATGTTACCCGGTTGCCTCCATCAGCCTTAATTCTTAAGGACCAACCACAGCCTAGGTTAATCCTCTAAAGCTATACTACTCAGCATTTTGAAATGTGTACCTCGTTTAAGCTTGCGGAGATCTAAGGAACGCCAATGTATATTTGCCGATACGGCAGGAATTTGGCGGCAGTTTAAAGTATCTTAAATTACTGGTTGAATATCTGGGGAGGTGAGGGAGTGAGCGGCGGGGGCAAGGTTGTACTGGTGACGGGAGCTTCGTCGGGGATTGGTGAATCTATCGCCGGATACCTTTTGCAGAAAGGTTACCGGGTTTACGGGACCAGCCGGAGGGCGGCGCCGGGGTTTGCCGGGGAAGCCCCGGGTTTGCCGATCATACTGCATATGGATGTGAACAGTGACGATTCCGTTAAGAGCGGGATCGAGCAGATTTGGCGGAGAGAGGGCCGCCTGGACGTGGTGGTTAATAACGCTGGTTACGGCCTGGCCGGTGCGGTGGAAGAGACCGCCTTGGAAGAAGCCAGGGCGCAGTTTGAAACCAATTTTTTCGGCCCATTGCGAGTGTGCCGGTGTGCGCTGCCCCTGATGCGCCTTGCCGGTGGAGGCCTGATCATCAACATCAGCTCGCTTGCCGGTTTGATCGCCATTCCTTTCCAGGGTTTCTACAGCGCCGCCAAGTTTGCTCTGGAGGGCCTTACAGAAGCGCTCCGCATGGAGGTCCGTTCTTACGGGATCAGGGTCGTTTTAATCGAACCCGGTGATATCAAGAGCGCATTCACGGCAAACCGCATTGTATCACGGGAAGCGGCGCAGAATGACTCACCCTACCGGGAAAATTTTCGCCGCTCCCTGAGCGTGATGGAAAAAGACGAGCAAAACGGCCCGCTCCCTGACGCCCTGGGCCGCCTGGTCGAAAAAATTATCCATACCACTAAACCCCGCCTGCGCTATACCTTTGCCCCCCTGTCCCAGAAAAGCGCAATCTTCCTGAAAAAAGTTTTACCGCAGCGGCTTTTCGAAGCGAGCCTGATGCAATATTACCGGGTCAAGTAACAGGGGTCAGGCGATGATGCCCATTCTTTGCCCGTGTCTTTCCAGTAAGCCCAGGGCAAAATCGATGTCATCGCCGGTATGGGCGCTGGTGACATTGGCCCGCAAGCGGCAGGTGCCCGCCGGTACCGCCGGCGGCAGGATGGGGGAGACAAACATTCCGTCATCGTGCAGGGCACAGGTTAGAGAGAGGGTGGGCTCCGGTTGCCCAATAATGATCGGGATAACGCAGCTTTTGGTGTTCAGAGTGTTGTAGCCCAGGGCGTGCAAGCCTTCGATAAAACGCCGGATGTTGCGGCGGACCGCCTCCAGGCGCCAGGTTTCTTCCTCCATTACCTCAAACGCGGTTTTGGCTGCCGCTACGGCGGCGGGAGGCAGCGCCGCGGAGAAGACAAAAGCGCGGGCGCTGTGCTTGAGGAAATTAATCAGGTTTGCCTTACCCGCGATATAACCGCCCACGGCCGGGATTGTTTTGCTGAGAGAACCGGAAAGGATCAACCCGGGTTGATCGGCGGTAATACCGTAGTATTCAAGAATACCGCGTCCCGTTTCACCCAGTACCCCCAGCGAGTGGGCTTCGTCGACCAACAGCCAGGCGCGGTGATCCCGGCATAGCTGCAGCAGATCCGGGAGAGGGCAGAGGTCCCCATCCATACTGTAGACCGCGTCCACAACCACCAGCTTCCCCTTGTAGTTGGAGCCCGCTTTTTCCAAGATCTTGGCCAGGTCGGCCAGGTCGTTGTGTTTAAAACGCACGAATTCGGCCTGGGAAAGCATACAGCCGTCCACAATGCTGGCATGGCTGAGGCGATCGGTGATAACGATATCGTGCCGCCCCGTAAGGGTGGAGATAGTCGACAGATTGGCCGCGTAGCCGCTGCTGTAAGCGATAGCGGCTTCCGTACCCATGAAGGAGGCCATTTTCTCCTCCAACTAGTTGTGCAGGGCCGTGGTTCCGGCCAGGATCCGCACTCCATGAGTGCCTGTACCGAAGCGATCCACTGCCTCTTTGGCCGCCGCCTCGATCCGGGGATGCTTGAGGAGACCGAGATAACTGTACGATGAAAACATAACCATCTCCCGCCCTTCGATTTCAACCCGGGCGCCGTTCAGGCGGTCAATCTGCTGCAGGTAATAATAGTGGTCTTTCTGGCGGAGATCCTCAACCTGTTTCGAAAAAGCGGCGATTTTTTGCCCGAAGGCATCCACGACTGGCATCCTCCCGTAACGAGTTCTGTGTGCACATGCCCGTGCACATTGATCATACTTAATTTACCGGTATCTGTCAACGCATTTTTTGCTGTTTGGGGTGATACATAATCACCATCCTGGTGGGAAAAACAAATATAGTTGGTTGAATGGGCGAAACAAGCGAGGTGAGAAAAATGATTTCAGCCGAAGTATCCATTTACCCGTTAAAGACCGATGACGCAAGCGCGGCCATCACAAACTCGATTGAGCTGTTAAACGGCCACGGCGTTCACTATGCGGTGGGTTCAATCAGCACTTTTCTGCAGGGCTCCGAAGAACAGGTCTGGCAAAGCTTGCGCGAAATGTTCAGGTCTGCCGGGAGCCAGGGAGAAATAAGCATGGTCATTACGGTTACAAACGCCGCCGGTTGAGCGGCGAATAGAGAGCGGTTAATTTAATCGGGAGGTTTATACAGATGCCCAAAAGAGTTGCTGTAAGCGATGGTTTATCGCCGGTCAAACGCCTGCTTTACCAGGAGGGGTTTGATGTTGTAAACCTGGAGAGCAACGCCAGGATCAGTGAACAAGGGATGGGAGATTACGATGCGGTTGTTGTTTCGGGGTTGGACGACAACATGATGGGGATGCAGGATATTTCAGGACGGGCTGTCGTGATTAACGCGGCGGGAAAGAGACCGGAAGAAATCGTAGCGGAGCTGAACGAAAGATTGTTTTAAAACTGGGCTCCCAAGCCGGTCTTTACCGGCGATACGGCACGCCATAATTGGTCCAAGCGCTGGCAAGTTAACGGGCATGGCGTGCCGTATTTATCGGAGCAGAAAAGTGCCTCGCCAATTTCCATGGTTTACGACAGGCAGGAAATTAGCGCCTGGATAGAGAATGTTGTTTAGCCAATATAAGATTGGCGCTGGTTTTACCGGCCGGGGAAGAATGAACCGATCTGCAGTCGCAACGACTGGTGCCGCCCTTTAAATAACATCATCACTCGTAAAAACTAACCCATTACCCCCGGAAACAAAGTAATCAAGACAAGTAAGCCATTGCTTAAAATCTGCCTTATACTTGATACTTTTAAAGGGGTGTCTGGATTGAAGCTCCTTATCGCCGGCGATCAGGTGCTGCATGATCAGGTTAAAATCCTGCTGGCAAAGCGAAAAAACAAGGTCATTTGCTTCACCTGCGCTTCCACGGAAGAAGCGTTGCGCCTGGTACAAGAAAATCAAATTGATCATATACTGCTCGATCCTTGCTTACCCGGTTTGGACGTAAGCGTTTTGCTGCAGTGCAGCCGCAGCAACTCCCCTGCCATAAAAAAAATTGTTGTTTTGGAATGGGAGAGACGCGCCAGATTGCATGAGTTCTTGGGCCGGGGAGCCGACGATTACATTTATAAACCGCTGTCAGAGGCGGATTTCTTTTTTTGCCTTGAAAGCCCGGCCAGGACCGGAGCAGATCTTGTCCCCGGCAAACCGTTTTACGGCCGCGCGAGTGAGCGGAAGCAACAAGAGAAAGAGGCCTATGAGAGTGAAGCCCGACTGCGGCGTATTGCCGAAGGTATGCTTGATGTAGTCTCCCAAACAGATTTGGACGGCTATTATATCTATGTCAGCCCTTCCATAAAATACATTTTGGGTTACGACGAAGCAGAAATAGTGGGAAAGCTTTCTTTTGATTTGATCCATCCGGACGAAGTGGAAAAATTCAAGGCCACTTTCCACACACTGATCTTAACCGCATCACCCAAAAGTATCGAGACCCGGATCAGGCATGCCAAAGGCAGCTATATCTGGGCGGAGGTATCAGGTTGCATTCTGCCGGATGAAAACGGTTCTCCTGTAGGGATTGTTTTCGTGACCCGGGATGTTACCGACCGGAAAAAAAGAGATGAAGAGTACCTGAAAGCATCGAAGCTTGAATCTGTCGGTATTCTGGCCAGTGGGATTGCACACGACTTCAATAACTGCCTGGCGGTTATCCTGGCGAATATTTTTTTGGCCCGCCTTTATTTGAGGGATCGGAACATGCTGCTTGAAAAGCTGGGTGAGGTCGAAAAGGTAGTTCAACAGGCTAAAAGGCTAAGCACCCAACTGCTTACTTTTGCCAAAGAAAGCGTCCCGTTAAAGAAAGCTGTTTATGTGCAAGATTTGATTAAAGAAACCGCCTCTCTGGTTTTAAGCGGTTCCAACATCGGTTTTGAATTGTCCATCCCCGGTCAGCTGCTACCGGTTGAAGTAGACGAAGGCCAGATCAGCCAGGCGATTAATAATATCATGATCAACGCCATGCAGGCCATGCCGAATGGCGGCACAATCCGGGTTAAACTGGAAAATGTCCCCGGCGAGGGAGAATCGTATTTACGGGGTGTCGATTTGCCCGCTGAAAATTATGTAAAAATCACGATTGCAGATCAGGGCTGCGGTATTTTGGAAGAACACCTGGCAAAAATATTCGATCCGTTTTTTACGACTAAGCCCGAAGGCAGCGGTCTCGGGCTGGCAATTACTTACTCTGTGATCACTAAGCATAACGGGCATATCAGGGTTGATTCCAAACCGGGGCAAGGGACAACCTTCTTTCTTTATTTACCGGCATTCACCGGTGAAATTATATCTCGTGAGGTAGAAAAGAAGAGCATTGTCGCGGGACAGGGTAGAATTTTGCTGATGGATGACAACAAGATCTTGGCGGAGATAACCAGCGATTTATTGGCCGAGCTAGGCTATCAAACCGAAGTGGCAGGCGACGGGCAGGAAGCGCTTGAGCTGTACCGGAGGGGCCTCGATTCTGGCCGCCCGTATGATGTCGTGATCATGGATTTAACCGTCGCCGGAGGCATGGGAGGCAAAGAAACGATGCAAAAATTAATGCAGGTTGATCCCGGGGTTAAAGCGATAGTTTCCACCGGTTATACAAATGACCCGGTAGCCCGCGAATACAGCCGTTACGGGTTCAAGGGCTTTATTGCCAAACCGTCGAAGGTAGAGGACCTGGCGAGAGAGATTAACCGGATTCTGCGGTCGTAGCCTTGTACAGCCCGCCGGCAACCCGGTGCCGGCAAATATCGCCTACCGGTTTTGGCCGTAGCCGGCAAGGACCGTGCTGATTAACTCCCAGGTCTCCGGTTTTTCCAGTCCCCGCCTCCATCCGGCTACTCCCGCCAGGCGGTAGCGGTTGACCAGTTCGAGCCGCTGTGTCAGCGAAGCTGCGTCTTCCAACCAAACCTTGTAAAGACTGCCGTCCTCAGAATATTCCGCCATGTGTTGAAGCGCCCGGCTGTCCCACTCAAAGCGGGCTTTTTTCTCGGCCAGGAGCTGGTCGATCCACACCATGGAATACGATTTGGAGCTGATATTTTCACCCCCTCCGGCCAGGTTCTCCACCTGCCATAGCCTGGTATAAAAAGGCACCCCCAGGATTAGTTTTTCGGCGTCAACTTCTTGCAGTACTTTCTGCAGGCCCCTTTCGACCCAGGGCAGGGAGGCTACCGGGCCGGGAACGGGGCCGTTTTCCCAGTGTTCATCATACGCCATCAAAATGACGTAGTCGGCCGCCTCGGCCAGGGCCCGCCGATCATATCCCCTGCTCCAGTACGGCTCCATGGAGATCATGGTTAGATCTACGGAAAGCACTAACCCTTCGGACCGGCAAAGCGGCGCCAGCTCTCGGATAAACTGGGTAAAGTAGTCTCTGTATTGATAGTGAAAATTCTCGAAATCGATGTTCAGGCCGTCCAGTTCGTAAAGGCGGGCATAAATCAACAATTGATTAATCACCTTTCGCCGGAGCGTTGAACTGGCTAGAACCTGGGCCGTATCCCCGGGGCTGTGGAAGTCGTTGCTTGCCAGAGCCCAGATCAGGTAACCCCTTTCCTTGGCCCAGTGGGCATAGGCGGGATCGGCCCGGTTGCTAAGGTTGCCCTGGGCGTCCCGCAGCTGAAACCAGGTTGGAGAAATCACCTGGAGCGGAGCCATCGGTCCGATGGTGTTGATGTTTGGCCTGGTATAGGCAAATTCCCAGGTCATCACCAGGGGGTGCCGCGGAAACTGTTTCTCTCGAACCGCATCGACGGCGGGCGGGTGTTCAGGAAGCGGAAAGGGACCGGTTAGATAAAAACTGTTTCGCGGGATGTAGCCGGTTAACCCGCCGGCGGTACGCACCAGGCTCCAGCTTGCTTGAAGCTCCTGGACTCTGACCTTTTCGCCGCGTTCCAGGACGGTCAGGTAAGGGTGGTGCAAGCCGGGCCTTTCGCGGAGGCGGACGCTACGGGAACCGATAACAGCCAGGTGCGCCGTGTCACCGAATTGGTCAATCACCAATGTGTCGGTTTCAGGATGATAGCCGACCTGGAGCTCGTAATAATCCGCCAGGAAACACAGCGGCAGGTAAAGGCCGTCTTCTTCTTCCCGGAGAGGAAACTGGAGTTCGACCGGCTGCAGATTAATCTCCGCCGACAGCGTTTCGCTGTACATGTGGATTACCCGATCGGCCGTGGTAATGACCGCAATCTTTTCCTGCGCGTCCCAAAAGAAATTGGGATCCAGGTATGATCTCAGGATTTCAACGTGAATGTATATTTCGCGCTCTTCAACCTTTGCTTTCCCCTCGCCCGCCTTCTGATTCCCGATTACTACGACTGTCCGGCTTCCCCAGGGCACCTGGATTAAACCCGGAGCCAGATGAACGGTGACGCTGCAAACCGCGGCCATCAGCAGTAACGCCAGGGTATGGATCATGATGCCGGGTTGTTTGCGCTTAACCGGAAAAACGGATCCGGTTTGGAGTGGATCCGGGAAACTATTGTTCATTGGTCGGCCTCCATGCCGTACTGTACCTTTTTTTTCAACAACTCAGACCGTTTCTCCTTTTTGTGAAATGACTGGCAGGCAGTTATAAATAGTTATAAATAGTTATAAATAAAAGGCAAACCGTCCAGAAAAAGGTTTACTTTAACCAATCGTTCTGCTATAATAACGCAGCAACCGCTGCAAAATGGCACACCACATCCGGATCAGAAAAGCAGTTTACCTCCTGAACTTTGCACAAATGACAATGATGATTGATAAGTGGGATGCAATAGTTTTCTGTTAGTCGTATATTATGCGCGATCCGCTAAAGATAATGGAGCTACAGGGGGGGGTGGGCCGGTTTGAATTTGCAGCGCTGGGAAACTACTTTGGATTATGAAGACGGTACCGCCACTCTTACAACTTCAGGCCGGTATAGCGATCATAATTATGAAGCCAGGCGGAACCTGGAACTGAGCCGTTTTTATAAAATGCTGCGGATCTGGTTCCTTTTGTTTTGTTTTTTGATACTTAGTTTGGCCTATCCCTACTTAACCCATGTGAAAAAACCGCTCGCGGGATTAATCCTTCTTGCTGTTGCCTACAGCATTTTTCGTTACCGGAAGAAGACACTTTCCTTGAGGAACACCCCCGTTTACCTCATTTTGGATTGCTTTGATTTTTTATTAATCGGCAGCCTGGTTTACCTAACCGGTGGGGTCAAGAGTTTTTTCCAGATTGCCTTTAGTGTTCCCATCCTGGTTTGCACGGTGCGCTTTGGATTAAAATTCGGCTTTCTAAGCCTTGGCCTAACGGCAGTTTTAACAGCCATTAATTTTTTATTTGCGCCAGATAATTTCAACTACCCGATTGAGCTTTACCTGCTAGCGGGTCTGGGCAGCTTTTGTTTCCTCATTTGGACCACCAGTGTATTGGTAAAAGAAGAATTCAGACTGCGGAAAGAACTCTACACTTCTTCGGTGACCGATCACCTCACCGGGCTATACCATAGCGGTTACGTCCGGGAAAGGATTAGAGAAGAGATTAAGCGCTGTCCTCGAACCGGAGGCCGCTTTGCGCTCGCTTTTTTGGACCTGGACCTGTTCAAAAAGGTCAATGACCGGTTCGGTCATACAACCGGGGACGAGGTTTTAAAACATGTCGCCGGGATTTTGAAGGCTGCGGTGCGGGGCGGTGAGACCTTGGCCCGTTACGGTGGAGATGAATTCCTGCTCCTTTTATGCGGTGCAGGGCGGGAACAGGCCGAACAGGCCTTGCAGCGCATGCGGCATGCGATCCAAAACCATCCCTATTTCTTCCAAAGCCAACAGGTAAGGCTCAGTATCAGCGGCGGAGTGGCGGAATACCCGGTAGAAGGGCAAACGATGGAAGAGCTTTTACGGGTGGCCGATCAGAAAATGTACCGCCAAAAGAACGGTAGTTAGGCCCCGTTTACCGGCAGCCGTAAATTGTCAGATAGTTCATTTTGGTGCCAGGCACCGAATGAACTTTTTGAACTTGCTTACTGCCGGATGTAATCTAAAACCGGTGTCAAGTCCACGTGTTTCTCGATATTATCCATGACGATCCGGATCGCTTCGTTGTTTTGGGGATGGATGCTGCGGTAAACCTTATGCAGGTTTTCCACGGTAGAAAAGGTGTCTTCGTGAACCAAAATTACGGGGACGCCTTTTTCTTCCGCCCGGGCGAGGACTCGCACATCGGGGTAGAGCCCGCCGGTAAAAATAATGACCGAGGTGCTGGTTTCAAGGGCCGTCAAAGCCATATCGCTGCGATCCCCCCCGGTGATCAGCGCCTTGTTCGGCGCGCGGCGGAGGTACCCCAGCGCACTTTCAATGGTCATGGAACCGATGACCACTTCTTCAACCAACCGGTTCATCCGGTCGGGCGCCGCCAGGATCTCCCCGCCCAAAGCATTGTAGAATTCCGCCACCGTGGGCGCGGCAATCTCGGCCTGGCGGGGGATTACCCCCAGAACCCGGATCTGTTTTCGCTCCAGGATCGGCCTGTAAACCCCCCTGGTTTTATCCCACTGGGCCCGTGAAATATTGTTGAAGATGCAGCCGAGCAGAGGGACCTCCCGGCACGACCATATCTCGATGTAGAGAAGGCCGCGATCCAGCTCGAAGTCATCTTCCGTTTTAAGGATATAGATGACAGCAGCACCAAAATGCTTCGCCAGGCTGAAGTCGTCAAGGCCCTGGTTGTAACCGACAAAAGGCGCCACACTGCCGTCGATGATTATCGCATCATAACCCCGGCTGCAGCGGTTGAACGATTCATCAATCTTATACCAGATTGATGGATCTTCTTTTAGGAAACGTCCCGCCAGGTAATGAGCGTTAACCGTTACCGGGGAGAGCACCTCGCCCGGGAAAGGCAGCTTCAATACCTCGCGCATCAGCAGGACATCGTCGTCTTCTTTTTTGACCGCCCCTTTCTGGAAGCCGAGGGGCTTAAAATATGAAACTTTGAGATCCTGCTCCTGCAGTTTCAGCGCGATCCCGAGGGCGGTGGCGGTTTTCCCGTCGCCTGCTTTGCCCGAGAAATAGATGGTTTTCATCGCTTCACCTCATTTAGCCTTTTAATGCACGCGTTCGATCGTCATCTTTACATCGAGAGCGGTTGCTCCCCGGGTATGCACACGCAAGGGGTTGATGTCCATCTCCGAGATTTCTTCGAAATCGAGCACCAGGCGCGCCGTCCGGAAAATGGCGTCGATCAGCGCCTCCATATCGGCGGTTTTCTTTCCCCGGTACCCTTTCAGGAGAGTATAAGCCTTGGTTTCGGCAATCAGCTCTTCCACCGCCTTGCGGGTGGTCAAGGCGGAAGCGAGGCGGAAAGAAACATCCTCGATCAGGTTGACGTAAATACCGCCCAGCCCAAATACAACAAGCGGGCCAAACTGGAGATCGCGGGACATACCGATAATCACTTCAACGCCTTCGTCTACCATTTTTTGAACCTCGACCCCATAAATGGGGGCATCCGGCAGGAAACGCTGCACGCGCTCCATGATCTTTTTATAAGCCCGCTCGACCGACCGGTCGTTGTGCAGCCCGATTTCAACTCCGCCGACGTCTGTCTTATGCGCGATGCGGGGCGAGGATATTTTGAGCACCACCGGAAAGCCGATCTCCCTACTGATCGCCGCGGCCTCCTCCGCGGAAGAAGCCAGGCGCACCGGGCTGGCCGGGATCCCGTACGCCGCCATGACCCGGGAACTTTCGTGGCCGAGCAGGACCACGCGCCGGTCTTTTAAAACGTCATAAAAAGCGGCTTTGACCGCATTCTGGTCGGCGCCTTCCAGCCGCAGGGGGGGGAGCGGCGCTGTTTCCAGCGCAGCACGGCTGAAGCGCACTATCCCTTCCAGTGTTTTGACCGCGGTTTCCGGGAAGGTAAAAGTGGGGACCCCCCCCAGGGTCAGCATCTCTTTTCCTCTGGCCAGGCTTTTCCCACCCATATAAACGGCGAAAACAGGCTTGCGGGGGAAGGCGTCCTTCAGCTCCAAAATTACTCGGGCTGTTTTCTCCGGTTCGGTTACCGCCGCCGGGCACAGCAGCACCAGGGCACTGTCGACATTTTGATCCTGGAGCACCTTTTCCAGGGCGAAACGGTAGCGTTCCACGCCCGCATCGCCGAGGATATCCACGGGGTTGTAAATATTCGCCTCCGGAGGAAGATTCAAATGCAAAGCGTCAATGGTTTCCCTCTCGAAACGCGCCATTTTCAAGCCGGATCTTTCCACAGCATCGGTAGTGACGATCGCCGGCCCCCCGGCGTTAGTCACGATTGCCACCCTGTCCCCGGCGGGGGGCGGTTGGACGGCAAAAGCCCCGGCCAGATCAAAAAGTTCGCTCATTTGGCTTACCTGGAGGACACCGCTCTGCCGGAAAGCGGTTTCGTAGGCGCGGTTGCTGCCGGCCAGGGCGCCGGTGTGGGAACTGGCCGCCTGGGCCCCGGCGGTGCTGGTGCCTGATTTGAGGATAATAATCGGTTTTCGCTTGCCGGCTGCAGTGCAAACGCGGATAAAACGTTCACCGTCCGTAACGTCCTCGAGATAGCAGAGGATGACCTTGGTCTGAGGGTCGGCGGCACTGCTTTCAATAAAGTCGATTTCGTTAAGGTCCGCCTTATTCCCCAGGCTGATGAAACGGGAAAAGCCCAACCCCATGGCGAAGCTCCAGTCCAGGATGGAGACCAGCATCGCGCCGCTTTGCGAAATGAAAGTAATATTACCCTGCCCGGGGAACCCCCTGGCAAAAGAAGCATTTAACGGTGTATGGGTGTCCATTAATCCGACACAGTTCGGGCCGACCATGCGCATGTCATACTGGCGGCAGACGGCGAGCAGTTCGCGCTCTTGTTTCAGCCCCTCCGATCCGACTTCCTTGAACCCGGCGCTGATAACAATCAGCCCTTTCACGCCGGCGGCGCCGCATTCCCGGGCCACCTGGAGGGAGCGATCAGCGGGCACGGCAACTACGGCCAGCTCCACCGGCGTTCCGATTTGATGTGCGGCGGGATAACATTTCAAACCGGCGATCTCCTTTTCTTGCGGGTTGACCGGGTAAATCCGTCCCCGGTAGCCGCTTTTAACAATGTTGTCCAGGATGACCCGTCCAATTTTACGTGGGGAGCCGGAGGCCCCGATGACGGCGATTTGCTTGGGATGGAATAAAAAATCCAGTGCGCCCATCAGTTGCTTCCTTATACTGGTATATGATACGTTATAAACCGCTGGTTTTAGTTTAAGCCAAAGCTAGAGGGTTAGGCAAGGAATATATCACCATTTTGCCCGGAAAAGACTGCTTGTGCCGCAACGCGGGTTTTTTTACCTGATTTTGAGTGTATTTCATTGACATTTGAAAGAACTTTGTTACAATGTAATTTGATGCTTTTCTCTTGAAAAAAACTGGATACAAGGAGGTATTAGAGATGAGCGCTTTAGGCCGTCATATTTTGGCCGAGTTCTACGGCTGCCCACCGGAGAAGTTAAACAATCCGGATCGGATCAAGCAGGAGATGGTGGCAGCGGCTTTGGAAGCGGGAGCTGAAGTCAGGGAGACAGTGTTTCACCAGTTCAGCCCCCAGGGTGTCAGCGGCGTGGTAGTGATTTCCGAATCACACCTGGCTATTCACACCTGGCCGGAATTTGGTTACGCTGCGGTAGACATTTTTACCTGTGGTCAGACCGTTGACCCATGGGTTTCATGTAACTACTTGAAACAGAGATTTGCCGCAGAAAATATGACCGCCCGTGAAATAAAGCGCGGCATCTTTGATGTCCCCCTGGAACATAAACCGGCGGTTAACTATTAAAGGAGGAGATCCTGCCTTGACTTCTCCTGAACATAAATGGTATATCGAATATACATCTCCGGCCACGGCGCACATGTTCGCGGTGAAGGATTATATTTGCAGCGTGCGGACCGGGTTTCAACAGGCTGAAATAGTCGATACCCACTTTTTCGGGCGGTGCCTGGTGCTAGACGGAAAGATCCAGTCCGCCGAGTATGACGAGTACATTTACCATGAAGCGCTGGTTCAACCGGCGATGCTGCTGCACCCGAACCCCCGCCGGGTTATGATTATCGGAGGCGGGGAAGGGGCCACGCTGCGGGAGGTGCTGCGCCACGCTTGTGTGGAGCGGGTGGTCATGGTGGATATCGATGCCGAAGTCGTCACCCTGTGCAAACAATACCTGGAGCGGTGGCACCAGGGCAGCTTTAACGATCCCCGCCTGGAGCTTATCCACATGGATGCGCGCCGTTACCTTGAAGAAAACGCGCTTTGCTTCGATGTAATCATCAGCGACCTGTCCGAACCGGTGGAGGAAGGACCGTCGCGCCGGCTCTTTACCAGGCAGTTTTATGAACTGGTCAAAGCGCGGCTCTTTGAGGGCGGCATCCTGGCGCTGCAAGCCGGCGATTTCTCCAAAGCTTACCTGGACGCACATCTGGTCATTTTCAACACAATTAAGCAAGTAATGCCGCGGGTTTATTCGTACCACGCTTTCGTTCCTTCTTTCAATACCGATTGGAGCTATGCCATCGTTTCCCGGGATGGCGATTTGGGCCTGATTGAACCGGAAGTGATCGACCGGCGCCTCCGGGAGCGCAAACTTTCGCTCTCTTTTTACGATGCGGAGACTCACCGGGGCATGTTTGCGGTCCCGCGGGATAACCGGGACCGGCGTGACACCGAAACCAGGGTGATTGACGACGATCACCTGTTTACAATTTATTAAGTCGGGCCAGGGAGGCCGGTCAATGTCTAAAAGAGAACAAACTTTTGTCATGGTTAAGCCTGACGGAGTCCAGCGCAAGTTGGTGGGGGAGGTAATCGGCCGGCTCGAGCGTAAAGGGCTGCAGCTCGCAGCGCTGAAGATGCTGCAAATATCGCCGGAATTGGCTGCGCGTCATTACGCCGAACACCGGGGCAAGCCTTTTTACAACGGCCTGCTTTCATTTATCACTTCGGGGCCTGTTGTGGCGATGGTCTGGGAGGGAGATGACGCCGTAGCCGTAGCGCGAACATTGATTGGCGCCACCGATCCCAGGCAGGCGGTACCGGGAACCATCAGGGGCGACCTGGCTATCTTTACCGGCAATAACCTTGTGCACGGCTCTGACTCGACAGCCAGCGCCCGCCGCGAGATCGACCTGTTTTTTAGCGCACCGGAAATATGCGCTTACCGGCTGGACCAGGATGGCTGGTTATACGAGTCGTAGAACATCAGAACGAGTCCAGAAGGGCTGCTTTTAAGCGGAAGAGATTCCGCTTTTAATTTTTATTTCACGATTTTTATTTCACTTTTAAAAACTAAAAAAAACAGTTGTCAAACCGGGAAAAAACAAGTATAATAATAACTAACCTGATTAGTTATATAAAGGGGGGGGATTCCGCTGTTCACTGCAAAATGCCCCGGGCAGGATACCCGCTACTGGAAAGCGGAAGACATTCACGAACAGGAGTGCCCATACTGCGGTTCACTAATTGAATTCTGGAAAACGGACGTGCGGGTGCGCTGCCCGAACTGCCGGAAGAGTGTCGTCAATCCCCAGTTTAACCTGGGCTGCGCCCAGTGGTGTGCTTCCGCCGATAAATGCCTCGGCGGCGCAGGGTTGGGAACCGGAGAGACGCTGCGGCGGGTTCTGGACGGGAGGCTGGCGCAGATACTGCAGGCAGAACCGCTCCGGGTCAAGGAGATCAGGGCGAAGATGGATCGGGTTGAAGCAGAAAGCGTCACCCGTAAGGTTGACCCGCTGCCTGCCCTGATCGCCGAGGCTGTCCGGGGAGCCTTTGCTCCGGAACAGGCAAGCGAGGCCGACTCTTTTCTCCACATGCTGTCGCAGGAGCTGGACTTTCCCCTTGATGCGGTGGAAAAAGCACGGCAGATCATCAATGAAAATTAGTGCGGGGCCAAGATGAAAACAGAAACTGCTCAATTCACTTTTGCATTAAAAAGGAGGATTTAAAAATGGCTGCGGAGACCCGTAAAATTGTCAAAATCGACGAAGCGAAATGCAACGGGTGCGGTTTGTGTATTCCTTCCTGCGCCGAAGGTGCGCTGCAGATCATCGACGGAAAAGCGCGCCTGGTTGACGATCGTTTTTGCGACGGACTGGGGAACTGCCTGGGTGAATGCCCGGAGGGGGCGATTGAAATTATCGAGCGGGCGGCGGAGCCGTTTGATGAAGCGGCGGTGGAGGAGCACCTGCATTCTTTAAACACCGGCCCCGGTGTTGAGGCTGAAGCGGAAGCAGTTTGCGGCCCGGCTTGCGCCGGAAGCATGGCCAGGGACCTCCGCCACAGCAGGCCGGCACTTAACGGCGGCAAAGCTGCTGTCGAAGAAGAACCGGAAGCGGAGCTGACTCACTGGCCGATCCAGCTGCACCTGGTATCGCCGCAAGCCCGTTTTCTACAGGGCCAAGACCTTTTAATCTCCGCCGACTGTGTTCCTTTCGCCTATGCCGCATTTCACGACCGCTTGTTGAAAGGGAAATCGCTGCTCATCGGCTGCCCTAAACTTGACGACAGCCCCGCTTACCTGGAAAAGCTGGTTGCGATCTTCAAAAGCAACTCCATCGGCGCTATTACTGTCGCCCACATGGATGTGCCGTGCTGTTTCGGTTTAAACCAGTTAATCCGGACGGCCCTGGAAAAGGCGGGCCGGAAGAGCGGGGTTAAGGAGGTAATAATCGGGGTCGACGGAACGGTAAAAAGCCAAGCTTAACCGTGCCGCCGTCCAGGACCGGGCAAAAACAGAAGGCCGGATGCGGGCGACGCACCGCCTCCCTTCCAGCCTCCCATCGCAAAAAAACCTACCAGAAAGGCGGCGTATGCGCATGCGCCGCCCGTATTCTTCTTCTAACTTCCAACTTCCAAACTCTAACCTCCGGTAGTCCGCGCCAGGTCTGCAATGGTAACCGCCTCGAGCACTTCCAGCATTTTCTCCTGCGCCCGGTGCCAGACACCCCGCAGGGAACAGCTGATTTGATCGTGGCAGGGGCCGTCTTGCGTCAGGCAGCGGGTAATGCCGATCGGCCCGTCAATCAGCTCGATCACTTCGCGCAAGGTGATTTGGTCCGGGTCGCGAACCAGTTCCACCCCACCGGCAGGACCGCGGGTACTGGCGATCCAGCCGGCCTCCCGCAGAATGCTGAGCAGCTGTACAATCAAGTTCGCGGGGATCCGGCGTCGTTGGGCTATCGTGCGGCTGATTATTTTCGAGCCTTTACCCTGGCAGGCCAGTTCCACCAGGGTGGCAATTGCGTATTCCGCTTTTTTGGTAATCAAGGGCGCCACCCATTTCCATATTTATAACTATAATAGTTATATTATAAACTGCCTGGTTGCGGGAGTCAAGGAATAGAATTTTCAGGAATGGAAAACCCAAATATACGTTATCTTTAAATCTAGTGGAAATTATAATAAAATAAAGTTGAGCTTCCGCGAGGGGGTGGTTGATCTTGTTTAACCGGAACGGCTTCCTCTTGATAGGATTGGTTTTGTTGCTTGGCCTGGCGGCCGCGGTGAAGCCTGCCGGAGCTTCAGTAAAAAAGACCCCGGAAGGGGCGGTTGTAGTAATCGAGGTTGGCGGCACCATCACCGCCGGTCAACTGCACTACCTCAAGCGCCAGATCGAAGAGTCGGTGGAGCAGGGCGCGCAGCTGATGGTTGTAATTCTGAATACCCCGGGTGGATTGGTAGATGCCACCATGGAGATCAACAGGGCTTTCTTGAACGCCCGGATTCCCATAGCGGTATTGGTCGCTCCTTCCGGAGCAATCGCCGCTTCCTCGGGGGCATTTATCGTTCTTTCCGCCGATATAGCGGCCATGGCCCCGGGCACCACAATCGGCGCCGCTCATCCGGTAGCCCTTTCGCCGGAAGGGACCATCCCGGCGGATGAAAAAACAACTTTGTTCCTGGCGGAGCACCTGCGCAGCCTGGCCAGGGCCAAGGGCCGCCCGCTGGAGATCGCCGAAAAATTTGTCACCGAAAACCTCACTTTAAACTCCTGGGATGCCCTGGAGCTGGGCGTCATTGAATACCTGGTTTCAGACCTGGACGAGCTGCTGGCGGAGCTGGACGGTCTGGAAGTGGAAAAACAGGGCCGGAGCTATACGCTGAGCACCGCCGGGGCGGTGCTGCGGCGCGGTGAAATGAATTTGCGCGAAAAGCTGCAGAACTGGCTGAGCGATCCCCAAATTGCGTTTCTGCTGCTGATGCTCGGCGTTTTGGGCATCTACTTCGGCTTAAACGCGCCGGGAACATTTGTACCAGAAGTGATCGGCGGGATCCTGCTGGTGATGGGGATCTACGGCATCGGCCTTTTTGACACCAATACCGCCGGTATAGTCCTTTTAATTTTGGGGATAGGATTAATAATAGCGGAAATCTTTACCGCCGGCTTCGGGGTATTGGGGATCGGCGGCGCCGTCTGCCTGCTCGCAGGGGCGATTCTTTTACCGTTTGAACCGCTGATGGCCGCGGAGTGGTACGCCTCTTTCCGCCTGACGGTCTTCGGAGTGGTAATCGGGATAACGATTTTAGCCCTGCTTATTGCCCAGCGGGTGATCGTCAGCCGCCGGAAGTGGAAAGGCGGGAGCCCCTATTTTAAGCCGGTCAAAGGGGTCGCCGTATCGGAAATTGCACCGGAGGGGATGATCAAGGCCCGGGGCGAGCTTTGGAAAGCACGCAGCCATGACGGGTCAGGCATTGCCGTAGGCACGGAAGTGGAGGTGATTCGGGCGGAAACCCTGACCCTGTGGGTTCGCCCGGTTAAGGATGAACCGGAAAAAAAGGAGGGTTGAAAAATGATTTTTAGCCAGTTAAACCAGTTGTTGATCCCGGTTGTGGTGGTACTGATTTTCTTTCTCGGTTCGGCAGTGAAAGTTGTGCGTGAATACGAGCGCCTGGTGGTGTTCCGCCTGGGGCGTTTGAGCGGTGAAAAAGGACCGGGTCTGGTGATCGTGATCCCGTTTGTGGACCGGGTGGTGCGGATTTCTCTGCGCATTGTGACGCTGGATGTGCCGACACAGGAGGTAATTACCAGAGACAACGTCACCACCAGCGTCAACGCGGTGGTCTACTACCGGGTGGTGGAGCCCAGCCGCGCCGTGGTCAACGTGGAAGAGTATCGCTTTGCCACCGCCCAGCTGGCGCAGACCACCCTGCGCAGCGTCGCCGGCCAGGCCGAATTGGACGAGCTGTTGGCCGAGCGGGACAAGCTGAACCAGCAAATTCAAAAAATACTCGATGAAGCCACAGATCCGTGGGGGATCAAGGTTACCGCCGTGGAAATTAAAGATGTCGGCATCCCCGAAGGGCTCCAGCGGGCCATATCCCGCCAGGCCACCGCCGAAAGAGAGCGCCGGGCGATCATCGTCCAGGCCGAAGGCGAAAAGGAAGCCGCCGAAAAACTGGCCGAAGCGGCCCGTATTTTAAACAGCCAGGAAGGCGGATTTTTTGTGCGCCTGCTGCGGACCCTCCCCGAAATCGCCAGCCAGCAGGGATCCATTATCGCTTTTCCCCTGCCGGTGGAGCTGCGCCGCCTTTTGCCGATGCCGCAAGACGAGAAAAAATAAACGCCGCGATGAAACCGCGCCGTATCCATTTTCAGGACGGCCTTTTTTTATCTGCTGCATGTTAGGACTAATGAAATAGTATAAGATTATCCCGAACGATAGAGATGGAGGGAGAAACCACGCTGCCGTATAAAACTGCTTTCATCATCAATCCCCGGGCGGGGCGGGGCCGATCCCTGCGCGTGTGGCGCAGGTTGGAGCCGCTCTTGCAAGAGGGAGGGCTGTCTTATTCTGTTCATCAGACCCGGTTCCCTGGTGACGGCAGCACTATTGCGGAGCAGGCCCGCTCGAACGGGGCCGAACTGCTCGTTGTGCTCGGGGGAGACGGGACGTTGCTGGAGGTTGTCAACGGCCTCGACTTTAAAAAGAACATCGTCGGGATTATCCCCGGCGGGACGGGCAACGGATTCCGCCGTTCACTGAAAATACCCGGCGATTCTTATCAAGCCCTGCTGGGGTTGGCCGTATGGAATCCGCGGCAGATCGATCTGGGTACGATCAACGGAATGTATTTTCTCAACGTGGTCGGCTTCGGCTTTGACGCCGCCGTAGCCAAGCTTGCAACGGTGGACAACAAGGTACTGCGGGGTTATCCGGCCTATGTCACCGCCTTTCTGGCCAAGCTGGCGACTTTCGGCAGCTTTCCGGCGACAGTGACCTGCGATAAAGAAACGATCGAAGAACAGAAAACCATTCTGGCAGTAGTTTCAAACGGCCGTTACTACGGGGGACAGCTTTGCATCGCTCCCCAGGCGAAGGTGGACGACGGTAAACTGGACATTTGCCTGGTCAGGAAAACGAACTACGCCAATACCACGACTCTGGCGGTTAAAGCATTTTTTAAAAAGCACCTGGGCCACAACGCCATCCTTACGGCCACCGCCAAAGAAATTACCATCAACGCGCCAGAGTCAATTCCGGTGCATATCGACGGCGAAATCTTGGGAGAGCTGCCGGCCAAAATAAGCATCAGGCCGGGCCTTCTGACCGTGCTCGCCCCCCCTTGATATATGGAACCGTTCCCCTGATCTATCCTATCGGAAAATGGGCCTTGATATCCGGCCCGCGAAAGGGTATAATACGGGAGTAAGCGATAAAACTTGCGAGCGTGGCGGAATGGCAGACGCGCTAGGTTCAGGACCTAGTGGGTGTACGCCCGTGGGGGTTCAAATCCCTTCGCTCGCACCAGTAAAAACCCTGGATAAACCAGGGTTTTTTACATATCAAAAGGGAGTGTTTCAGGGTTTTATGATTAATTGCCAAGCAGCTCTCTTTTTGCTACGATCAATCCGGGGTTAGCGATGTTAGCCCGGAATGCCGGAGCATAAATACTCAATTGAAACGGGAAAGAGGGGCGACATGGATAACCGGTATGACCATACCCGGTATTGTGAAAAGGATCGTTTTGCCCAGTATGTCGGCATCGAGCTGTTGGAGATCTCCGCTCAAAGAGCCAAGGCCAAAATGACGATTCGAGAACACCATTTGAACGGGGTCAATATTGTGCACGGCGGGGCGCTGTTCACCCTGGCCGACCTGGTTTTCGGGGCCCTCGGGTATGTGCATGACCAGTCTTCCGTCTCCATCAACGCCAATATCTCATACTTTAAAGCGATCAACACGGGTAGTTTAATCGCCGAGGGGAAGCTGGTTGCATTGACCCCGAAACTGGGCTCATATACAGTCCAAATTACGGACGAAGAGGGGGATACCGTCGCTGTCTTCCAGGGGCTCGGCTACCGGAGGCGGCAAAGCAGGGTGCTTGAATAGGGCCGCCAACCGGAAATTGCTCAAACACCAGCAATTTTCCGGGGCGGGGGCGGCGTCCCGGAGGGAAGCCAGAAACTGAAGGTGGAGCCGCCGCCGAGGTTGCTTTCCACCGCCACCCACCCGCCGTGCAGTTCCACGATCTGCCGGACGATGGCCAGGCCCAGCCCGGTTCCCGTGCCGCCGCGGGTGCGGACCTTGTCGACCTTGTAAAACCGGTTCCAGATATAGGGCAGCTCCTCGGCAGGAATGCCGGCCCCGCAATCGCTCACCATAAAAAGGGCGCCCTGGCCGCGGCGTTCCACTCGAACGGTGATCGTTTCCCGGGGAGGGCTGAAATGGATGGCGTTCTCGGCGAGGTTGTGCAAAACCTGGCGGAAGCGCCCCTCGTCGACCGCGATCACAGGCAAATCTTCAGCGATTGACAGATCGAGGTTGATCTCCTTCTCCGCCAGTTTTAGTTCCAGGTGCTGCAGCGAGAGCCGCAGCAGCTCTCCGGGCTCGTGCTCCGTCTTGGAAAGGACAAGCTGCCCCGATTCGAGGCTGGCCAGGTCAAGCAAATCCTGGACCAAACGGCTCAGCTGCATGGCGTCATGATAGATGATATCCAGGTATTTGGCCTGGTCGCGCTTTTTAATTTTCCCTTCACGGAAAAGCTCCAGAAAACCGCGCAGGGAGGTCAGCGGCGCCCTGAATTCGTGTGAGATATCCGAAACAAAATCCCGCTGCTGCTTCACCAGCCGCCTTTCGTTTTCGATTGTTTCCGCCACTTTGGCGATGGCGAAGTTCAAGGTTTGCGCCAGCTGCCCCAGTTCGTCCCTGGAGCGGTAGCGCACCCTGTTTTCAAAGTTGCCCCGGGACAACTCCAGGGCGACCTGGCTCATCTCCTCCAGCGGGTGGGCGATATTGCGGGATAAGGTAAACCCAAGCCCCGCCGCCAAAACGGCGGCGCCGATGGCGGCATAGAGGCCGAGCCTGGTCACGCCGGCAATGGTGCCGGAAATGGGGCCGAGGGGGGAGCTGATCGCCAGGGCGCCGATTACCTTTGAGGAGCTTGCCGGGGTCTGTTCCCTGCTACCCCGTTCACCGTCTTCGAAGATCGGGGCGATATAAAGAAGGCTGTTGTAATCCGGCCCGACAATCTGCTTGGTGATGGTGTTGCCGTCCAGGACATGGCCAATTTCAAATTCCTCCACCCGCAGGCCCAGTCTATCGCGTTTGTCTCCCGATTCGGCAAGCACCGCACCCTCCCGATCGGTGACCCACAGGCAGACATCGTAGGAAAAGGCCAGGGTTTCGGCAAGCTGTGTTAGGGCCTCGAGGTCGCCGCTGAGCATCGGTTCATGCAGCAAGGAAACGGCCCTTTCCACCCGTCCCGCCAGCTGCCATCCTTCGACACTGAAAAAATACTTTTGCATCAGGTTGATAAAGATAATGCTGATCACGCCCAGGATTGCAAGGGTGACCAGCAGGTAGCTGAACATCAAACGGGTGAACATTCTCTTCGGAGGCAGCATTTTGATTATTCCGCCGCTTCGCACTTGTAGCCCACTCCCCACACGGTGTGGATGTATTGAAAGGCGGCCCCGGCGTCCTTGACTTTCTGACGCAAATTCTTGATATGCTCGTCCACGGTCCGGCTGGAACCGGCAAAGTGGTAACCCCAGACGCGGTCCAGCAGTTCCCCGCGGGTAAAAACACGCCCCGGATGGCGGAGCAGCAGGTGCAGCAGTTCAAATTCCTTCGGCGTGAGCGGTACCTTTTCTTCGTTGACGGTGACCAGGTGGCGGGAAGGATCGATTTTTATTTCACCGCGCGATAGGGGCGCTTCTGAATCTTCCGCCTTGTCCCGGGAAACCCGGCGCAAAATCGCCTCCACCC
Organism: Desulfovibrio sp.; assembly: GCA_020060545.1. GTDB lineage: Bacteria > Bacillota > Dethiobacteria > DTU022 > DTU022 > JAGUZX01. The sequence goes on along the minus strand of JAGUZX010000135.1, from coordinate 12,371 downwards.
GGGCGGCAAGTTCGCGGGGGCTGAAAGGTTTAACCACATAATCGTCGGCGCCAAGTTTCAACCCGAGGACCCGATCCGCCTCTTCGCTTTTGGCGGTCAAGATCAGGATCGGGGTTCTGTTGCCGCCGCTTTGGGACAGCTCCCGGCAGATGGAGAAACCGTCTTTTTCCGGCAGCATCAGGTCAAGGATAATCAGATCGAATGCTTCGCGGTGCGCCCTTTCCAGCCCTTTCAGGCCGCTCTCTTCGGTGGCGACACGATAGCCTTCCTGGCCCAGGCATACCCTGAGCAGTTCCAGAATATGCCTGTCATCTTCGATCACCAGGATCGAAGCCTTGGTCATCTTAAACCTCTCCCCGTCCGTTTGTGTTCATTTTAGCAGACTTGCAGGCGGCTGTCTTGATTAAATTTTGAATACACCGGGGGCTTTGGATCGGCCGAAGCCGCGGGATGGAAGGGCTGTTTCAGCCCGGGTAAGGGAAAGGTGGTGGTAGTCGAGGGCGCGCGAATGGGCGGTGGGCATCCACTGGCGGTTGCGCCAGGTAAAAAAGGCTACGATAATGATCATGATCCAGCTTAAGCAAAACAGCGGGTAAACCGGGTAATAACGAAATGGTTTCAGGGGCAGCCGGTCGAGGAAGAGCGTCAACAGGGGAAGAAGGTAAGGGACGACGGTAAGGGTTAGCCCCAACCGCGGGTCCGTCCTGACCGGCTCGAAATTGACTGGAGCAGAACTTAAGAACGCCGGCATGATCAAGAAGGCAACTGTCAGCGCTCCTCCCAGCGCGATGACAAACAACTGAAGCAGGCGGATACCCCCTTCAAATTTGACCAGGTTGCCTTCGAGCGCTCCTCTCAAGAGCAGGCGCGGCGCGTAGAGCAGTCCGACATTAATTTGTCCCCTAGCCCAGCGCAGCCGCTGCCGGCAGGTGGCAAAGAAGTGCAGCGGTTTTTCATCGTAAATCCGGGTTTCGATGGCAAAGGTGGTGCGGAAGCCGCGCAGCAAGGCCTGGACTGAATATTCAAGGTCTTCGGTGAGGGTCACCGTCGACCAGCCCAACCCGGCGAGCACTTCCCGCGCGATGCACATCCCCGTCCCCATGAGCGCACCGCTCAACCCCAGGTTGTAACGGGAAAGCAGGATGAAACGGTTGCACATCCAAAATGTCAGGCTGAAAGCGGAGGTAACCCAGTTGTCGGCAGGATTCTTGGAATCGACGAACCCCTGGATTACTTTTTCTCCTTCCAGGAGGTGGTTGTTCATTGCCTGCAGGAAATTGGGTGAAACCAGGTTGTCCGCGTCGAAGAATACGGCGGCGTCATAGGCCGGCGCCGCGGCGGCGCCGGTAAAACCCAGCCTGTTGACGGCGTACTCCAGGACATAACCCTTTCCACGCCGCACCGGGTCGGAGCGTTCCCAAACCACGGCCCCTTCCGCCCTGGCCGCCGCGGCGGTATTGTCGTTGCAGGAGTCGGCGATAACATAGATATCGAAGAGGTGCTGCGGGTATTCCAGCGCTTTCAAGTTGCGGACAAGATTGCCGATTACTTTGGCTTCGTTATGGGCGGGGACAATGACGGCAAAACGCATTGCCGGAGGGTGCTCTTTGCGGCAGCGCCGGCTGAACAACCCGGCGCAAGCGACGATCAAATAATAGAAGCCAAAGCCGAGGATGAGGTATTGCATCATTTTCAATACGATAAACAACACGGGCCAACCTTCTTTATCTCGTTAGTCTCCATGATTATGATAACGGTTAATTTTCAAGTATCTATCAGTGAATTGTAAATTTTTTATCAGGGAATATTTCTTTCCTGCCTTCCTGTGCTTTCGAAACGGCAATCTTAACCAAAAGAGCAGGACTTGCCCGGCCCGGGGGAGAATGATCACTTGAGAAAGCGGCTAAGGGAAAAGGAAAATCAATAAAAGAATTGCCTGCCGGGGCAAAATAGGTTTAACCGGCACAGCCAGGTAAAACATATAGTAAGGAGGAGTAAGTATGGCGGTGAGCATGAAAGGCAGGGATATCATCTCCATCCATGATTTGACCGTGGAAGAGGTCAACCAGATCCTGGATACGGCCCAGATCCTGAAAATGAAGCAAAAGATTGGGGATATTTACCATCCCTTGCAAGGAAAAACCCTGGGCATGATTTTTCAAAAAGCCTCCACCCGCACCCGCATTTCATTCGAGGTGGCGATGTGGCAGCTGGGAGGCTACGCCCTCTACCTGAGCGCAGGGGATCTCCAGTTGAAGCGGGGTGAAACGATCGCCGACACAGCCCGGGTGTTAAGCCGCTACCTGGACGGGATCATGATCCGCACCTACTCGCACCAGGAGGTGCTTGACCTGGCGGAATACAGCACCGTGCCGGTGATAAACGGGTTGACCGACCTGCTGCACCCGTGCCAGGTCCTTTCGGATCTCTTTACCATCAAGGAGAAAAAAGGGCGCCTGGAAGGGGTTAACCTGGTTTACATCGGAGACGGGAACAATATGGCCCATTCTTTGATGTTTGGAGGGGCGAAGGCCGGGATGCACGTGACAATTTGCTCCCCTTCCGGCTACGAGCCCGATCCTGGGATTACCGCCCTGGCCAGGGCGGACGCCGCCAAAACCGGCGCCGCCATATCCATTCACGGCGATGCGGCCGAAGCGGTAAAAACCGCCGATATTATTTATACCGATGTTTGGGCGAGCATGGGGCAGGAAGAAGAGCACGCGCAGCGGCTCAAGGCATTCGAGCGCTACCAGGTGAACAGCGGTCTCCTTGCCGGGGCCAGGGATGACGTCCTGGTAATGCACTGCCTGCCGGCGCACCGGGGTGAAGAAATTACCGGAGAAGTGGTCGACGGGCCGCGATCGATCGTTTTCGATCAAGCCGAAAACCGCCTGCATCTTCAAAAGGCGATCCTGGCCCTGGTAATGTGAAAATCTTGCGCGGGAGGTTGGCATGATGGAAGCCAAAAAAGTGATGATCATGGGCGCCGCAGGGAGGGATTTCCATAATTTTAACGTTTACTTCAGGGATAATGCGCAGTACCGCGTGGTAGCCTTTACCGCTACGCAGATCCCGGATATCGAGGGGAGGGTCTACCCGGCCCAGCTTGCCGGGAAACTTTATCCTGACGGGATCCCCATTTACGCCGAAGAAGAACTGGCAAGCCTGATCCGCAAAGCTAAAGTTGACCAGGTGGTTTTCGCCTACAGCGACGTGCCGCACCATTATGTGATGTCCAAGGCGTCCACGGTGCTGGCCGCGGGGGCGGACTTCCGGTTAATGGGGCCGGGGACCACCATGCTGCGATCCGCAAAGCCGGTGGTGGCCGTTACCGCGGTGCGGACCGGGGTGGGCAAGAGCCAGACTACCCGCCGTGTGTGCGAGATTTTGAAAGAGAAAGGCAAAAAGGTGGTGGCGGTCCGCCACCCGATGCCCTACGGCGACCTGACCAAGCAGGTCTGCCAGCGCTTTGCCGACTACGAAGACCTGGACCGGCACAAATGCACAATCGAGGAAAGAGAAGAGTATGAACCGCATATCGACCGCGGGGTGATTGTTTACGCCGGGGTGGATTACGGCCGGATCCTGGCGGAGGCGGAAAAGGAGGCGGACGTGATCGTCTGGGACGGCGGCAACAACGACATCTCCTTTTACAAGGCCGACGTTTACCTGACCCTGGTCGACCCGCACCGGCCCGGCCACGAGATTTCCTACCATCCAGGCGAGACGAACCTGCGCCTGGCCGACGGGGTCATTATCAACAAGGTGGAAACGGCAGATATTAAGGGGATCGGCATCGTGCAGGAAAATATCAGGCGCGTCAACCCCGGGGCGGTGGTGATCGAGGCCGCTTCGCCGATTTTTATCGAGGGCGGCAATTCGATCAGGGGTAAAAAAGTACTGGTGATTGAAGACGGCCCCACCCTGACGCACGGCGAGATGATCTACGGGGCCGGAGTGATCGCCGCCAAGAAGTACGGCGCCACCGCGCTGGTCGATCCGCGCCGGTTTGCCGTGGGGACGCTCAAAACCACATACGAAAAGTACCCCCATATCGGGACGCTCCTGCCCGCCATGGGTTACGGGGAGAAGCAGGTCAGGGACCTGGAAAGCACGATCAACAGTTCGGACGCCGAGCTGGTGGTGATCGCCACGCCGATCGATCTGCGCCGCATTATCAAAATGAATAAACCCGCCGTGCGGGTCCGCTACGAACTGCAGGAGATCGGGGAGCCGACCTTAAATGAGCTCCTGGGAAAAGTGATCTGACTGTCTGCCGGGAGCGAAAAAGACGGAGCGGCATAACCTGTACCGCGGGAGCCCAGCTTCTCCAGAAAAAGCAGAATTCCGCTCCTGTCCATACTGTAAAAATAGGTTTTCAGGCCTTCAATATTCCCCGGGTAAGCGCAGGATCCGCCTTATTTCGGTCGAAGAAAACAAAATAACAGGCAATCGGCAGCGCCGCAAATTTATAAAGAAAATTAGCCGGAGGAAAAAGATGATTGATCTGCGAAGCGACACGGTGACTAAGCCGACCGCGGCCATGCGCAGGGCGATGCGGGAGGCGGAGGTGGGCGACGATGTATACGGGGAGGACCCCACCGTAAACCGCCTGCAGGAGCTGGCGGCGGAGATGCTGGGCAAGGAGGACGCCCTGCTGGTGACCAGCGGCACCCAGGGAAACCAGGTTTCTATATTAACACACTGCCGCCCCGGCAGCGAGGTGATCCTGGAAGCGGAGTCCCACATCAATTGCTACGAGGCGGGCGCGGCGGCGGCCCTGGCCGGGGTGCAGTTCTGCGCCCTGCAGGGGGAGCGGGGGGCGTTTTCCGCCGCCCAGGCAGCCGCCGCCGTCAGGGAAGAAAACATCCACTATCCTCCCACGGCGCTGATCTGCCTCGAGAACACGCACAACCGGGCCGGCGGCGCGGTAATCCCCCTGGAGAAGATGGAAGCGGTTTACCGGGTGGCGCATGAAAGAAAGATCCCGCTCCACCTGGACGGGGCCCGGCTGTTCAACGCCGCCGTGGCTTCCGGTGTTCCCGCGCGCGGCTTTGCCGCCTGCGCGGACACCGTCCAGATCTGCCTTTCCAAGGGGCTGGCAGCCCCGGTGGGTTCAGTGATTGCCGGGCCGCGGGATTGGATCAAAGAAGCGCGCCGCTGGCGGAAGCGCCTGGGCGGCGGTATGCGCCAAGCCGGAGTCATCGCCGCGCCGGGCATCGTCGCCTTACAGACCATGGTGGAAAGGCTGGCGGAGGATCACGCCAATGCCCGCTACATGGCGGAACGCCTGGCCGGGCTACCGGGTCTTCGCCTTGACCCGGCGGCGGTGGAAACGAACATTGTTGTGGCGGAGCTCACTAATATGACCGCCTTTCAGTTTGTGGATTCCCTGAAAACGAGGGGTGTCCTTGTCACCCGTTTCGGGCCGCAAAAAGTGCGCTTCAACACCCATAAAGATATTAGCCGCCGTGATGTCGCCCGGGCCCTGAAAATAATCAAGGAAATACTGATCAGTTAAGGGGCTAGACTCTTGATCTTGTTTTGAGGGGGGAGAAAATGAAAAGATCGCTGTTGCTGCTGCTGGTGACGGTCATATTGTTTGTGGCAATTGGAGTTTTTGCCGGCATCAAGATGCTCAAAGATCAGCCCGCGGATCCGGGAAAGGAACCGCCCGAAACGCAGAAACCCGGTGAACCGGAGGGGCCTGGTAACGGCGCGGAAGGAGAGAACCAAAGCGGCGCGGAAAACAGGACCGTCCGGATCGAGCTGTATTTTTCCGATAACGCGGCCGTCGCGCGCAACGAGCCCGGTGAAACAGGATTTATGAAGAAGGTGACACGGGAGTTTCCTCATACGCTGGGGGTGCTGCGCCTCTCTCTCGAAGAGCTGATCCGCGGCCCGCTGCCGGGGGAAGGAGACCTGGCCCCGACCCTGCCGGCGACAACCCGCATCCTCGACCTGCGGATCAAGGACAGGGTGGCGATCGTTGATTTATCCCCCGCAGTACTGACCGACCCGGGAAGCCCGCAGGGCTCTTTTGCCGGGGCGCTCTTTATCCGGTCGCTTGTTTTAACCGCAACCCAGTTCCCCACGGTCGACGCGGTTCTGGTCAAGGTTAACGGCGAGCCCTGGTGTGACGGTCATTTCACCTGGGAGCATCCGCTGGGCCGGGCGGACCTGGGGCTATAAACACGGTCCTCGTCCTCTAAAACGGCCGGCAACAGGCAATACTAACTCTGGGTGGAGTATATGCCATGCTTAAACTGTTCCTGCTGTTCACCCTGCTCCCTTTAATTGAGCTCTGGGTGCTGATCGAACTTGGCCGGTGGATCGGCACGTGGCCGACTATTTTCCTGGTTGCCTCCACGGGTTTTGCCGGGGTACTGCTGGCCAAATCCCAGGGGCTGTTCGTCCTGCGCAAGATGTGGGCCGACCTGGAGCAGGGGATCATTCCCGGGGATAAAATATTCGACGGGGTGTGCATCCTTCTGGGGGGCGCGCTGCTGCTTACCCCGGGGTTGCTGACCGATCTTTCCGGTTTTTGCCTGCTGATCCCGTTTACGAGGCGGCGGATAAAAAGTACGCTGCGCCGTTATCTGCAGCGCAAGCTGGACAGCGGCTCCCTAAATACCTGGCGGCGCTGGTGAATGAGAAATGAGATGGGAGCAGAGGGGGCCCAGCGTGCCGCGCCTGGCGCACAAATAAAAGGAGCACTGCCAGTCAAAAACCATCCCCACTTGAATTTTCGTCAATCTGCAGGGCGACGATCTGCGCGGCCGCGACTTTGAGCACACCATCGGCAGTCTTCAGGCGCAGCACGCCGGCTGCGGAGTCCTGTTTTGCGGTCCCCGCCAGGATCCGGCAGCCCTGATCGGTTAAAATTGTAACCTGCAGCTTCAGACCCTGCGACAGCGACCGCTCCAGGAGATACTGGAACTGATCCCTCTGCTGCTCGTCAAACTGGGGGCGGCGGTGTTCTTCCTCCCGGCGCGCCTCCCGGCGCCGCCGCTCCAGGCGCCCGCGGTGTTCCGGCAGCATCATGCTGCTGCAGGCGAACTGGTGGTAAAGTTTTTTTGTACTCATGCCTCGTGGCCCCCGATCATGCCGGCCCGGCGGAAAAGCTGGGCCCCGGGGGTAAGCGAGGCGGCCCGGAAGATGCTGGTGGCGCCGAAACGCTCCCGGATCCCGTCCATGGCCTCGCCGAGGGCGTCTTTTGCCGCGCGGCGGTTGAACAGGGAGAGCTGGTAGCGGTCGCGGTCGGTTAAACCGGTCAGGCTCACCCCCACCGCCCGGACCGGCTGCCCGTCCCAGTGGCGGCGAAAAAGGCTCAGCGCGTGGGGGTAGACATCCATCGTCACGGAGGTGGGCTCGGGCAGCTTTTTTTGGCGCGAAAAGCCGGAGGGGCGGTCAAAGTCGGCGCCCCGGCAGTAGACGTGGACGGTGCCGCCCATTTTCCCCAGGGCGCGGGCCCGCAGGCAGACCTCTTCGGTCAACTCCAGCAGCACCACCGCGAGCTCCCGCGGTGTGGCGTAATCCCGCGGCAGGGTCATGGCATGGCCCACCCCTTTTTGCCGCGCCGCGCCGCCGGGCTCGACCGTGGAGTGGTCAATGCCGTGGGCGTTGAGCCAGAGGATTTCGCCGCTGACGCCCCAGCGCCTGGCCAGGGCCTCCCGGGGCAGGCCGGCGAGGTGCCCGATGGTGCGGACGGCCATGTGGTGGAAGTTGCGCTCCATGCGGTGCCCCACCCCGAAAAGCTTGCCGATCGGCAGCGGCCAGGTATGCGCGGCGTAGTTGGCCGCGTTCAGCTCAAAAAAAGCGTCCTCGGCCCGCTTGGCAAAGCAGTCGCAGGCCATTTTGGCCTGGAGCGGGTTTTCCCCGAGGCCGATCCGGCACCGGATCCCGGTTTCTTCCCCGACCCGCCTGATCATGGCCCGGGCGATCTCCCGGGGGGCGCCGAACAGCCCTTCGCAGCCGGTCAGGTCGAGGAACTGCTCGTCGATGGAGTAGGGGACCACCCGGTCGGTGAATTGCTCGAAGATCTGCGTAATGCGCATGGAATACTCCAGGTAAGTATGCATATGCGGGCGCACAAAGACGGCCCCGGGGCAGAGGCGCCTGCATTCCCACGCCGGCTGCCCCGCTTTAATCCCGCAGGCCTTGGCTTCTTTGCTGGCGGCCAGGACGATGCCGTGGCGCAGGACCGGGTCCCCGCAGACAACCACGGGCTTGCCGCGCAGCGACGGGTTGAGGGCCGTTTCCACGCTGGCGTAAAAGGACTCCATATCGGCAAGGAAGATAATCTTGCGGCGGCCGGCCACGGGGCTCACCCCTTGCGAACATATGTTCACGATCATTATACTACGGGGCGGTGAAAAAAAGAACTGTTTTTTAATGGTGAAGCGGCAGGAAATATGAAAAACAGCGAAAAATAAGTAGTATGAGCCGGGGAAAAAATAAGCGCACCGAAAAGGGGTTTTTTGATGAACGAGACTCAATTTAACGAGTACGCGGAAAAACTGGCCAGGCGCTACCTGGCCTGGGAGCCGCATTTGGCGACTTTCATGGGTATCCATGACTACGATCATCAATTGTCCCAGTACAGCCCGGACACCATAGCGGAAAAATACGGCGCGCGCAAGGCGGCGCTGGCCGATCTGGAATCGTGCCGCCCGGAGCGGTTCAGCAAGGAAGGGCAGATCGATTATACTCTGGTTACCCAGCTGCTCAAATCGCAGCTCGTGCTCCACGAACGGGTGGAGGAGCACCGGCGCAACCCGCGGATCTACCTTGAAGCGGTAATGGAAGGTATTTTTTCCCTGATCGTCAAGGATTTTGCCCCCCTGGAAGAACGGCTGGAAAGGATCCTGGGGCGGGTGCGGGAAACGCCGCGCGTCATCGCCGAGGGGCGGGCCAATTTACAGCCCGCCCGCGTCCCAAGGGTCTGGGCGGAAACGGCCCTGGAGCAGGCCCGCCTGGGACCGGGGCTTTTCGAGGGGCTGCTGCCGTCCATGGCGGCAGATTTTCAGGGGCTGCAAGAAAAACTGGCCGGGGCGGGGAGCGCCGCCTCGGCGGCGATGCAGGAGTTCGCCGCTTACCTGGAGCATGAGATTCTTCCCGCCGCCGCCGGCGATTTTGCCGCCGGGGAGGAGCTGTTCAATTACATCTTGCGCGAACAGCACCTGGTCGAGTACGACGCCGCCGAGCTTTTTTCCACCGGCCGGCGGCTTTTTGACGAAACAAAAGCGGCCATGGAAGCCGTGGCGCGGGAGATCGACCCGGGATGTTCGGTCAAAGAGATCCTTGAAAAAGCGAAGGACGACCATCCCGCGGCGGAGAACCTGCTTGCGGAGTACCATAAAGCGATAGAAGAAGCGCGCCGCTACGTCATTGAACGCGGCATCGCCTCGATCCCGCCGGACGAAAGCTTGCGCATCATCGAAACACCGGGCTTTTTGAAACCGGTCATCCCTTACGCCGCCTATATCCCGCCCGGGATTTTTGAAAAAAAACTGGAGGGCCTGTTCCTGGTGACCACCCCCGGCGATGAGGCCGGCCCGGAAGCCCGGGAAGAGAAGTTGAAAGGGGCGCCGTACAGCAAGCTGCCGCTTACCGCGCTGCACGAAGCTTATCCCGGCCATCACCTGCAGCTGGCCTGGGCAGTGCGGCTGGGCACGACCGCCCGTAAAACCGGGTTTATGCTTTCGCACCTTTTTGTCGAGGGGTGGGCTTTCTATTGCGAGGAGCTGATGGAGCGGATCGGTTATCTCAATTCGCCGGTGCAGCGTTTAAGCCGCCTTGCGGATCAGCTCTGGCGGGCCGCCCGGATCATCCTCGACGTGAGCCTTCACTGCCGCGGCATGGGCGTGCCGGAAGCGGTGGATTTTCTCGTGGAAAACTGCCGCCTGCAGCCGGCCGACGCCCTGGCCGAGGTGCGCCGCTACACCGCCACGCCGACCCAACCCCAGACTTACCTGATGGGGAAGCTGGAGATCAATAAAATCGTCGAAGAGTACAGGCGCCGCCGCCCGGACGCTTCGATGCGGGAGATGCACGATGCGATCCTGTCCTGCGGCGCCATACCGCCCAAACTGATCCGCAAGCAGCTTTTCAGTCCATAACGGTGCCCGCCAAAAAGTTCATTTGGTGCCAGGCACCAAATGAACTTTTCAGTTCATAATGGGCCAGGTTAACAAAGGAGTATGATCAAAGTGCAAAAACCGCTGGACGGAATTAAAGTGTTGGACCTGGGCCGTTTTATCGCGGGCCCTTACGCGGCGATGAAACTAGGCGACATGGGCGCCGAAGTGATCAAGGTGGAGACCCCCGGAAAAGGGGACGACTCCCGGGCTCTGGGGCCCCCGTTCGTTGACGGGGAGGCGGCTTATTACCTCTCTTTTAACCGCAGCAAGAAAAGCATCACCCTTAACTTTCGCGCGCCCCAGGCGATGGAGATCCTCGCCAGGCTGATCCGCGAAACCGATGTCCTGATCGAAAACTTCCGGGCCGGTGTTACCGCCGAGATGGGGCTCGCTTACGAAGATGTTCGGAAAATTAAAGAAGATATCATCTACTGCTCGATCACGGGGTACGGGCACAACAGCCCCTACCGGGACAAACCCAGTTTCGATGTCATGGTCCAGGGCGAATCCGGATTGATGAGCGTTACCGGTTTCCCCGACGGCCCGCCCCAGCGGCTGGGAGTGGCCATCGCCGATATCATGGGCGGTTTCCATGCCGTGGAGGGGATCCTCCTGGCCCTGCTGGTGCGGCAGCGGACAGGGCGGGGTCAGTTTGTCGATGTATCGCTCATGGATTCGATTATCGCCATCCTGACCTACCAGGCCGGCCATTTCCTGGCTACCGGGGAAGCGCCGCAGCGCGTCGGGAACCGGCACCCGATGATCACCCCGTACGAAAGCTTTGAAAGCCACGACGGCTATGTCATCTTCGCCGTCGGCAACCAGCGGCTTTGGGAAAGCTTTATCCGGGTGTTAAAACGGCCGGACTTGAACGAAGACCCGCGTTTTGCCGATATGGCGGCCCGGAACCGGCATGCCGCGGAGCTCAAGGAAATCCTGGAGCAGATTACAGGGCAAAAGACGACGGCGGAATGGATCGAGATCATGGAACAGGCGGGGATCCCCTGCGGCCGGATCCGCACCCTGGACCAGGTGCTGACCGACCCGCACGTAAAAGCGCGGGAGATGGTGGTGGAGCAAAAACACCCGACGGCGGGGAAGATTAAGTTAATCGGGGTGCCGGTAAAGCTCTCTCTCACCCCCGGGGAGGTAACCGCACCGCCCCCGACACTGGGCCAGCATACCGGCGAAATATTGCGCGGCCTGGGCTACAGCGAGGCCGAGATCGAGAAATTCCGGGCCGGCGGGGTGGTTTAACTCGGCTCGGGGAGCGACCGGAACCGGTTAATTCAACCGGAAGCCCTCCGGCTCCGCCGGCGCCGGCGCAGCCGTATTCCTGTACAAGGGGCGGCGCCTGCAGCCCCCGCGGGCACGGTATGGGTAATCCCACTAAAAATGAGTGAGGTGTAAACGTGTGAAAGAAAGGGAAAAAATATTCCATTGTCTCAATGTCCAGCAGTTCAACCGGGCCTTTTTGGAAGAGATCTGCGATCTCGCCGACAAAATCAGGGAGATCGCGCGCACTAAAGCCGGCATGGAATACCTTGCGTCCACTTTGCACCACAAGCAGGCCATGCTTTACTTTGTCCAGCCCTCGACCCGCACTTTCCTTTCCTTTTACAGCGCCTGCCATGTCCTGGGGATCAAATGCGCCGAAGTGCGCGATCCGAAAACTTCGTCCGAAGTGAAGGGAGAGTCGGAGGAAGACACGGTCAGGACCTTTTCATCCTATTTCGACCTGATCATCATGCGCCACCCCCGGGCCAATTTCGCCGAAAAAATCGCGCATCTCCTGAACGATTCGGAAAGGCCGGTACCGGTAATCAATGCCGGATCCGGCAAGGACCAGCACCCGACCCAGGCGCTGCTGGACATCTACACCCTGCGCCGGAGCTTTACGCACCGCGGCGGGATCGACCGGAAAAAAATAGCCTTTGTCGGCGACCTGCTCCGCGGCCGGACGGTGCGCTCCCTTTCCCTGCTGCTGACCGAGTTTCAGGAGGTCAAACAGTATTTTGTGGCGCCGCCCGAGTTCCAAATCGGCAAAGATATCCTCGCCTTTCTGGATAACCGCCGCGTTTCCTACGAAGTGGCCGGTGATTTTGAGGCGATCATCCCCGAGGTGGACGCCATTTACATGACCAGGCTGCAGGACGAGTGGGACGCCGAAGAAAACAATAAAGCGGCGCTCGATATCGCGCGGTTTTCCTTCAAGGAGCAGCACCT
>JAGUZX010000026.1 GCA_020060545.1 Desulfovibrio sp. | reverse complement strand
CGCCAGCCCCGCCGGGCCGCCTCCGATTACAGTCAACGGATCGCTAGTCACAGATCCAGGCCTCCCTTCCGGAAGGCGGAGGTTCCTTGGTCGCACGGCTGAATAAAGGCGCGCCGGGCCCGCTCTTGGTCAGCTTTGCCAGCGGGAGGCCCAGTTCCCGGGCCATAATCGGAAGGATCCGCGGGGTGCAGAAGCCGCCCTGGCAGCGGCCCATCCCGGCGCGGGTGCGCCTCTTTACCGCATCCAGCGTCAGGGCGGGGACGGGACGCCGCAGGGCTTCGATAATCTCTCCTTCGGTAACCTGCTCGCAGCGGCAGACGATGCAGCCGTAACGCGGGTTTTCCCGGATCAGGCTGTTTTGCTGCGCCCGGTCCAGCTGCTTGAAGCGGAGCAGGTCCCGGCGGTGCGGGTTAAAACTTGGCTTAGCGTAAAGCGGCAAGCCTTCATCGTGCAGGAGCTCCACAACCATCTCCGCGATGGCCGGGGCGGCGGCCAGGCCCGGAGACTGGATTCCGGCCACGTTAATCAGCCCTTTCAGGTGCCGGGAGGGGGCGATATGAAAATCTTCGTTGTATGTGGCCGCCCTGATCCCGGCAAAATAGGTAATCAGGGCGGTACTGGCTTTGAAGCCGGGCAGAAGGGGGTTGAATTTTTCGAGGACGCGGTTGATCCCTTCGCGGGTCACCGCGGTATCTTCGCGATCCGACACTTCGACCGCCGTAGGGCCCCACTCGGGGTTGCCGTCAACGGTTAACGAAATCCCCCCGCCCTTGGTATAAGGGTCAGGTCCCAGCGACAGGATCCCCGCGGCCATCGCAGTATGCCGGTCTGCTGATTCCACGTCAAAGATCAGGAGCTCGCCTTTACGGGGATGAATCGTAAATTCGGGAGGGCCGGCCATGGCCGCCACCCGGTCTGCATAGACCCCGGCCGCGTTGATACAGAAACCGGTTAAAAAGCTGCCCCGGGTGGTCACCACTTTATACAGGCGCCCGCGGCGCCGCTCCAGTGCGGTAACCTCGGCATTCAAAAAGAGTTTTGCGCCGTTTGCGACCGCGTTTTCGGTGCAGGCTACGGTTAGCTGATATGGCGAAACCATGGCGGTGGTGGGGGCCAAAAAGGCGCCCCTGGTTTCGGGGGTAAGGGAGGGTTCCAGGGCCAGCGCCTGTTCCCGGCTGATAATTTCAACCGGGATCCCGCTTGTTTCGCCCCGCGCTTTCAGGAGTTCCAAAAGGAAAAGTTCCTCTTCTTTTAAGACCACGCCGATCAGGCCGCACCGCCGGAGGGGGACATCCAGTTCGCGGCACAAATCCGCGTAAAGGGCGTTGCCGCGCACGTTAAGCCTGCTCCGCAGGCTGTCCGGCTCCTGAACGATCCCGGAGTGGACCATGCCGTTATTGGCCTTGCTGGCCCCGCATCCCACATCGGCATCTTTTTCGAGGATCACGATTTCCAGAGCGAAACGGGACAGCTCCCTGGCGATGGCGGCGCCGACCACGCCAGCACCGATGATGACCACGTCGGCCCTGCCGGTGACGGCAGGATTGCCGGGCCGGACCGGGCAGGGAGGCCGAACATCCCCGGCGGCGATAATTTCGTTGACCACGCCGGTGACACCCTTCAAGCGTCCGGCCAGGTGGCCGGCCAGGACAACCTGGGACCATGCGGGGACGCGGCCGGAAAGGCGGACCAGCCCTTCATACTCACAGTACTCCAGGTGATAGGCGTCAAGGCCGTGTTCGGCGAGCAGCTCCTCCAGCAGCACTTCGATTTTTGAGCGCGGCATTCAATCACTCCGGAGTAAAAATTTGCAGCTTGCTTCCCTATAATTTCTTGATCGCGGGAATAAAATCCTCTAAACAAAGTGGCCTGAAATAAAAAGAAATATGATACATATATGAAGCAGGATCTTCTAATAGTCTAATAGAATTAATAAATTGTAGTATCACATTAAGCGGGGTGATTGATGAAACCGGGTTGCCGCTGCAGTTAAATATCTGTTTTGAAACGAAAAAGGAGGGCGTTATTTTTGAAGGTTACTTTAAGCGTGATCAAGGCTGATATCGGCAGTCTCGCCGGGCACATCAGGCCGAGCCGTGCTTTGATGGAGGCTGTGCAGGAGCACATCGACGGGGAAAAGGGTAAACTTATTCTGGATTATTACATCAGCAGCACCGGAGATGATGTGGCGATATTGCTTACACACCAGGCGGGGACGGGCAACCCGGCGGTGCATAAGCTGGCCTGGGATGCTTTTTTAAGCGGCACAAAGACCGCCAAAGCACAGGGGCTATACGGCGCTGGGCAGGATCTCCTGAGCGACGCTTTTTCCGGCAATGTCAAGGGGATGGGGCCGGCCGTAGCGGAGATGGAGTTTGAAGAGAGAGAAGCGGAGCCTTTTGTTTTGTTCGCGGCGGATAAAACCGACCCCGGCGCTTACAACCTCCCCCTTTACTTAAGCTTCGCCGATCCGATGCACTGCTCCGGCTTAATCCTTTCGCCGAAGATGAGCAAGGGTTTCAAGTTTGTGATTATGGATGTCGAATATACAGAGGCGGACCGGGTGATCGAACTCAATTCGCCGGAAGAGCTATACGATATCGCGGCCTTGCTGCGGGACAATGAGCGTTTTGTCGTGGCCGGGATTTATTCCCGTGAAACCGGGGAACAGGCGGTTGCCGCCAGCACCACCCGGCTGCATAATATCGCCGGCAAGTACACCGGTAAAGATGATCCGATCATGCTGGTCCGGGTCCAGGGTGTTTTCCCCGCTACGGGTGAGATCCTGTCACCGTACAGCATCGGCCATTACGTGGCCGGTTTCATGCGGGGCAGCCATACCGGCCCCCTGATGCCGGTAAAGATTGGCTGCGGCACCTCTTTCTTTGACGGCCCTCCGATCGTTACCGCGACCGGATTCTGTGTGCGCGGCGGAAAATTGACTGAACCGGTAGACTGCTTCGATCACCCCTACTGGGACTATATCCGCGAAAAAGTGGCCCGTAAATCGACCGAGATCCGGGAACAGGGCTTTTCCGGCGCGGCGATGCTGCCCTATTCGGAACTGGAATACGGCGGGATCGTCGAGAAGATGAAATATTTGGATCGGAAGTTTTCCTGCTAGGAAAGAGATTTCCTCCACCTGAATTGGCGCCCGGCTCCAGAGCCGGGCGCCATATTTTGTGGTTCTGTTATCGATATTTAACCCTTCTTTAAAGGTTTGCGGCAGGATTGCAGTGACATTTTGCTGAATTATGCCTGAAACGATACTTAAACGGTATATTGTAGCACAAAATGCAAGCGGCCGTTATTCCTGTACCAGACCTAAATTGCGGCTGAATGAGGACCGGCCGGGACTGTTAAAGGCGGCTGAGCCTGACTTTTTCAGGTTCGATTTTTCGCCCGTGTTTCGGTATAGTATCAGTTGACAGTTTATCCATCCCACACGCCAAAAGGAGGTTATCGACCTGAAGCAGCCGCGTTCGTCCCTGTACACAAAACTGTTATTGCTACTGATTGCCGCCGCTCTTTTTGCCGCCGGGTGCCTCTGGGCCAGCCCGGTCACCGGCCCTGACGACCCGAACGGGAAAGATCCGGCGGAAGATCCCGCCGAAGAGGCTCGCCGCCGGCAGGAGGAGTGGGAGCGGCGCAATGAAGAAATGAAAATTGAACTGGGCAAGTACTATGTCCCGCTGCCTCCCCTGGACCATCCGGAAAACCCGCCGGTCAAAGCGAGAGGCATTTTCTTCACCGGACACTCCATCGCCTTTACCGAACGCTACCGGCGCATGCTGAAGCTGCTCGAAGAGACGGAGCTGAATGCGGTGGTGATCGATATCAAGGATGACAAGGGGAGGATGTCGTACCGGAGCGAGATCGAAGCGGTCAACGAACTGGACGCCTATTATCAGCCGGTGCCGCTTCCCGATATAAAAGCCATCCTGGAAGAGCTGCACGATCGCGGTATCTACACCATCGGCCGGATTGTTGTTTACAGGGATAGTGACATTTTACCGGCAAAGCGGCCTGAATGGTGCATCCCGCGCAAGGACGGCGGACTTTACAGGGACGCCGGTTTTGCATACGGGAATCCGTTTATTGAAGAGCTTTGGGACTACAATATCGCCATCGCCAAAGAAGCGGCCTTGTTGGGCTTTCGCGAGATCCAGTTCGATTATATCCGCTTTCCCGATAAAGCGGCATACATGGAGCAGGTGGCATATTATCCCGGCCGCGATGGACGTCCGAAAGCGGAAGCGATCAGGGGTTTTGTGGAAAAAGCCCGGACGGAGCTTGCCCCTTACAACGTCTACGTCTCTTACGATGTCTTCGGGGTAATCGCCAACTCCTGGGGCGACAATGACGACATCGGCCAAATTTGGGAAGATTTTGCCGCCCACAGCGATTATATCTGCCCGATGATCTACCCCAGCCACTATTTTCCGGTAAGACAGGGTGGAGTGGTCGTGCCGTCCTGGTTCGGCCTTAGTTTTCCGGATACAAAACCGGCCGTAACGATTACCGGTGCGCTGACCGACGCGATCAAGCGCAACGCCGCGGTGGAGAACCCGGCAATCATCCGCCCCTGGCTGCAGGCTTTTACCGCGACATGGCTTGGAAGCATGTACGGGCCCGGGAGCTATATCACTTACGGACCTGCGGAGATCAGGGCGCAAATTGATGCCGCCTTGGCGCTGGGGATCGACGAGTATATTCTTTGGGACGCCAACAACGAAAACTACCCCAAGGCCGCCTTTTTTACCGCTGCGGAAGCGGATCAGCGCGCCTCGCAGTCCGGGCAGAAACGGGAAGCAAAGGGGCTTGATTGCCTCGGCCGCTCCGCCCGCGAAGCCGGAGAGATTTACCTGGAGTCGATCAAGAACAAAGGGCGCTGGAACGCCTGGCGCGAAGCGTACGCCCTGCAGAGCACGGGGTTTCAAATGGACGGCAACCGCTACCGCAACTGGTTGAATGCAGCCAATGGCAGCCTCAAGGAGTGGAAGATTACCGGCATGCAGCCGTCAGGTAGCGCCGTCATCATGGAGCTGGACGTAACCGTCGTCCTGCACGGCGAAGAAACCACTCTGGCCGGTGAAAAGTGGCGCCTGGCGCAGGAGAACAATATTTGGCGGGTCAGGCCCTCGGCCGGTTTCCTCGAACTGCTTGAGGGTAAGAGAGCCGAAGAACAGGGTTAGGCCTTGATCATGCGATTCATGGTCAGGGATTTTTTGAGGGAGATGATTATTTGCCCTGGTGGCTCGGGATGGTCTTTGCCCTGCCGGTGATTGTAATCGGGATCAACCGCAAACTACATCTCGGGCTGACGATGTTTGCCGGAGGGCTGATCCTGCTCGTTGCCGCAGGTGTCCCGCCAGCCGGAATCGCTGAAGCGGCTTATTTGACCATCCGCGACCGGGCGGCGCAGGTGCTTTTGCTGAGTATCATCCTGATCGAAATCCTGGGGAACCTGTTGAAAAAGGCCGGCTGGCTGCAAAAGATGATCCTGCACCTGGGCCGGCTGTTCACCGATTTGCGCCTGCTCACGGCGGTGCTGCCGGCCCTGATCGGTATTTTGGCCGTACCCGGCGGTGCAATTATCGCCGCTCCGTTGGTCGAAGAGGTGGGCCGAAAAGCGGGGCTTTCCCCGGCGCGGCAGGCCTCGGTCAATATCTGGTTCCGCCACGCGTTTTATTTCGCTTTTCCGCTGTTCCCAAGCGCCATCCTGGCTGCAGAGCTGGCCGGGATCAATGTAATCCTGATCACAAAGTATAACCTTTCCTTAAGTATTTCCGGCCTGGCAATCGCTTTTTTAATCATTTTTAAAGGCATTCCCGGCGGTTCCGGCGCCATGGAAACTGCGGCAGGAACGGCGAGGCTTTCCGGTGGCCTGCCGCGCCGCCTGGCCGCCTTGAGCTTTAGTGTAGCCCCGCTTGCGCTCGTCCTTATCCTGGCCGCCGGGTTCAAGCTGTTCTTTCCCCTGACCCTGGCGGCGGGGATCGGGGCGGCCTTTTTTGGCGTCCTGCCGGCGGGTAAAGGTTTCGTCACCGCGCTTAAAAGGCGTTTCGTGGACATGGTTTTACCCGGGATTAAATTTAAACTGGCCCTGGTCGTGCTCGGGATCATGTTCTTCAAACAGTCGCTGGAATACAGCGGCGCGACCGTTTGTTTAAGCACGGTACTGCTGAAATCGGGTATACCGCTGCTTGTGATCATGTTTCTGTTTCCAGCCCTGATCGGGTTCATTACCGGTGAAAACGCCGCTGCTGTGGCCATCGTCTTTCCCCTGTTTCTGCCGCTTCTGAGCCCGGGCAGCCCGATTTATCCCGCGCAGGTAGCCTTTTTATACTTCAGTTCCGCCATGGGACACATCTTTACCCCTACGCACCCATGCTTAAGCCTTACCAACGAATATTTTAATGTAAAATTCAACCACGTCGTCAGCCCTTTACTGATCCCCGCGGCGGCGGTGGTCGTGCTGGCGCTGCTGCAGCTGGTTATCCTGGGTTTAATTTTCCCAGCCGTTTAAACGCCGCAGCCCTTTTTTCACCCTTCCCGGCATCAACGGAGGGGCCGCTGTGGGAACCAACTCAATCGTGATTGATTATACCGCGTCCGGCCGGTCAAAGGGCGGTATAACCTATCTCATTCTGCCGTAAACTAAAGATGTTGTTTACCCCAGGCGAGGGACGTGACGAATTGACGCTACATCACCGCAAACGCCCGGTGCTGCGGCGCTCCGGCAAGGAGGTTTTGCCCGAGCGCCCCAAGCCGGACTCACCCGCACAGAACATCCAGCAGTTGGGCCAGACGGATGTGGCCCATATTGAGAGCAATATCTACACGATCTCTATCATCGGGCAGATCGAGGGACATATGGTCCTGCCGCCGCAGAACAAGACGACCAAGTATGAGCATATTATCCCGCAGCTGGTGGCGGTGGAACAGAACCCGAAAATAGAAGGGCTGCTGATCATATTAAACACGGTTGGCGGCGACGTGGAGGCGGGGTTGGCGATCGCCGAAATTATCGATACGATGACGAAGCCCACTGTTTCTTTGGTCCTGGGCGGCGGCCACAGTATCGGAGTCCCGGTTGCAGTCAGTTCGGATTATTCCTTCATCTCTGAAACGGCAACGATGACGATTCACCCCATCCGCCTGAGCGGCTTTGTAATCGGAGTTCCCCAGACCTATGAATACCTGGACAAGATGCAGGACCGGGTGATTCACTTTGTCTGCAATCATTCCACGATCAGCGAGGAAAAATTCCGCGAGCTCATGTTCAGCACCGGTTCACTGGCCCGTGATATCGGTACGGTCCTCGTCGGCAAAGATGCTGTTGATCTGGGGTTAATCCGGGAGGTAGGCGGCCTTGGCCAGGCCGTTTCCCGCTTGAAAACGCTGGTCGAGGAAAGAAGGGCGGCGGGGGTGGCAACTTGATCCTTTATACCCCTTTGCCTGCGGAACTGGTCCTGGAAGGTTACGAATCGTTCCGGCCGGAGTACATTGAGCTGGATTACCGCAACGGCAAGTTGATCGTGGAGCTGATCTCCGCCACCGAAGGGCGGCTGGTCCGGCTGATCAGCCCCTGCCCCGACGACTACCTTGACCCGGCCCTCCAGCCGGGGACCATTCTCCCGCTCCGCTTAACCCCCGCAGAGGGACACCGGAGGGGATAACGGCGCGGCTAGGCGAAAGCCCGCTGGTTCACTTGTCCGGAGTGTGAAAGTCTATGTTCCCCCTTCTCCGCGTAAAAATAAAGGAGGGGGGACAGCCTTGAGCTGGTACAATGTTATAAGCGCTGCGGCCGGCCTGGGCCTTTTTCTTTTTGGGCTGCGGCTGATGAGCCGCTCGCTGGCCCGGTCCGCGGGGCCGGCCTTGCAAAAACTGCTCCACAAGCTGGTAGGGACGCCCGCTAAAGGATTTGTCGCGGGCGCCCTGGTCACGGCGGCCCTGCAGAGCAGCAGCCTCACTTCGGTGATGGTGGTGGGGCTGGTCAATGCGCGGCTGCTTAACCTGGCCCAGGGGATGGGCGTAATCATCGGAGCTAATGTAGGTACCACAGTCACGGCGCAACTGCTTTCGTTTGAGCTGCACCGGCTGGCCCTGCCGGTGATCGCGTTAAGCGTGCTGTTCTGCCTGGCGCGCCGGCCAAGTATCCGCAAACCGGCGGCTTCTTTACTTGGCTTCGGCCTGCTGCTGCTCGGGCTCAACGGTATGAGTGGCGCCCTCGCCGCCCTTGCCGGAAGCAATATGGTCACGGCTGCGCTCCGGGCCGCCGGCGAGGCGCCGTGGCTGGGGGTCGGCGCCGGTTTTTTCGCGGCGGCGCTCCTGCAGAGCAGCAGCGCGGTAATGGGCCTGGTCATTGGCATGGCTCTGGAAGGGGCGATCGGTTTGCCCGCCGCGGTTGCCGTGCTGATTGGGGCCGACCTGGGGACATGCACGACCGCTCTGGTCGCTTCGGTGGGTATGAACCGGGCGGCCTGCGCCGCGGCACTGTCACATTTCTTGTTTAACCTGGCCAGCCTGCTCCTGGCGGCGCCTTTTTTTCCTTACCTGGTGCTGCTGGCTTCAAAAACGGCGCTGACCCTGCCCCGCCAGGTGGCCAATGCCCATACGCTTTACAATCTTCTGGGTGCGCTGGTCCTGCTTCCCCTTATCCCCGTCCTGGCCCGCCTCATGGAGCGGACCCCGTCTTCCGGTATGAAAATATTGTAAATATTGCATACTATTTTATGTGGCGCTTGAGGCAGGATAATTGCTATACGGTAAAGAAAAATAAAAGATCAAGCAGAATCGGGAGGGGGAAAATGAGTTTCTTTGAAGCGATTTTACTCGGTTTGGTACAAGGCCTGACGGAGTTTTTGCCCGTCAGCAGCTCCGGCCATCTGGTCATCTTGCAGGAGCTGCTCGGGATAGAGGAAACCGGGGTAACCCTGGAAGTGCTGCTTCATTTTGGGACCCTGCTTGCGGTGTTTTGGGTCTTTGGGCGTGATTTTATCAACCTGTTTCGCTTGCGGGAGGCCGGGCAGAGGCGGTTGCTCTTCCTGCTCGCCGTTGGGGTTGTTCCGACAGCCTTGATCGGCCTGCTGCTTGGGAACTATATCGCCATCTTATTTCAGTCGACCCTGGTGGTCGGGGTGATGCTGCTGGTTACCGGCGGTATTTTAAAGCTGCTCACCGTGCTGCCGGCGGGTAAAAAGGATCTTCCGGCGATGCAGCCCAAAGATGCGCTCTGGGTCGGCCTGCTCCAGGGTTTTGCGGTTATTCCGGGTATCTCCCGCTCCGGTTCGACGATCACCGCGGCGCTGTGGCGGGGGTTGGATCGGGCTACAGCGGTCCGTTACTCTTTTATGCTGGCCGCCCCGGTTATTTTCGGGGCCACGCTGCTGGAGGTCAGGGAGATGGTTGCGCTAGGAATTGAAAGGGCGGCGCTGCTCAATTATATCGCCGGGGGCCTGGCCGCGTTTCTGGCCGGAGTGGTTGCGATCAAGGTCTTTATCAAGGTGCTAAAGCAGCAAAAATTCAATTATTTCGCCTACTATTGCTGGATCGCCGGCGTCGCGGTCATAATCGCTTCTCTGCTCTAGCGGCGCAATCGGAATTTTGCCGGCGGCCTGCTGATAAGTGCTGTTTGCTTGTCATGCGATAATCGGGTATAATAGAGCTGGCAGGTAATATATGGGAAGGAGGACGGAAAATGGCCAGGCGCCGTACGGGATTGCGGGATGAAATGCGCTCGCAAATTAAGGGGATTCTGATCCTGGCGTTTGCCGTTTTCTGTTACGCCGGCCTGGAGCATACCGGGCAGACCGGTGAGTTGGGCAGTTTTGTCCACAACACCTTGCGGACTCTGGCGGGGGAAACGGCGATCGTGCTGCCGTTTTTAATCGGCGCCCTGGCCCTGCGCTTTATCCTGCCGCAGCAACTTTTCAACATCAAGACACGCCTGATCGGGCTCATTATCCTCCTGCTGCTGTTCATGATTTGGGCCCACCTCGGCTTGATGCTCGAGTTGAAACATGAGCTGGCCGGAAGCGTTTTCTGGCGGGAGAGTTTTCGCATGGGCTGGGAGATGCAGGGGGGCGGGGTGATCGGCGCCGCCATAGCTGTTGTTTTGTTCTACTGCTTCCAGGAAGTTGGAAGCAAGATCGTTTTGGCCGCCTTGGCCCTGGTTTCGGTGCTCCTGATCACCAATGTTTCCATCACGCAGCTGCTGCGCCAGTTGAAAAAAGCTTTTCGCTGGCTGCTGCGCCTGGCGAAGTATTTCGCCCGCTACCTTAAAGAGCTTTACGAAGTGCTCATGACCGCTTCGGAAGAAGAGCTGGCCCAAAAGGAAAAAAAAATAGCAGAAAGCCGTGACGCCTCCATTGTTGCAGCGGCGGTTCAGCCCGCTCCGGAGCCGGAAGTGGAGAAGCATCCTGCCGAGTGGAAGGAGGAAAATAGCTTCCCCCAGCCCTCTATTTACCAGAAAGAGCGCCGGCTGGCGCTGGTACATTCTGCCGAAGAGAAAGAGCCGCCATACCGGAAAGCGGTTTCCGGTTACCGGAAACACTATCTCCTGCCTTCGCTGGAACTTCTTGTCAGGCCTAGCCGGACCGGGGAGCACCAGCAGGTCAAGGGGATCAAGGACAGGGCCCGGCTCCTGGAGAGTACGCTGCAGAGTTTTGGCGTTAAAGCCAGGGTTATCCACGTTCAATCAGGCCCGACGGTAACCCGTTTTGAGGTGCAGCCGGAAGCAGGGGTAAAGGTCAGCAAGATCATCAGCCTTTCCGATGACCTGGCTCTTAACCTCGCCGCGCCCCTGGTGCGTATCGAAGCGCCCATTCCCGGCAAGGCGGCCCTGGGAATCGAGGTGCCGAACAAGATTATCGCCCTGGTCTACCTGCGGGAAGTTCTGGACGACAGCGGGTTCCAGGTGAGCACATCTCCCCTGACCGTCGGTTTGGGCAAAGACATTACCGGAGTCCCGGTCATTACCGATCTGACCAGGATGCCGCACCTGCTGATCGCCGGAGCCACCGGGGCGGGCAAATCGGTATGCCTGAATACAATTATTGTCAGCATCCTTTTTAAAGCTAAACCCGACCAGGTACGCTTCCTGATGATCGATCCCAAAGTGGTTGAACTGAGTGCCTATAACGGCATTCCGCACCTGATCATGCCTGTGGTGACGGAACCGAAAAAGGCGTCGCTGGCCCTGCGGAATATGGTCAGAGAAATGGGCCGCCGCTACGAAATCTTCGCCCGGGAAGAGGTGCGCGATATCGCAGCTTACAACGAACTGGTGGCCTCCGGCGCTTGCCAGGGCGAGGCGATGCCCTATATCGTCGTGCTGATCGACGAGCTGGCCGATTTGATGCTGGTCGCTCCGGGAGAAGTAGAGGATTCGATTACCCGCCTGGCCCAGATGTCGCGGGCGGCGGGGATCCACCTGGTCATCGCCACCCAGCGGCCCTCGGTGGATGTGCTGACCGGTATCATCAAGGCCAATATTACTTCGCGCATTGCTTTCACCGTCTCCTCCCAGGTCGATTCCAGGACGATCCTCGACATGGCGGGCGCCGAAAAGCTTCTTGGCCGCGGCGATATGCTGTTTTATCCTGTCGGTGCGGTGAAACCTTTCCGCGTCCAGGGCGCATATGTCAGCGAGCGCGAGGTCAAGGCGATTAACGATTTTATCAAGGAACAGGGGCTGGTGGATTATGAAAACCAGATTAACGCCCTGGACGTTGACGAGGGAGATCTGGATGATCTCGACGAACTCTTCCCGGATGCCGTCGAGCTGGTGGTCCGCACCGGCCAGGCTTCGATCTCCTTGCTGCAGAGGCGTTTTCGCATCGGCTACACCAGGGCGGCGCGTTTGATCGACGACCTGGAGCGCCGCGGCGTGGTGGGGCAGTTTGAAGGGAGCAAACCGCGTGAGGTGATCATCACTCCGGAACAGGCGATCAAAATATACGAGGAGTTCAAACAAAAAATAAACCCGTAGGATTCAGGCGGAAGTTAAGCGAGGGGGAGGGCAATGATGAGGGAGCTGGTGGAGCTGTTACAGCAAGCCCGCCAGGAAAAACAGATTACCCTGGACGAAATAAGCAACCGGACAAAAATCCAGAAACGTTACCTGGAAGCCCTGGAAAAAGGCGATCTGTCCTTGTTTGCGGGCGAGGTGTATTTAAAGGGGACGATCTGCAACTATGCGGAAACTGTCGGCCTCGACCCGAAAGATGTCCTTGCCGTTTACCGCCGTCTCCGGGGAGGCGGCTTTAGTGAGGCGCAGGACGAACCGCCCCCGGCGCCGCCCCGGCCGCGCCGCTACCGGGTGGAAGGGAAAAAGCCTTCATTTAACACTGCCATAGCCGCCCTGGTCCTTGCTCTGCTGGTCGGGGCAATCTGGTGGGGAGGCGGCTATTTCCGGCAGCGTCCAGCCGTTGAACCGGGCGGCACCGCAGATAACGGTTGGCGTGACGATCAAAACGACCGGGAGCCAAAGCCGGGCGATTCCGAGCCGGAACCGCAGGCGGAAGTTGCGCTTGAATCGATGGCCGCCGGCGAAACCGTTTATAGCGTGCGGGGCGTCTCCGAAATCGAGATGAAGCTGACTTTCAACGATTGGTGCTGGATCCGCGTCGAGGTAGACGGCGCCGCTTTTCCCCTGATCGAGCGTATGTTCAAGCGGGGAGAAGAATGGACCGCCACGGCGTCGCAAAAAATCTGGATCCGGATCGGTAACCCGGAAGGGGTGGCGATGACGGTAAATGCAATTGAGATCGAAACGGTCCAGCACCACCGGCAGCCGCATAATTTTTCTTTTTCCCTCCGATAGTAGTCAGCGGCTTATCCAATACAGCCAAACAGGCGCGGCCAATTTGCATTTTGACCGGACGCCTTGACTGGAAATACGGCACATAAAGGGATGTATTGCTTGAAGATTCAGGCCGGCAAAGAGAGGCTTGTCGCCGCAGTTTCCCTGGGGTGCGCCAAGAACCGGATTGATACCGAAGAGATCCTCGGCCTGCTGTCCAGGAGCGGTTACCGGCTAACGGAAGACCCGGCGGCAGCAGGGATTATTTTCGTCAACACCTGCGCCTTTATTGAAGAGGCCCAGCAGGAGTCCATCGACACCATCCTTCGCTACGCCAGGGAGCGGCGGGGCGGAGAAACTTTGATCATCGCCGGCGGCTGCCTTTCCGAGCGTTACGGCAGGGAACTGCTTAAAACCGTTCCGGAACTGAACGGGGTGATCGGGGTGCACAGCTATCACGGCCTGGTCGAATTCTTAAAGCGATGCCGGGCCGGTTCACGTGAGCTCCTGCTGGAACCTCCAGGGGCCGCATATGCTTCACTGGGGCCGCGCCTGGTGACTACCGCCCCGCACAGCGTTTACGTGAAGATCGCCGAAGGCTGCAGCAACCGCTGTCACTACTGCGTAATCCCCTCCTTGCGCGGGCCGTACCGCAGCCGTTCGGCGCCGGACATTGTCAGCGAAGTAGAGCTGCTCTTAGGACGGGGCGCCCGCGAGATTAACCTCGTCGCCCAGGATACAACCGCTTATGGGGGCGACAGCGAAAGCGGGCCGGACCTGGCGGGTCTTTTAAAAGAGATACTTGCCGTGAAAGGGCGGTTTTGGCTGCGGCTGCTTTATGCGTATCCAACACGCCTTACCGGCGAGTTGATTAAAATCATCGCCCTGGAACCGCGGATCTGCAAATACCTGGACCTGCCGTTGCAGCATGTCAATAGCGAAGTGCTGCGAAAAATGGGGCGTTGCTATACCAGGGAAGAGGTGATATCCCTGGTAAACCGGCTGCGCCGTGAAATTCCGGATCTGGCCCTGCGCACCACCTACATGGTCGGCTTTCCCGGCGAATCGAAGCGGCAATTCCATGA
This sequence comes from Desulfovibrio sp., assembly GCA_020060545.1. GTDB lineage: Bacteria > Bacillota > Dethiobacteria > DTU022 > DTU022 > JAGUZX01. The sequence continues at coordinate 74,501 of JAGUZX010000026.1, read as the reverse complement.
GCTGAGCTCTTTTTTGCACGAACATCCCTTTGAGCGGGTCGGCGTTTTTGCCTATTCCCCCCAGCAGGGGACCCCGGCATCGATCATGCCGGGACAGCCACCCCGACGGGTCGGCGAAAAACGCCGCCGGGCGCTGATGGAGGCACAGCAAAGAATAGCGGCGGCGCTGCAGCGCAGGCTGATCGGGTCCAGAGTTACCGTCCTGGCAGAGGGGGCTTCCCGCCGCGCCCCGAACCTGTACTGGGGGCGCACCCAGCACCAGGCTCCCGGGGTGGACGGCCGGATCTATTTCCGCTCCGCTCACCCGATCAAACCGGGAAGCTGGCTTTCGCTTCAAGTGAGCGCCGCTTCACCGTACGACCTTTGGGGAAGCGAACCTTATTTTATTCAAGAACCGGACTGCTAATCAAACAATAGGAAAAACCTCGCTGTTGCTGCGGGAAAACTTCTTTGGTATAATTGAATAGCATTATGTAAACAAGGGAGCGGGTTTGCTGATGGCGGAGTATCGCTGGCCTGTTATAATTACTACCGCGCTGCTGGCGCTGGGTCTTTTTTTTGGTTTTAGTTATTACCGCCAGCGTTTTTTAATGATGGAGCCTTTCATCGGCGCGCTGCGCCGCATGGAAAGCGTTGAAGATGCGGTGCTAATCCGGGAAAACGGGTCTCCTATCCTGGTAATTGAAACGAGCGCCCGGTACACCGGTTCGCTGCAGGAAGTTGTGGAAGAGATCTGGGAGCTGGCGAAAGAACATAAACAAAAGCCGTTTTTAATTCAGGTCACCGATGAGCGCAACGGCAGGCTGGACTCCTTTGCGCGGGCCGTCAGCCCGGATCTTTATGAAGCGGCAAAATTGGGCAACTACCGTTCGGTGGGCGAGACGATTCATTTGACCGCCGCGGCTTACGGGTTGGCCGAAGTTCAGTTTTCGGTCGACTATCATTACCTCTACCTGCAGGCCCGCGACGGAAGCGCTTACCTTTACCAGCTGATCCCGTTAAACCGTCCTGATGGGGAAGGAGCATAAGCGATGCGCGATGTTCTGATCGGGTTGGCGGCGGCGTTGATCGTGATTTTGATGTGGCACCAATCCGGCTTTATCCCTTTGGTTCTGCTGGCCGGCCTGTTCCTGGTCCTGTTCCGTTTTTCCAATCTAAAAACGCCGCGCTTTAATGCGCTGGGTAGAGAAAAACCCGGCCGAAAACAGATCGGTTTCAACCAGATCGGAGGGCAGGAGGTGGCCAAAAAAGAGCTGCTGGAAGCGCTCGATTTCGTGCTGAAACCGCAAGATATCAGCCATATGGGCATCCGCCCCCTGAAAGGGGTTATGCTGGTCGGCCCGCCCGGCACCGGCAAGACCTTGCTGGCCAAGGCCGCCGCCGGTTATACCGATTCATCTTTCTTGAGCGTAGCCGGCAGCGAATTTATAGAAATGTACGCCGGGGTAGGGGCCCAGCGGGTGCGGCAGCTTTTCAGCTCGTGCCGCAGCAAAGCCCGGCGTGAAAACAAAAAAAGCGCCGTCCTTTTTATTGACGAAATGGATATCCTGGGTGGTAAAAGGGGCACCCACAGCAGCCACCTGGAATACGACCAGACCTTGAACCAACTGCTGGTCGAGATGGACGGCCTGAGCGGAAACGACGAGATCAATATCCTGGTGATCGGCGCCACGAACCGGCCTGAGGCGCTTGATTCCGCTTTGCTCCGCCCCGGGCGGTTTGACCGGATTGTCCAGGTTGATCTGCCTGACCTGGAAGGGAGGGAGCAGATTCTGAAACTGCACCTGAAGAATAAGCCGGTTGACGAAGCGGTCGATCTGGCGAAGATAGCCCGTGAAACCTTCGGTTTTTCCGGGGCGCACCTGGAGAGCCTGGCCAATGAGGCCGCCATTTTGGCGATGCGCGAAAAACAAACCCGGATCCTGGAAAAGCATATTCTGGAAGCAATCGACAAGGTTATTATGGGTGAAAAGCTGGAAAGGAAGCCCGGCCGGGAGGAGCTATGGCGCATCGCCGTCCATGAAACCGGCCATGCCCTGGTCAGCGAAGCGATTAAGCCGGGCTCCATCTCGACAGTAACCATTACTCCCCGGGGCAAGGCGCTGGGCTATATCCGGCAGCAGCCGGAGCGCGACTATTATATCTATACCGGTGACCATCTACAGCAGCAGATCGCCGTCCTGCTGGGCGGCGCCGTCAGTGAAACGCTGCTGCTGGGTAACCGGAGCACCGGCTCCGCCGCAGATTTCAACCAGGCGGTAGAGCTGGCAAAGAGGATCATCGGCGCCGGTTTGTCATCCCTGGGCGTAGTCAGCATTAAGGATTTGCCCAGGGGAATCCTGCACCGGAGCATCCAGCAGATTATCGGTGCGCAGGAGCAGTGGGTTTCCGCCGTACTGGCCAGGCAAAAGGAGCTGATTTTGGAAATTGCGCATTATGTCCTGGAAAAAGAAAAAATCACCGGCGAGATCCTGCGGCAAAAAATCTCACACCGCAAAGAGGCGTGTTAGCCGTGGTATAATAGGGAAAAACCATGCGGCGGTGATCTAGCATGAAAGTTGATCTGCTTTGCATCGGCAGTGAACTGCTGACCGGGTTGGTAGCCGATACCAACGGTTTCTACCTGTCGGGGAGGCTCTGGTCCAGCGGGATCCAGGTCCGCGAGTTGCGGGTAATTCCTGACGACATGGATGCGATTATCACGGCGCTGCGGCACTCGCTGCCACATTGCGACGCGATTATCTGTACCGGGGGGTTGGGTCCCACCGATGACGATCTGACCAGGGAAGCCGTGGCCCGTCTTTTAGATTTACCGCTGCTGCTTGATCCGGAGTGGCTTGAGCAAATCGAACGTTTATTTGCCCGTTACGGTTACCCGATGCCGCTCTCTAACCGCAAGCAAGCCATGGCGATCAAGGGGAGCCGGCGGTTGGATAACCCGAAGGGCACAGCCCCCGGGGCGATCGTGCCGGCAGGGCGGCGCTGGATTATTTTGCTGCCCGGACCGCCTCAAGAGATGCAGCCCATGTTCGAAGCGTCTGTGCTTCCTTTCCTGAACTCGGCGGCGCCGGTTGGCGCAAGCTGGTTCATCAGGACCCTTAAGTGCGCCGGATTGGGCGAATCACTCCTGGCGGAAAAGATTAAGCAGGCGGGAGCGTTTTCCCACCCCCTTTCGCTGACTGCAAGGGGGATGGAAGTATACCTGCAGCTAAAGGCTTACGGCGCTCCCGCCACGGCCGTGAATGAACTGGATGAAGCCGAAACCAGGCTGCGGCGCACGATCGGGGATTACATCTACGGGGTTGATCAGGAGACCCTGGCCGGGGCGGTAGTGTCCCGTTTGAAAGAGCGGCAGTTAACCCTGGCTCTGGCGGAGTCCTGCACCGGCGGACTGCTTTCCGACCTGATCACTGATATTCACGGAAGCTCTCATATCTTAAAGGGATCTCTGGTGGCATATTCACCTGGAGCGAAAATCGATCCCCTCGGTGTTGAACAGAATCTGCTCGAGGCGGAAGGCGCGGTGAGCGAAGCGGTAGCCGTGGCCATGGCTCTAAAATCCCGTGTTCTTTTCACCGCGGACGCAGGGGTCGGTATTACCGGCATCGCCGGCCCGGAAAGCGACGGATCGGGGCGCCCCGTAGGGTTGGTTTTTGTCGCGGTTGCTTTCGGAGAAGGGGTTAACTGCAAACAACTCAATTTAACCGGAACGCGAAGGGCTGTCAAAGAAAGAGCGGCCCAAACCGCGCTGGCCATGCTGTGGAGGATGATGCCGGATGATGACAAAGCCTAAGCGAGATGCGCTGATTGAATGGGCGGTCCTGCTGTTTCTCTCCTTGCTCGGAGTCTATATTGCCGCCGCCCTGTTCAGCGCCACCGCTTTTGTGGTCAGCGCTTTTGAGTTTACTGTTGAACTGGTTCCCTTTCAGCGGGGTGAAACGGTGGTCTTCATCCCACCGATTGGGGAGTTAAGCGCGGTGACGCACTGGTTTCCGTTCACGCTGCGGGTTACTCTTCAGAATGTGGATCTTGAGTATCTGGCTTCCGGCCTGGAAAACCTGGCCGAAACCCAAAATTTCAGCTTTTTCGAAGTACAGCTTAAATCCAAGCTGCTCTTTTTTTTGGCGCGATCCGCCGTAATCTCGTTTATCTGCGGCGCGGGAACGGTTTTTCTGCTTGCCCGGAACCGCAAGGGGCGGTGTGTACTCCTCGGCGGACTGATGGCGGCCTTGCTGTTCCTGGCCTTGTTTGCCGCTACGGTAATCTACCCCTATGATCTAAATGCTTTTGAATCGCCACGGTATAAAGGCATCCTTGGAGCGGCTCCATGGGTGGTCGGGCTGGCCGATCAGGCTCTGTCTACACTCAAGGCTCTCGGCGAACAGCTTGAAGTGATGACCGCCAACCTGCACGATCTCGCGCGGCAGCTGGAACAAGTCCACCCCATGGCTTCGGAAAACACACTCCGGGTGCTTCATGTTTCCGACATCCACAACAACCCGGCTGCCTTCGATTTTATCGAGAAGGTGGTCAGCAGCTTTAAAATCGACCTGGTCATCGACACCGGTGATTTTACCGATTACGGTACTGAACTGGAATCCGAACTCGTTTCCCGGGTAACCTCACTGCCGGTGCCGTATATCTTTATCCCGGGAAACCACGACTCCCCCCAGGTAATTGAGGCGATGCGCCGGGGAGGCGTTTTAGTCCTCGATCATGCCATTATTGAGCTGGAAGGGTTGCGCATAGCCGGCATCGCCGACCCCGCTTCACAGGTTCAGTTAATGGAAGTGGCGCCGGAGGGAGTTTTGCGGCAAGCGGCAGAGGATGCCTTTAAATTATTCGAAAATGAAACCCATTGGCCCGACTTGCTGGGGGTACACCACCCGATAATGGGGGAGCTGTTTGTAGGGAAGGTTCCAGTTATCTTAAGCGGGCATAACCACCGGGCCGGAATCGCCTTTGATCAGGGCAGCGCCCTCATCAATGCCGGCACCACCGGCGCCGCCGGGATGCGGGGACTCAATGCCCCTGCGGAAAATCCATACAGCCTGGTGGTCCTCTACTTCAACCGTTCGCCGGAAGGGCGGCAGGCGCTGGTGATGGCCGACCTGATTAGCGTCCAGCAGTTTCAAGATTCATTTATGCTGCAGCGTCACTACAAACGCTGATTAACAGTAGTCAGGAGCCAGAAGTCAGAATAAAAAAGACAGTTTATCGTTTCGCAGCATTCTGAATTCTGACTACTGAGTTCTGAACGCCTGATGATTAATTGCGAAAAATTGAGGAGCTCAGTTAATGCGATTGTTTATCGCGATCGACCTTTCAGAAAAACAAAAGCAGCAAGTTCACTCCCTGCAGCAGCGCCTGTCCGGTTTCTTGGACGGGGTCAAGTGGGCTCCGCCGCACGGGATGCATCTCACCCTTCAATTTCTGGGCGAGGTGAAAGAGGAGCGGGTGCCGGAAACTGTGCAAGCGATGGAAGAAACGGCGGTTTCCGCCGCGCCGTTCAACTTGCGCTTCGGTAAAGCGGGCGTGTTCCCTGTGCCCCATCGGGCGCGTGTACTCTGGGTCGGGCTCCTTGACGGCTCCAGCCAGGTTGAGGAGATCGCTTCAACCCTGGAAAAGGCCTTGCTGCGGCATGGATTTACAATCGAGCAAAGGGAGTACCGGCCTCACCTGACCCTGGGAAGGCTGCGCTACCCGCTCCCGCGGGCAAAGATCGCACAATATTTGGAGCAGGAGCTTCATTTTACTACTGAGCCGGCCACAGTTGGCGGGATCGCTCTTTACCGGAGTGAGCTTTTTAGACAGGGGGCGGTTTATACGGCGTTGCGGAGAATATTTTTTGGTTGAAAAGGCAGGAAATAACTGCCCGATCAAGAATAAATGTGGTATGGATGCCAAGGGAGCCCACGGTAAAGGGGGTTGTTAAAAAATGGAGAAGGATAAAGCGCTGGAAGCGGCTTTAATCCAAATTGAGAAACAATTTGGCAAAGGCTCGGTGATGAAACTGGGTCAAAACGTCAAGCCCGGGATCGATGTGATTCCTACGGGCTGCCTGTCACTTGATCTGGCCCTAGGCGTGGGAGGGCTGCCCAGGGGCAGGGTAGTCGAGATTTTCGGACCGGAATCTTCGGGTAAAACCACTGTTGCCCTGCATGTGATTGCCGAAGCTCAAAAAAGGGGCGGATACGCGGCTTTTATCGATGCCGAACATGCCCTCGATCCCCATTATGCGGCCAAACTTGGGGTTAACATTGACGAGTTGCTGGTTTCCCAACCTGATACCGGTGAGCAGGCTCTCGAAATCGCCGAAGCACTGGTGCGCAGCGCCGCCATTGATGTCCTGGTGATCGATTCCGTGGCCGCCCTGGTGCCTCGCGCGGAAATCGAAGGGGAAATGGGGGACGCCCATGTCGGGCTGCAGGCCCGTTTGATGTCGCAAGCGCTGCGCAAACTTTCCGGCGCCATCAGTAAATCCAGCACTATCGCCGTTTTTATTAACCAGATCCGGGAAAAAGTCGGCGTAATGTTCGGCAATCCGGAGGTTACCCCCGGGGGGAGGGCGCTAAAATTCTATTCCACGGTCCGCCTTGATGTGCGGCGGGTGGAATCGTTAAAACAGGGGAATGACACCATTATCGGTAACCGGACCAGGGTCAAGGTAGTTAAAAATAAGGTTGCGCCTCCTTTCAAAGCGGCGGATTTTGATATCCTTTACGGGTTTGGCATTTCCGCTGAAGGTTCACTGATTGACTTGGGCTTGGAGTTAAAGGTTATTAACAAGAGCGGAACCTGGTATTCCTATAAAGATGACCGTTTGGGGCAGGGCCGGGAAAACGTGAGGGACTATTTGAAAGAAAATCCTACCGTAGCCCGGGAAATTGAACGGGAGATCAGGGAAGCCTGCGGCCTGCCGGTAGCGGCAAGGGCCGCGGTGGATTTGTTGCCGGAAAAAGATCGGCCGGGGACGGCGTAACGGGGTTGGCCTAGATTGAACGGAGAAGATGAGTTGCGTAAAGCCCGCGGGCGTGTTTTACGGCTGCTCCGCTATCGCCAGCGGAGCAGGCGGGAAGTGGAAGCATACTTGCAGCGGAAAGGATTCCAGGATAAAGTAATTGTTGCGGTTGTGACCGAGATGCAGGAGCTCGGTTACCTGGACGATTTCCGTTTTGCCGGGGAGCTTTTGCAAAGCTGCCTGCGCAGGGGCTTCGGTCCTTACCGCGCCCGAATAGAGTTTTTAAAGAAGGGGCTGGCGCAAGAAATTGTTGAAAGCAGGATTGACGATTACTTTACCCCGGAGGAAGATTTGGCCCGGGCCCGGGCAATCATGGAAAAAAGAACGGCCAAAGATAGCGGTTGCCGTGACGCGCGTTGGGTTCGTCGGCAAGCTGCGTATTTGCAGCGGCGCGGTTTTGACCGTCAGGTGATTAAAGCGGTGCTGCGTGACTTTGCCCGGGTTAGTCTCGAATAAATCATTTCTTGACATAACTTTGGCATAAAGGTAAAATAGTCTTGATTTATATTCGAGTAATAGATTCACTAGCTATCAGTTCATATCTTAAAAGAGAACACTTGGCGCTTGAAGAGGCGCTGAGATAGATTGATAACAAAAGCATAATGTCCTGCACAGGGTTTCGTTTTTGGCAGGTTTTATACTGGGATCTCTTTTAAGCTGTGTTCTGAAGACACAGTTTTTTTATGCCATTAAAGAAACGGAGGTGGAACAGTTAATGGAAATAGTCCTTATTGGAGCTGCCGGTTTGGCTTTAGGGGTAACGATAGGCTATTTCGCCCGCAAGATGATCGCTGAAGCCCGCATCGCTTCCGCGGAAGCGGCGGCGCAAAAAATTATGGAAGAAGCCAAGCTTGAAGCCAACGCGATTAAAAGAGAAAAATACCTGGAAGCGAAGGAAGAATCGCATCGTCTCAGAAGTGAACTGGAAAGAGAAAGCCGGGAGAGGAGATCCGAGTTTCAACGGATCGAACGCCGCCTGATGCAGAAAGAAGAAAGCCTCGATCGCAAAACAAGCTTTATTGAAAGAAAAGAGGATGACTTAAGAAAAAAAGAGGAAGAAATTCGAAGTATCCGGGAGAAGCTCGAGAGCCTTTGCCAGCAGAAGTTAATTGAATTGGAAAAGGTTTCCGGTATGAGCATGGAAGAGGCAAGAGATTTTTTGCTGAAGCGGGCCAGAGATGAGATTTCCCACGAAATGGCGCAGATGGTTAAAGAAGTGGAGAGCCAGGCCAAGGCGGAAGCGGACAAGAGAGCGCGTGAAGTAATTACCATGGCTATTCAGAGGTGTGCGGCGGATCATGTTTCGGAAACCACAGTTTCAGTGGTTTCATTGCCAAACGACGAAATGAAGGGGCGAATTATCGGCAGGGAAGGCCGCAACATCAGGGCCCTGGAAACACTCACCGGAATTGATTTGATCATTGACGATACTCCGGAGGCCGTAATTCTTTCCGGATTTGATCCGATCAGGCGTGAAATAGCCAGGCTTGCCCTGGAGAAACTGATCAGCGATGGGCGGATCCACCCGGCCCGGATCGAAGAAATCGTGGAGAAAACGCGCAAAGAAGTGGAAGCCCAGATCAAGGAGGAGGGAGAGCGCGCCACCTTTGAGACCGGTGTGCACGGTTTGCACCCGGAGCTGATCATGTTGCTGGGAAAATTGCGTTACCGGACCTCCTACGGGCAAAATGTCCTGCAGCATTCAATTGAAGTGGCCAACCTGGCGGGGACTATGGCCGCAGAACTGGGGTTGGATATCGCCTTTGCCAAAAGGGCGGGCCTGCTCCATGACATCGGCAAAGCCGTAGATCATGAAACCGAAGGTTCGCATGTTTTTACCGGAGCCGATCTGGCGAAGAAGTACAGGGAGTCTGCAGTCATTGTTAATGCCATCGCGGCACACCACGGGGATACCGATTTTAATACCATGGAAGCCGTATTGATCCAGTCGGCGGATGCGATTTCCGCGGCGCGCCCCGGCGCCCGGCGAGAAACGCTGGAAGTATATATCAAGCGCCTCGAGAAGTTGGAGCAGATCGCTGATTCATTTGACGGGGTGGAGAAGGCTTACGCCATTCATGCCGGCCGTGAAATCAGGATTATGGTTAAGCCGGAGCGGATCGACGATTACGCCTCGATCCAGGTGGCCCGGGATATTGTTAAGAAAATCGAGAGTGATCTGGAGTACCCCGGGCAGATCAAGGTAACCGTGATCAGGGAAACCAGGGTCGTTGACTATGCCAAGTAAAATAACCTAATAATATCAACACTTGCACAATTTGTTAGTGTGCCCGCAGGGCACTTTTTTTCTTCCGGGGCAGGATTAGATACGGGCTTTATGGAATAAGATTGATTATAATTCGCCAAAAAGGGGGAGCCATATGAAAGGCGATTGCTTGGAGGACTCATACCACGTCAGCATGATCATCAATTTGCTGGTCCAGTTTCCCGATATTTTCACCATCAGCTTTAACCTGGCTTCCTCAACGTGCAGTCTTTCTTATATGGTCAGGAATGAACTGGATAAGGAAGATTACATAACCTTTTGCCGTCAAGTTGAAGAGAACATTGAAGCGTACCACTTTTTACAAAAGAAAGAACATCGCAAGGTTGCCGTCCGCAAAAAAACGCTTCGCGGTTTTACCAAGATCGAAATAGACCTCTGCGGTATTTATATCAACGATGAAATCAGCCTCATTACCCATTATATCCGCGACCGCTATGGCGAAACGTTGATCAGTGAAATCCGCCCGGAAGAACTGGAGCTGTCGGAAGAAAGCTATGAACCGTGGCAAGAGATACTGGAATATTTCATGAACCGAACCCGGGGGAACAATGCCAAAAACCTGTTTGCATTCCGTGATGCGGGGAAAGTCTATGTGTTCGATAAGTAATTTTTTTGTCGAATAATGTCAGATTATTATGAATTATATATATTAATGTTTAACTGTAAATATTCGAGTGAAGATTTGCGTTAGAATGGACAGATATTCCGCTGTGCATGAAATTATTATTAAAATTCTTATAATTCAGGCAGGAATTCTGAACTGGAAGACGAAGTATAAACAAGCAAAATACGTGCGGGGAGGTATTTATTACTAAATGGATGTATTAAAAGTTTCAGCAAAGTCTAATCCCAATTCTGTAGCCGGTGCGCTGGCCGGGGTCCTGCGGGAAAGGGGCGGAGCGGAAATTCAAACGATTGGAGCAGGCGCTCTCAACCAAGCCGTTAAAGCGGTCGCGATCGCCAGAGGCTTTGTCGCGCCTGGCGGCATTGATTTAATCTGTATACCCGCCTTTACGGATATCCACATCGACGGGGAAGAACGGACCGCCATAAAATTAATCGTCGAACCGCGCTGACGGCAGCATAACCCGCTAACCAAGGTTCAAAGATAAAACACCCTTTAATCATAAAGAAGGGTGTTTTTTTTTAATATCTAGAGTAAAATGTATACGTGGCTAAGGCAACTTTTCCAATTACCGATTGTCATTGTGATACGATTCTGCTGTTGGACCGGGCAGACTACCGGTTTATGCGGCTCAATTCGACCGGCCATATTGATCTGCCCCGCTTGCGTGCGGGTGGTGTAACGCTGCAGTTTTTTGCCATCTGCACGGCTCTCGGTAAACCCGGCGGTTATTATTTGAAGCAGGGTTTGGAGTATGTCAACCGTTACGATTATTGCCTCTTGGAAAATCGTGATGCGCTGGCCGGAATCAAGACCCTGGCTGACCTGGCGGATGCCGAAAAAGAGGGGAAAATCGCCTGCCTGCTGGCGCTCGAGGGGGCGGAACCGCTGGAAGGCAGCCTGGAGCTGCTGGATATATTTTTCCGTTTGGGCGTGCGGTGCCTTTCTCCTACCTGGAACAACCGGAACTGGTTCGCTGACGGGATTAATGAGGCCGCCGCCGGTGGCGGGTTGACCGTCATGGGCCGCAAGGCAATTCAAATCATGGCCGAAAAGGGGATCATTCTCGACCTGGCTCATATTTCACCACGGGGTTACTTTGAGGCCCTGGAAATTGCGCCGTGCCCGCCGCTGGTTTCACATACCAATGCCAGGCGTTTGTGCGACCATCCACGCAACCTGACCGACGAGCAGATCAGGGCCCTGGCGGAGAAAGGAGGGGCGGTCGGGATCAGTTTTTACCCTCCGTTTGTTTCGGGCCAGGAGACCGCGCGGTTGGATCAGCTGGTAGACCACTTTATCCACGTTGCCGCGGTGGCGGGAGTAGAACATGTGGCGATCGGCTCCGACTTTGACGGCATTCAATCCACGGTGGACGGGATCAACGATGCCTCCTGTTACGGTATCCTGCAGGAGGCCCTTGCCGAAAGAGGATTTAACGAAACGGAACTGGAATTGGTTTCCGGAGGCAATGTAAAACGATTACTAAGGCTAAATCTGCCGGAAAGTGATTGCGGCGATGCATAAGGAAGACAGGCTTGTTGATCTGCACCTGCACAGCAATATCTCGGACGGTGTTTTCTCACCGGGCAGGTTGATCGAACTCGCTGCCGGCGCAGGGCTTGAGGCGGCGGCGATAACAGACCACGACGCGATTGACGGCGTGGAACAGGCCCTGTCAGCCGGACTTGACTGCAGGATCGAAGTTGTGCCGGGTGTGGAGATCAGCACCCATGAGCAAAATACGGAAATTCATATTCTTGGCTATTACCCGGAAGCGGAGAAGCTGAAAAAGATACTGGCCGAACTGCGCCTGGAGCGTTACCGGCGCATGGAAAAGATCCTCTCCCGGTTAAGCAGCCTGGGTATTAACCTGCCACCCGATGACGTTTTTGCGGAAGCGGAGCCGGCGGCCCCCGGCAGATTACACCTGGCCCGGGCAATGCTGAAAAACAAATTAGTGCAAAACATAGCTGAAGCCTTTACTTTATTCCTGCAGCAGGGCCGACCTGCTTTTGTCCCCCGGAGCGCCTTGGAACCGGCGCAGGCGATCATGGTCCTGCGTGACGCCGGAGCGGTGCCGGTATTGGCCCACCCGGGATTGAAGGGAAGAAGGATTCTTGAAAAACTGATCCCTCTGGGGCTTAGGGGGGTGGAAGTTTTTCACCCTGATCACAACCCGGAACTACAGCGGTATTATTACGGCCGGGCCCTGGAGAAGGGCCTGTTAATCACCGGAGGTTCAGATTTCCACGGTGACTGCAGTTACCGTGCCATTAAGCCCGGCTGCGTGGCTGTTCCCTACCGTTATCTGGAACAAATCAAAAAAGAGCGCTTCAGCTAATCCACCGCGCCTAAAATGGCTGTAACGGCCCTTTTCAAAAGAGGCGCAGACATGGTAAAATAGCATCAATGATTTTCCGGCGGGAGGCTGAAGCAGTATTGGATGAAATGTCATTTGCATTAAAGGTCCTTTTTCTTGGCTTCTCCGTGGTCATGGTTACCCTGTTGCTCTTATATTTTATCCTGATCATTTTTAGCCGTCTCTTAAACCGTACCGTGAAAAAGGCGGAGCCTGCCGCTCCGGTCTGCCGGACGAAAGCGGCGACTGTTTTGGCCGCCGGCATCCCGGTTCATGTTGCGGCGGTGATAACAGCCGCAATATACTCCCTTAGGCACGGACATCCTGACCGTCCGGTACGCATTTCAATTTCGCCAGGCGCCGCCGCCAGGCCGGGTATAGTTAAAAATTGGGCGGCGGCCGGGAGAAAGACGCTGTTGGAAAGCAGCCTGGAAGTAGAACGTTTAAGGAGGAAAAGGTTGAATGAAAAAGTTTAAGGTCACTGTAGATGGACAAGCGTACACCGTTACGGTTGAAGAGCTTGACGAGAAAGTTCCGCCGCCGGTAAGCAAGCCGGCCAAAACAGCAGCGACAACGGTATCCCCAGCCCCGGTTGAACAGGAAACGCCGCAAAATCCTTCTTCAAAACCAGTATCGACAGGAGAAAAAAGCGCCCCCGCCGCGGGATTTAGTATAACCGCTCCCATGCCGGGCTCAATCATCGATGTAAAGGTCCGGGAAGGGGAGGCGGTAAAAGAAGGAGATGTGCTTCTCATCTTGGAAGCGATGAAAATGGAAAACGAGGTTACAGCTCCCAGAGCCGGTTCTGTAACCGCGGTCCTGGTCCAGAAAGGAGATACGGTTAACAGCGGGGACCCCTTGTTGACGATCGGTTAAATACGCCATTTTCGATCCATAACCTAAATAAGGGGAGAGAAAAATGCTGCAAATGATCCTGGAATTTATTCAAAATACAGGTTTTTATAATCTGACCCTGAGCCAAGTCCTGATGGTCCTAATCGCCTGCATCTTGCTTTACCTGGGCATCGTCAGAAAATTTGAACCGCTTTTACTGGTGCCGATCGGCTTTGGCATGCTGCTGGTGAACCTGCCGCTGGCCGACCTGATGAAGGAGGCGGCCGAAGGGGAGCTTGGCGGCCTGCTGTGGTATCTTTCCCGCGGCCTGGATCTGGGTATCTACCCGCCGCTGATTTTTCTCGGGATCGGCGCGATGACCGATTTCGGCCCCCTGATTGCCAACCCGATTACGCTGCTCTTAGGGGCGGCGGCGCAACTGGGTATCTTCCTCACTTTTATCGGGGCGATCTTATTAAACTCAACGCCCTGGTTTCATTTTACGCCGCAGGATGCGGGCGCCATCGGGATTATTGGCGGCGCGGACGGACCCACGGCCATCTTCCTGGCCACCCGGCTCGCCCCAAAGCTGGTAGGCCCCATCGCCATCGCCGCCTATTCGTACATGGCCCTGGTCCCGTTTATCCAGCCGCCGATTATGCGCCTTCTCACTACGCCCAAGGAACGCGCCGTAGTGATGCAGCAGCTGCGCCCCGTCTCCAGGACTGAAAAAATACTGTTTCCAGTGATCACGATCATGATCACGGGGTTGCTGCTGCCGGCCGCCCTGCCCCTGCTGGGGATGCTCATGTTCGGCAACCTGATCCGCGAATGCGGCGTCACCGAACGGTTGAGCAAAACCGCTCAATTTGAATTAATCAATATCGTCGTGATCCTGCTGGGGCTGTCCGTGGGCGCCAAGGCGCAAGCCGCTAAATTCCTGACTCCGGAAACGCTGATGATTATCGCCCTGGGGGCCGTCGCCTTCGCTTTCGGTACCGCCGGCGGCGTCCTGATGGGGAAGCTGCTTTATGTCGTCACCAAGGGAGCGATCAACCCGCTGATCGGTTCGGCCGGTGTATCCGCCGTCCCGATGGCGGCCAGGGTATCTCAAGCCGAGGGCAAAAAAGCCAACCCGCAAAATTACCTGCTGATGCATGCCATGGGTCCAAATGTAGCAGGGGTAATCGGTTCGGCCGTGGCGGCGGGTATCCTTTTGTCTATCCTCAACTAAGAACGGAACCCCACGAAGCTTCGTTATTGTAACATCGTTACAAATAACATCGCGCCTCGTGAGGTTCCTTTTATATTATGGCATTTAGCCGATCAATTATACCTGGTGCAGGTATTTTTTTTTGCATAAAAGGTTCTTCAACTTTCATATGCTAAAAAAAAAGTAAATTCCGCGAGGTCATGTTTATTGAAGGTGAAAGAGTGCCTGAAGCGGTCTCTGCGCGGCAAGTGGGTTCTGGGATCTATTTTATTTCTTATCTGTGCCGGCGCAGTAGTCTTAATCGATTATTTCTATTACCGCAACCGGCTTTATCCCGGCGTTTATCATAATCAGGCGCCCCTGGGGGGATGCCTGTTGGAAGACGCAAAGCAACAGCTGGAAACGAGTTTTCTGGCCTCCCGCGAAATTTCTTTTATCCTTGAAGATAAAGTAATCAAAGTCCTTTTACCGGCTGACATCGGTTTCCACTGCGATTTACCGGCTACGCTGCAACAGCTTTACCAAGCCGGGAGGGGTTGGGCCGGTTTCAAGCAGAGACTGCGCTACCTGGTGTATGGGGAAAAGCTTGTTGTAGAGAGCCTTGTAAATGCAAACGACGCGGCAGCGGCGCATTTTATGGCGGAGCTGGCTGAAAAGATTTACCGGCCGCCGCATGATGCGACTTTTGCGGTCAGTGCCGAAACGGTGATGATCATTCCTGAGCAGGAAGGCCGCTTCTTAAAAGTAAGGGCGCTCCGGGAAGGGATTATTCAGGCACTGCGTGAGGGTGACTCCACAATGGCGATCCCGGTCGGTGATTGGCCCGCCGCCCGGACGGCAGATGATCTGCGGGATTACGGGGTGCAGCAGGTGATGGTATTTTTTTTTACCGACCTGCCGCCGGGCAACCCGGATCGCGATCATAATGTCCGCCTCGGTGCGGAGGCGATCAACGGATACCTGCTCGCGCCCGGTGAAATCTTTTCCTTTAACCGGGTGATCGGAGCCGCTTCAAAGGAAAAAGGTTACCGGCCGGCGCCGGTTATTTCCGGTGAAGAGATCGTTCCCGGCCTGGGCGGGGGGTTGTGCCAGGTATCTTCTACGCTTTACAACGCCGCCCTGTTGGCCAATCTATCCATTGTTGAAAGACACAACCACAGTTTGATCGTCGATTACCTTCCAATAGGCCGTGATGCCACGATATCGCTGGGATACGCCGACTTAAAATTTCAGAACAACCGTGACCACTATATTTTAATCGGCGCTGAGCTGTCAGGTTCACGGCTTACTTTCCGCATTTTCGGCCCGCCCATGGAAGAGAGAGTCGAAATCCACACCTCCGGCTTCCGGAAGGTGCCGTCACCGGTTCGCTATGAAGAGACCGATGAACTCCCCGCGGGAGTAACAGAACTGGTTCGTACGGGCAGCCCGGGTTATTATATTACAACCTGGCGGGTGGTC
This sequence comes from Desulfovibrio sp., assembly GCA_020060545.1. Classification (GTDB taxonomy): domain Bacteria; phylum Bacillota; class Dethiobacteria; order DTU022; family DTU022; genus JAGUZX01. The sequence goes on along the minus strand of JAGUZX010000026.1, from coordinate 58,698 downwards.
TTCCGGGGCGGCGAGGAAATCTCCCGGGAACTGCTGGCCCGCAATTATTATCGGCCCCTGGCTACAGTCTACCGGATCGGGAGAAGCGTTCCCGCTTTCGAATTTGCCCCACCGCCAGGGGATGAGGAAGAAAATACCGCGGCAGGAGGTGAGAGTATTCCGTAGAGCGGGTCTTGCGCCTACCGGTAGCGTCAAAATTCGAGGCCATCTTTCAGGAGCGTGCAAATCTCAATCTGTGGCGGGGTAGCTATAGCATTTCGATACAGGATATGGTATATTACAGAAGGTAAATCAAACCAAAGGATGTGGATCTGTTGTCTGATATCAGGGTGAGGTTTGCTCCCAGCCCCACCGGAGAGCTGCACGTCGGCAGCGCCCGGACCGCTCTTTTTAACTTCTTGTTTGCCCGGGCCTGCGGGGGGAAATTTATCCTGCGTGTGGATGATACCGACCAGGAGCGATCCCGCCCGGAATATGTTGACGCCCTCTTTAACTCGCTGCACTGGTTGGGCCTGGAATGGGACGAAGGTCCCTACTACCAGTCGCAGCGCTTGCCGGAATACGGCCGCGAGGCTGCCCGCCTTTTGGCGGAAAAGAAGGCCTACCACTGTTACTGCACTCCGGATGAACTTGCAGCAGGGCGGGCTGAAGCCCGCAAGGCCGGGAAACCTTACCTCTATCCGGGGAGATGCCGCACGCTGCCCCCGGAAGAGGAGAGGGCTTTCCAGGCCGAGGGGCGCCCTCAAGTGGTGCGCCTTCTTACTCCCGATCAGGGGGAAACAGTGGTAGTGGATGAAATCAGGGGAGAGGTCCGCTTTGACAACTCCACCCTGGACGACTTTATTATCGTCAAGTCAAACGGCTTGCCCACTTACAATTTTGCCAGCGTTGTCGACGATGAACAGATGCGGATCAGCCATGTCATCAGGGCTGAAGAGCACCTTTCCAATACGCCGCGCCAGCAGCTTTGCGCCCTGTTATTGGGATACCGGCTGCCGCGCTACGTCCATGTGCCGATGATCCTGGCCCCGGATCGCAGCAAGCTCAGCAAGCGCCACGGCGCGACCGCGGTTGAAGAATTCAGGGTCCAGGGCTACCTGCCGGAAGCGATCCTCAATTACATCGCCCTTCTGGGCTGGTCGCCCGGCGAGGAAGAAATCATCGATCTGGCCGAAATGATCCGGACTTTCTCCCTGGATCGGATCAATAAAACCGCGGCGGTTTACGATGTGGCCAAGCTGACCTGGATGAACGGCCACTACCTGCGAGAAGCTTCCCTGGAGCGAATTGCCGGACTGGCGGCGCCTTTTTTTGAAGCGGCGGGGCTGCTGCGCGCACCCCTGGCCGGAGCGGATCTTTCCTATTTGGAACGGGTCGTGGAGGCGGTGCGGGACCGGGTAAAAACCCTGGCCGAGCTGGCCGAGGCTTCCGCATACTTTTACCGTGCTCCGGAGTCGTACGATGAAAAAGGGGAGCAGAAGCACTTCCAAAAGGAAGGCGCCGCCGGGCTGCTGCGCCTGGCGGCGGAGCGGCTGCGCGGTTTGAATCCTTTTAGCCTGGAAAGCGCCGAATCGGCCTACCGCGCTTTGAGCGAAGAGCTGGGCATACCGGCGGCGCGGCTGATTCATCCCACCCGCCTGGCCCTGTCCGGACGGACCATGGGCCCCGGCCTTTTTGAGATCATGGTCCTCCTGGGCCGGGAAAAAACGGTCCGCCGCCTGGAAGAAGCGGCCCGTTATATTGAAGGCAAAGGATGGTAACCCTCCCGCCAGTATCGCTTTTGCCCTCCTGGCGCGCGGTTTTGGATCGGCGTTAATGGCGATGCGGTCAGGCATTCTGAATGAATGTTGGGGTTCCTTGATTCGTATCTCTCTTTTTGTTATAATGGTTGAGGCGGTGCGGGATGGTGTAGCGGCAGCACGTGTGACTCTGGATCATAAAGCCTAGGTTCGATCCCTAGTCCCGCAGCCAGTAGCAAATAACGGGCCGCTTTGGGGCGGCCCGTTAAATCTATAAGGGCCGCCGTTTTAACCCACAAACAGCTCCCGGGAGGCGAGCAGGTTTTGGTAAGCGTCGATCATCTGGCCGGCGCAGGATGAGGAAGAAAGAAGGGTTGCGTTTTCCAGGGCCTTGCCGCGCATCGCCTGGTAGAGCTCCCTGTCCTGCAGCAGCCCAAGGATTCTTTCGGTGAACGAAGCAAGGGAAAGGTCGGTCAGGAATCCGTCTTCCCCGTGCTGCACCATTTCCGCCGGGCCGAAGGCCCGGATCGCCACTACCGGAAGTCCCGCGGCCTTCGCTTCACCGATGACCAGCCCCTGGGTCTCCGTCACGGAGGGGAAAACAAAGATATCGGCGCTGGCATAGCAGTGCACGATCTTCTGGCGGGGCAGGACCCCGGTGAAGATCACCCGATCCTGGATCCCGAGTTGGCGGCTAAGGTTTTTCAGGTAGCCTTCCAGCGGCCCCTTGCCTACCAGGACCAGCCGCACCTGCGGGATTAAGTTTTGCACTATCTGGAATGATTTAAGCAGGAAGGCCACATTCTTTTCCTTGCCCAACCGTCCCACAAATAGAAGCACTTTTTCCGCGGGGCCGACGCCGTAGTTTGCCTGCAGCCATTGCCGGTCCAGTTCCTTGAATTCTTCCAGGTCCACGCCGGTGGGGATGGTTTGAATGGTGCTCCGCACGCCGATGCGGCGCAGGTAGTTCATCACCAGGCGAGAGGGAGTAACGACCAGGTCACAGCGGTTGCAGAAGTCGCGGCCGATTATTTCCACCAGGCGGCGCGAAGTCTGCTGCGCCACCGGCAGGTAGTGGACGTACTGGTCGTAGAGGGTGTGAAAGGTAAACACCAGCGGCAGCCGGAAGCGCCGGGCGGCCCTGGCGCCCAGCCTTCCCAGGAGGAAGGGCGAGTGCACATGGATAATATCCAACCCGAGGCGGCGGATCGTCGGCCCCAACTGGACGGAGATCGGGATCGGCAGGGCAAAATCGGGCATGGTCGGGGCGGGGATGGAAGCGAAGCGAAACACTTTTTCTTCCCGGGGATAGTGGAGGAGGGGGTAGTCGGGTCCGAAAATAAACACCTCGTGCCCCCGGGCGTTAAACTCCCTGGTAAAAAGCTCGATCGAGCGGACCACACCGCTGGTATAGGGACGGAAGCTGTCGGTAAAAACGCCTATTTTCACTTTTAGCCTCGTTAAAGAAGATGTGAGTTTAGTTTATCCCGGCAAGACTATTTATAGTTTTATTTCACGCCTGCCGGTTTGTTCGCGGAAAAGCCGAATCTCTCGACCACATTTTGATTAAATTGAAAACCTTTCTGGAGTTCATTGTGCTCCGCTTCGGTCAGGTTGAATTTAGCCGGCCCTTCGCTGAAGACCGCGGACAAAGGCAGAATGCGGTGGCGCCAGAGCCGGTGGACCCAGATGATCTCGTAATCGGCGCCGCTTATCCGGGTTTCTCCGCTCTCCATGTCCTTGGTAATTTCGATGTCTACCAACAACCCGTACTGCACCGCGGGAGTGGGGATAAAATTCGGAGGGCCGGGGCTATAATGCTGGTTGGAGATGAAATTGCCCATGGAGTAGGTCACCAGGGAGGAGCGGGTTGAACCGTCCGGTTGCGCAATCTCGATCCATTCCATCGGCTGGATCACGTGCTGGTGCCCGCCCAGGATCAGGTCCGCTCCCGCCGCGGCCAGCTCCCTGGCAATCTCTTTCTGCCGCTCTGTCGGTTCAAAAACATACATATCGCCCCAGTGCATGTAGACGGCGACCAGGTCCGCCCCGGCGGCCCGGGCGCGGCCGATCTCGCTGCTGATCGGGTCCAGGGTATGGAAGTCTTCGATTAAGTTGACGGCATATTCGTGCCCCTGGGGCACCGGGATACCGTTGGTGCCGTAGGTGTAGGAAAGAAAGGCGAGCCTGATCCCGTTTACCTCTATGATCAGGGGAGCCTGCTGTTCTTCACGGCTCTTGTAGGTGCCGAAGGTTTTCAGCCCCGCCGCCCGCAGGTTATCAAGGGTCGCTTTAAGCCCGCTTAAGCCCATATCCAGGGAGTGGTTGTTTGCCGTGGCGACCAGGTCGATCCCGGCTTCCCTGGCGGCCCGGGAAAGCTCCAGCGGGGCGTTGAAAGCCGGATAAGCGTGATAGCCGTATGCGGCCCCGGCCTGGCCGGTTTCAAAATCCGCCACCGCCAGGTCCGCCGCGCGGAGGTAAGGGGCGATATATTCGAAGCTGGGGCTGAAATCATACCTGCCGTCGCCGAGATGGGCCTGCTGCATTTGAATGTCGTGCGCGGTAATATCGCCGCCCGCGATGATCCTGACCGTCCGCAGGTCCGGCTTGGGATCGGGTCCCGGTTCTTGTCCGGAATCATCTTCCCGTCCTGTGCCGGCGCCGCGCTGGTTGAAGAAGAGAAGGTTTAACTTTGGGGCGGCGAGTGCGAAAAAGATGAGGATGATCAGCAAGCCAAAAAGATGTATGCGTCGCAAATGAGGACACCCCTTTTTTATTTTCCAGTGGCATTATACCATATTCAGCCCCTCCCCGCCAGTCTACCGAGGCAAACAGGGGGCGGGATTATTTTGAATCAGAGCCATATTCTGGCGGTGTTTGCGCAGATTACGGCCAAGAACGGTTTAATGCCATTTTGATTTGATATGCTGCAGGTTCCCGGTTGGCAATCGCAGGCAAAAGGCAGCTTAAATAAATCGCTCCGAAGCAGGAGAATTTGGGCAAGGCATTGAATTTTTAGACAGCATAGGGAGGGGAGGGACTGATCCGGCATCCAGTTCCGTATTAAAGAGAGGCCAGGGGCCGTTCATCCGTTTTGCGAAAAAGGAATCAATACCTGTGGGGTGATAAAATTGTTTGGGTGCCACGGTAAACTTTTAAGGGTAAACCTCACCGCAGCCAAAATTGCTGAAGAATCTATTCCTGAGGACATGGTTAAAGCTTTCCTGGGCGGGGCTGGACTAGCCACAAAGTACCTCTGGGACGAGGTGCCGCAGGGGGCGGATCCCCTGGGACCGGAAAACCGCCTGATCTTCATGACGGGAAGCATCACCGGGGCCGCCGCGCCAAGCGCCGGACGCTACAGTGTGGTGGCCAAGTCCCCGCTCACCGGGATCTGGGGGCAGGCCAATGCGGGCGGCCGCTGGGGTGTAGACTTCAAGCAAACCGGTTACGACGGGATCATCTTTGAAGGGAGCGCTCCAAAACCCGTTTACCTGGTAATCGATGGCGAACAAGCTGAGTTGAAAGACGCCGCTCACCTTTGGGGGAAAAGCGTCTCCGAAACAACCGCCCAGATCAGGAAAGAGCTCGGCGACAGGTTTAACGTCGCCTGCATCGGCGCCGGCGGTGAAAACAAGGTCAAATATGCCGCGATTATGAATGATCTGCATCGCGCCGCCGGGCGATGCGGCTTGGGAGCGGTGATGGGCGCCAAGAACTTGAAAGCGATCGCCGTCCACGGCGGGCTGAAAACCGCCGTGGCCGACCCGGAAGGGTTCCGGCAGATCTCCAAGAAACAGTACGAACTGCTGGACGAGGCGATGCTGAAGATGGCGATGCAGGCTTACGGGACCAGCGTGGTGCTGGACCTGGTCAATATCCGCGGCGGTTTTCCCACGCGCAACTGGCAGAGCGGGGTTTTTGAACTTTCCGAGGAGATCAACGGCCCCGCCATCTCGGATAAAGTTTTAAACAAGGAGGTCACCTGTTTCGCCTGCCCGATCGCCTGCGGCAGAGGGACGGAGATCAAGCAGGGCAAGTACGCCGGTCACAAGGGGGAAGGACCGGAATACGAAACAGTGGGCACTTTTGGCGGGATGTGCGGGGTCAGCGACCTGGAAGCGATTACCATGGCCGGGTACCTCTGCAACGAATACGGCCTGGATACGATTTCCGCCGGGAGCACCATCGCTTTCGCCATGGAATGTTTTGAAAAAGGGATCCTTACCGCGGGCGATACCGGAGGGAGGGCGCTGCATTTCGGCGACGCGGACTTAATTGTCGAGTTGGCGCACCTGATCGCCAAAAGAGAAGGAGTGGGCGACCTGCTTGCGGAAGGGACGAGACGCATGGCGGAGAAGCTGGGCCAAGGCAGTGAGCGGTTCGCCATGCACGTCAAGGGGTTGGAGCTGCCCGCATACGACAGCCGCGCCGTGAAGCTGACCGGCCTGACTTACGCTACCGCCAACCGGGGCGGGGATCATGTTACCGCCTACGTGCAGGGCCCCACCTTTATCGATGCCCCGTTCTTGATTGTGGAGGACAGCGAGATCGCGGATCCCCTCGTCATTAACCCGGACGAAGTGAAGGTGGCCCGGGATCTCGAAGACGCGCTGACCACTTTCGACTGCGTCGGGGCCTGCAAATTTATGGGGCTGTGCGTCAACGCCCCCGATTGGGTCGAGCTGGTAAACCGTGTAACCGGCTGGGATTTAAGTGTCGCGGAATATATGCGCGCCGGGGAGCGGGTCTACAACCTGGCCCGCGCTTACAGCGTCAGGGAAGGGCTTTCCGCCGCCGATGACACCCTGCCGAAGCGGCTCCTGGAGGAACCGCTGCCCGACGGTCCCGCGGCGGGACACGTCAACGATCTGCCCGTCCTTCTCGAAGCTTACTACAAGCTGCGCGGCTGGGAAAAGAAGACGGGCAAGCCGACCCCGGAAAAGTTGAAAGAGCTGGGTCTGGAAGAGGTTATCCCGGTAATCTGGGGTTAAAATGAGGAGGTTGCAAACGCCATGGCGGAAAAACCCTGGTTGAAAAGCTACAAGCTCGGCCCGTACAAACTGGCCCAGACCCTGGAACCCTATCCCGAGGTGCCGCTTTTTGATATCCTTGACCAATCGGCCGCGCAGCACCCGTACGCTACGGCGATCGATTATTGCGGCGCCCGGATCAACTACCGGGACCTGAAGCTGGCCGCGGACAGTTTGGCCTGCGCCCTGGCCGGGCTGGGTGTGAAGAAGGGGGACAGGGTGGCGTCGATCCTGCCCACCTGCCCGCAGTACATCATCGCCAACTTCGGCATCCTCAAAGCGGGCGCCGTCCATGTCCCCTGCAGCATCCTGCACAAGGAGCGGGAACTGGAGTACGAGATCGGCGAGGCGGGAGCCGAAACGGTGATCTGTATCGATCATTTCCAGGAAAAAATCGATTCGATCCGGCCGAAGACAAGGCTGAAGCATGTCATTTACACTTCCCTGCTCGACTATACCCCTAACCAGGCAGAAACTGAGGCAACGGTGGAGGGGGGGGCGCACCGCTTCAGGGCGTTGATCGCCGGGCACGCACCCGTCCCTCCGCAAGTCGAAATTAATCCCCGGGAAGACCTGGCCTATCTCGCTTTCACCGGCGGCGCAACCGGCGTCCCGAAGGGGGTTATGCTCACTCATTACAACCGCCATACCAATATCATGCAGCTGGTACCCTGGGCGCTGGCCAACCTGGAGAAGTCAATCCGGGGCAAGGCCTCCGTCTGTATCAGTGTGCCGCTGTTCCATTCCTACGGGGACTCTTGCGCCCTTTTTGGCGTATACTGGGGGTTGCGCTTGATCCTGGTTGCGGATCCCCGGGATATCGACTACATCCTGCAGCTGCTGGTCGAAAACCGCCCCTTCCTTGTAGCCATGGTGCCAACCCAGCTGATGAAGCTGCGCGACAGGGAGATCCCGCGGATGCCCGTCATGATTATGTCCGGGGCCTCATACCTGCCCGTGGACGTACGGGAGAGCATCTCCGAAAAGATCAAGATGCCGGTATCGGAAGGCTACGGCCTCACGGAAACAGGCCCGGCCACCCACATCGACCTGACCGGTTTCGCCAAGATCACCGGCATCGCCGCCAAGCAGAAATACAGTATCGGCCTGCCCATACCCGATACCGACGTCAAACTGGTGGACGATGAAACCGGCGCGGAATGCCCTCCCGGGGAACCGGGCCATATGTACATCAAGGGCCCGCAGGTAATGAAAGGCTACTGGCCCGAACCGGGCAGCGGGCTGGTTGACGGTTGGCTGCCGACCGGTGATATCTGCCGCATGGACGAAGACGGCTACTTCTACATCGTCGACCGGATTAAAGATATGGCCAACGTTTCCGGCTACAAGGTCTATACCAGCACCATCGACGATATCCTGCACAAGCACCCAGCCGTATCGATGGCCGTGGCTATCGGCATCCCCGATCCCGAACGGGAGGGAAGCGAGAGGATCAAGGCTTATGTCGTGCTGAAGGAAGAGTACCGGGGCAAGGTTTCCGCCGGCGAAATCATCGAGTTCTGCCGGGATAAGTGCGCCTCCTACGCCGTCCCGCGGTTTGTCGAGTTCCGGGATAACCTGCCATTCACAGTCACGGAAAAGATTTTTAAACGAGAGCTGAGGGAAGAAGAGATCCAAAAGATGCGGCAGCAAGGTTTGCTCAAGTAAGCTTACCGGCGGTGAAACGGGTTTAAACGCGTTTTCCCGGGCTGGCGGCAAGAGCAGAACGGAGGCAATCTTGTTGAAAGTAACGGTTAAAGCGTACCTCTACCTGCAAAAAGTTTTGGGCTGGAAGGAGCTCCTGCTGGATTTGCCGGACGGGACGAACCTTTTTGAATTTTTCCTGCTCCTGCGCCAAAGCCACGGTTTTCCCGGTGCGGTTGCCGCCGGGAACAGCATCCGGATCCAGCTTGAAGATGATAAATGGTTTAACCTGACAGTGCTATTAAACGGGAGGCCGATCGGTTCCCTCCAGGGCCTGGATACAGCTCTGGCAGACGGCGCGACTGTAACGCTCTTCCCCCCGGCCGCGGGCGGTTGACCGGGGGTTACGGATCCGCGCCAATCCATTGGCGAATTGAAGCGAAAAGGAGGCGGGTGTTTTATCCCGCCTTCCGGTTATTTTAATGTATTTTGGCGTAAACGTGGCAAACAGTTTGTTCTAACAGTCTGCTTCGTGACATACTCTTAGATATAAAACAATCTCTACCATGCGGAGGAGACTCGTAATGGACCAACTGACGGTATACGGGATCGCCCTGGTGCCGGTGATGGTGGGTTTGGCGGAGCTGCTGAAGCGCTTTGGGCTGCCGCCGCGGTTTATCCCGCTCGCAACCGTATTGATGGGCCTGTTTTTTTCCTTTTATTACCTGGCGCCGGGAGAGCCCAAAAAAGCGATTCTCTTCGGCACGGTCCTGGGATTGTCGGCGATCGGGCTCTTTTCAGGGGCCAAGAACACTTTCGTCAGCCGGAAAAGGTAAGCATCTGTTGTGAAACCACAGCCTCGCGCCGCGCCAAGCGTCAACGACGCCTTAATGCTGCTGATGGGAAGCGGCCAAGGGTGCACCGGCGCGCCGGTTTTACGTCATTGACGCGTTAAAAGCGGCGGGAGACTTGAAAGGAGGCAGGGCGCAGATGGGACGCAAAAAAATCGGGGTTGATCTGGGGAAGGTGATCAAGCTGTATCAAAACGGGTATTCAACAAGGGCCATCGCCGCGGTCGTCGCCGTTTCGCACGATACGGTTTTGCGGCGGTTGAAAGAAGCGCGCCAGCCGCTGCGGGCCTGGCGGCTGCCCGGCGAGGATTAATCCGGCAGGGGCATAAAAAATAACAAAAAATTCTATTAGTTTACATAAGATAGATTATCGGAAGTTATAAGTAGACATAATATTCGGGCGGCGGCGGTTTTTTTTAATAAAACCGCCCGCTATGGCCGGGCGTCTAAAAAATTTGCGCCAAATTGGTGGTTGACAGGAGCGCTTGCCGTGGATTATATTATTAGCTAACAGCCAAATAATGAAGCGATGACCGGAACCAGTAGCGAGGGGCAGCCTTCTCAGAGAGCCGCCGGTTGCTGCAAGGCGGCAAGGCGAACCTGGCGAACTCATCCGGGAGCCGCCGGCTGAAATCACCGCCGTTGGTGAAAGTAGGACCGGCCGGGTATCTTCCGTTATCTTTTAAGAGTGGGCGGTAGCAGTCATGCCGCCAGGAAGAGTGGTACCGCGGAAAGAATCAACCTTTCGCCTCTTTGCGAAAGGTTTTTTGTTTGGTCCCTCTCCCCCACTCCAAGTTATTCGACAAAAGGAGGCAGAATTGATGGCCGAAAAGGAACAAACCGCCGCACCGGAAAAGATCTTCATTTTTGACAGCACCCTCCGGGACGGGGAACAGACGCCGGGGGCCCGCTTGAACCGGGATGAAAAGCTTGAGGTGGCCCGCCAGCTGGCCCGCTTGGGCGTGGATATCATCGAAGCCGGATTTCCGGTCTCCTCGCCCGGCGAGCTGCAGGCGGTGCGGGAGATCGCCCGCCGGGTCCGGGAGCCGGTCATCTGCGGCCTGGCGCGGGCGGTGCCGGGCGATATCGACGCGGCCTGGGAGGCGATCCGTGAAGCAGAAAGGCCGCGCCTGCACGTCTTTCTTGGCGCCTCGGATATCCACATGCGGTTTAAACACCGGAAAGAGCCCCACGAGCTGCTCTACCAAGCCGTCGAGGCGGTCAAGTACGCCCGCCGCTACACCCCCGACGTGGAGTATTCCCCCGAGGATGCCACCCGCGCCCGCGAGGAATACCTCTACGAGCTGCTGGCGGCGGTAATCAAGGCCGGCGCGTCGGTGATCAATATCCCCGATACCGTCGGTTACGCCGTCCCGGCGGAGTTCGGCGCCCTGATCCGCCGCCTGCGCGAAAAAGTGCCGGGCATGGAACGGGTTATTTTAAGCGTGCACTGTCACGACGACTTGGGTTTGGCCGTGGCCAATTCGCTCGCCGCCGTGGAAAACGGCGCCCGGCAGGTCGAGTGCAATATTAACGGGATCGGTGAGCGGGCCGGAAACGCGGCCCTGGAGGAGATCGCCGTGGCGCTGCGCATCCGCCGGGACAGCTACCCGTATTTCACCGGCCTTAATTTCGAGGAAATTTACCGCACCAGCCGCCTGGTCAGCAAGCTGACCGGCATCCCCATCCCGGTGAACAAGGCTGTCATCGGGATCAACGCTTTCGCCCATTCTTCCGGGATTCACCAGGACGGGGTGCTCAAGCACAAGGAAACCTACGAAATCATCGACGCGGCCCTGATCGGGGGCAAAGCGGCCCAGATGCTCCTGACAGCCCGTTCCGGCCGCCATGCCGTAAAGCACCACCTGCAGCAGCTCGGTTTTACCCTGGACGAAACACAGCTTGAAACTCTCTACACCCGGTTTTTGGATCTGGCGGATAAAAAGAAAGAAGTCTACCCCGAGGATCTGGAAGCGCTTGTGCTGGACCACCTTTCCGCGGCGGAACCGACTTACCGTCTCGACTACTTGCAAACCGTCAGCGGCAGCAAGACCATCCCCGCCGCCGTGATCCGCCTGCGCAAAAAAGACGATGCCGTTATCGAGGCGGTCGCCGTGGGCGCCGGTCCTATCGATGCCGCATACAACGCGATTAATAAGATTACCGGGCTGAACATCAGCCTGGAAAACTTCGAGCTAAGCGCCGTTACGCACGGACGTGACGCCCTGGGTGAAGTTAAAGTGAAGATTAGCCACGAAACCAAATCGATTACCGGGCGCGGCACCAGCACCGATATCATCGAAGCCAGCGTCAAGGCCTACTTGAACGGGCTGAACAAGCTGCTCAGGCTTAACGGGAACAGCGGCGATACCGCCCCTCTCGGCCATGGAAACGGTGACAGTCAAGCATAATCATCCAGCGCTTCTTCCAGGAAAGGTGGGGATGGGAGGCGGGCGGGCGGTGCTCCTCCTCCCCCCTCCTCCTCCCCACTCCGAGGCGCGCCGCCCGGCTCAACTTCCAGGGGCTGGCAGTGTTCAATCGCCGGTTCACCCGGCGGCTTTTTATGCCAGGGAATCCGCATCGCGATCACCTCGAGAAAAATAATTAAATTTATTATCTGCTGTTTGGTGCTAAAAATTCGCCGGCCGGTTGGGAACAGCTGTTTGCCTGATCCTTCATGTTATGGTATAGTAAGAAAAAAGCCGGAAAGGGGTGGCATCAATGGAGCCGTTAAATAACCGGCTGAAACAGGTCCTTGAGTTTATCAAAACAGAGGTGGATCGCTGCAACTACCCTCCCTCGGTCCGGGAGATTTGCCGGGCGCTGGAAATACGCTCCACCTCCACCGTCCACGCCTACCTGGAAGCGCTGGAGAAAAAAGGTTACATCAGGCGCGGGCTGACCAAACCGCGGGCGATTGAACTCCTGACTGATGGCCGCGGCGGCGCCGCGAAAAGATGCATTTTCGTCCCCCTGGTCGGCCGGATCACCGCGGGGCGGCCGGTCCTGGCGGAAGAAAACCGGGAAGGCTACTTCCCCCTTCCGCCCCATTTCGCCGCGGGAGGCGATTTCTTCGTCTTGCGGGTCGAAGGGAACAGCATGTCCGGGGCGGGGATCCTGGATGGCGATTACGTCGTGGTGCGGCAGCAAAAAGTGGTGGAAAACGGGGAAATCGCCGCGCTTTTGCTGGGCGAAGAGGCCACGGTAAAGCGCTTTTACCGGGAGCAGGACGGCTTCCGGCTCCAGCCGGAGAATGCGGCGTACAAGCCCATCTTTACCCGGGAGGCGGAAATCCTGGGCAAGGTCTCCGCAATCTTTCGAAAACTTTAGTGACGCTTCCGGACAAACAGGGCTTAAGCGCACCGGTTGCTGCTGCTGTTTTAATCACCGCCTGGCCTCCCATAAGGCCAGGGCGGCCCGGCAGGTTGCGTAGAGGGCGTGAGGCAGGGTCAGTCCGCCCTGCAGGAAGACGGCATACGGTTCACGCATCGGCGCGTCGGCGCTCAGCTCACCCGAGGCCCCCTGGAAGAAGGTACCGGCAGCCATGATTACCGGGTCAGCGTAACCGGGCAGCATGCCGGGTTCCAGGGTCAGGTGAGACTCCACCGGTGAGCTGTTCTGGATCGCCTGGCAAAACCGCTTCACTTTTTCGGGGCTGCGCAGGCTGACAGCCTGTACAATGTCACCCCGTTCCTGGTCATAGCGGGGCCAAACTTCGCACCCGAGCAGCTCGAAAAGCGCGGCTGCAAATACGGCATTCTTCAAAGCGTTCGCCACCAGGGTGGGGGCCAGAAAAAGTCCCTGGAACAGGCTCCTTTTAGCTGTCACCGCCCCCAGGTTGCCGTAGAGGCCCGGCGCGGTCAGGCGGGCCGAAATCTTGTGCACCAGCTCCCGCCGGCCGGCAAGATAGCCGCCGCCGGGAGCGACGCCGCCGCCGGGGTTCTTGATCAATGAACCGACTACCAGATCGGCGCCCACCGCAAGCGGTTCCACCGTTTCCACAAACTCACCGTAGCAGTTGTCCACTACTACCCATGCCCCGGGATAAAGAGAGCGGATTTTCGCCGTAATCTGCTGGATGCGATCGATCGTCAAAGAGGAACGCCTGAGTTCATATCCCGCTGAGCGCTGGATATAAGCGACTTTGGGTAGAAGGGAGGGCTCCAGGGCGCTTAAGTCGGGGTATCCCTTCCCGTCGTCAGGATGGTAGTGGAAGCGGATCCCCCATTCTTTCAGGGTCCCCTCCTCCTCCCCCCGGCTCCCGATCACCGCCTGGAGCGTATCGTAGGGTGCCCCGGTCAGGCAGAGCAGCAGCTCTCCCGGCCGCAGCAGGCCGAACAGGGCCACCGCCAGGGCGTGGGTGCCCGAAACGATCTGGGTCCTGACCAGCGCCGCTTCTCCGCCGAAGGCCCGGGCAAAAGCGTTTTCCAACTTATCCCTGCCCCGGTCGTGATAGCCGTAACCGCTGCTGTCCTGGAAATCTTCCTCGCCGATCTTCTCCGCTTGCAGCGCCTCCAGCACGCGCAGCTGGTTGCCGAACGCAACGCCGTCGATATCAATCCAACGCTCTTCAGAACGCCGCAGCGATTCCTCGATTAATGATTGCAGCCCGGCAGGCAGGGCCAAGCGGCTAAGCCAGCCATGTTTATGCATCCTTTGCCTCTCTTTCCGCCTGCTCTGTTCTCGGGGAAACTGGATCGGCGGCGGGAGGGTTTGCATAAGGGTAAAGCCTGTCGGCCATACCCGGGTCTACCCTGGCTTCTACCGCCAGGTAGCCGGGTTGATAGTCCACGGCCAGGATGCTCCCGCTTCGCCTGATCTGGTGGAAAAGAGCGTTTTCACAATAGGGCAGATAGGCTTTCACAGTTTTATAACAGTGATCGATTACCCGGGCCACGGCGGTTTTGAGCTCCGCCAACCCGGCGCCGGTGAGCCCGGAAACGAAGCAGGCGCCGGGAAATTCCCGTTGCAGGAAGTTTTCGCCGGGCCCGTTGTTGGACAGGTCGACTTTATTAAAAACCAGCAGCTCCCGCCGGTAGAAATCCGGTTCAATCCGGGACAGGTGCTCCCGCACGATCGCAATCTGATCCAGGTAATGGTGATGATTGATATCCACCACATGGAGCAGGATGTCTGCAGCGCCGATCTCTTCCAAGGTGGCCTGGAAAGCTGTCACCAGCTGCCGGGGGAGGTGGTGAATGAAGCCGACTGTATCCAAAAAGAGGACGGTTCGCCCGTCTTGCAAAATACCCCGCCTCACCGAAGAATCAAGGGTGGCGAAAAGTTTATCCTCGGTGTAAAGGTCGGCGCCGGTCAGGGCATTTAAGAGTGTCGATTTTCCCGCGTTGGTATAACCAACCAGGGCGGCTACGGTTAAACGGTTCCGCCGCCGCTGCTGCCGGTGCAGTGAGCGGTGGCGGCGCAGTGCGGCGATCTCCCGCCGCAGCTCCCCGATGCGGTGCCGGATTACCCGCCGGTCTATTTCCAGCTGGGTTTCGCCGGGGCCCCTGGTCCCAATCCCACCCCCCAACCGGGAAAGCCGGTGGCCCAGGCCGATTAAACGGGGCAGCAGGTATTGCAGTTGGGCCAGTTCCACTTGGAGCTTTCCCGCGCGCGAGCGGGCCCGGCGGGCGAAAATGTCCAGGATCAAAGCGGTGCGATCGATCGTTTTGACACCAAGCAGCTGATCCAGGTTGCGCACCTGGGTAGGCGAAAGTTCGTCATTAAAAATAACCAGGTCGGCTCCTAGACGGTTCACCAGAGCGGCCACTTCACGGGCTTTCCCCGGCCCGATGTAGTATGCCGGATCAGGGGCCACTTTTTTTTGGATTATGGTTGAAAGCACCGTCGCGCCGGCGGTCTGCGCCAGCAGCTCCAGCTCCTCCAGGGCAAACCCGGTTTCGCCTTCCGGGCTCGGTCTTTCCAAACCGACCAGAATCGTTTTCTCCGGCAGCAGCCTTCCAATCCTTTCTGTGATAAACTATAATTATCTTATCACAATGTAAAGTTATTTCAAAGATCACCCTGACTCGAAAGAAATTTGAAAAAATCATAAAAAAATTCTTTAAAAGAGAAAAATAAAAGAGAAAAATATGTTTGACATGCACAGGATTAAATGCTACAATACAAGAAAATATAAGTAAAAACCCCAATATTGCTGTTATTTATCAAAGGGGCTAACTTTTCTGAAAAGAAAAGGGCGCAAAGCTATGGGCCTAAGGCCGTAAGGCTATGGTTGCCAGGATGCGAAGAGGAGAACAGCTTTTAAATTGTACAAGCGGTATAACCCAAATTACCTGGCACTTTTAAAGACTGCCGGGAGTGAGAAAGGAGGGAATAAGATGCTTAAGCGAACGCTGGTCCTGTTGTTGGTACTGGTAGTCGTGTTTTCCTTTTGTTCGGCAGCGCTGGCAAATGGCAAAACTGCTGAAGTCGATTTAGAAAATGGGCTGGTGTATGTACCTTACGTGGCTAAGTATACGGCCAATTCAATTTCGCGGGCAGCCAACAATCCGATCGAAGTAGCAGGGAAATTCAGATTTTGACGCTCAAGTTACTGGATAATTACGCCGGCGTTTTCCGGAGCATCAAAAAGTAAGTAAAAAATAAAATGGGTTGGGAAAAGTAAGTTGCGTCAAAACATCGCTTTCATGTTTTAAAGGCTTATGCCTGCTTCAGGTTATAAGCCTTTACTCTGGTTAATTGTTTCGATTTTGCTTAGGCTTAATGATAAATCCGGAACTAGTCCTTCTCCAGATTAATTTCAGCTTCCGCCGCCAGAAATGCTTCCACCACCCGGGGAGCGAATTGAGTGCCCTGGTTGGCCTTGATTTCCCTTAAGGCAGCTTCCCGGGCCGCTCCCTTTCGATAAGGCCGGTTGGTGGTCATGGCGTCATAGGCATCCACCAGCGCCAGGATCTGGGCTTCGAGCAAAATTTTATCTCCGGCCAGCGCCTGCGGGTAACCTTTTCCGTCATAGCGTTCATGGTGCTGGTAGACAATATCGGCCACTCTTTCAAAAAAACTTATTCTTAAATGTTTGAGAATCAAGTCCCGCCCCCACCCCGAATGCTGCCTCATTACCTCCCATTCTTCTTTGTTCAGTGTCGCCGGTTTACGTAAAATTGAGGCGGAAACCTCCGCCTTGCCTATGTCATGCAAAAAGGAAGCATATTCAAGGGCGAACAGGCGCTCTTCTTTTAACATCAGCTTTTCACCGGTGCGCCGTGATAGTATCTGCAAGCGGGTACAGTGTTCCTCGGTTTGTTGATCTTTGATTTCCACCTTTTTATTCAGGGCGAGCAGTTCGCGAATCTGTTTCTGCTGATTTTCAAAAACAGGGGTGGTGGTGACATAAAGAAGGGTGCAGTCCGTGATGGTTCGGAAATAGACCTGTCCGGCCAAGTTACGGACAATAATTGAAGTGCCCGGTTTGAGGACCCTGCCCTCTTCGGGGTCCAGGATTTCACCTTCCAGGATGTAATAAAACTCGAATAAACCCTTCTCTCCCCAGAGGCTGAATACCTTGTCAGCCACAATCGATTGCCTGATCACCTCCAGATCTCCGTTTTTGGCCAGAAGATAAAGCTGGGTCGTTTGCTTCCCCACTTTATCCAGATAATCGTCCCCTTCGTTGATCATCAGCGGCGGATAAAGGTCGGAAATCTGCTCATAAGTTTTGACTGAGCTGAACGAACTGGCAATCTGATTGCCTTTTTCTTTGGCCTGGTGCAGGTTTTTATCGGCGACCTCCAGCAACTCCTCCAATTCAGTGCCGTCTTCAGGGCAGACGGATACCCCGCCGCTAATTTGCAGCAAAAACTGTTTGCCGCCTACTTCAAACACTTTTCCCGCCAGTTCCAGCCGGATCCGCTCCGCCGTTTCACGGACCTCTTTCAATGTACTACCGGGGAGCAGCAGCACAAATTCATCGCCTCCGTACCTGGCCAGCGGTTCATGTTCCCGGGTCGATCCTTCTAAAAATTGGGCCACTTCTTGGAGCAGGAGATCGCCGGTGGTGTGCCCGTATTGACTATTGAAACTTTTAAAATCATCGAGGTCGAAAAAGATGACGCCAAATCCTGCGCCATTTCTTTCATACCGGGTCAGAAGTTCCTTCATCCGCTCCTTGAGATAACGCCTATTTTTTACGCCTGTGAGCTGGTCTTCCCGGCTTTGCGCATAAAGGTACTCCTGAACTTTTAGAAATTCACGGTACAAGCGTTGTAAAAGCAAGCCGCTAACCCCGGTATAAATAATGAAACCCGGGATCAAAAAGAAAGGCTTCTCCAGGGTGTAAGCAGCAACAACTAAAAGAACAGCGCCCAACGCAATAAATAACAGCCACCATTGATAAAAACCGCTCTTATTCAGTAAATCTTTCTGCATCGAGCTCATTCCATATCTAAATTGTTAATCATGAAAACCGGTTCATCTATTTATTCGACATGAGTTGCTTTTACCCTTTAAAATCAAGGAAAAAGTGCCGGCACCGCTGGTAACTAAAAGCGTTTAGCCAAAGATATTTGGCTGCAAAAGCAAATCCTGCCGATAACGGTTTCCCGGCACATGGCCTGTGCCTGGAGCCGGACCAAGTAAACTGACTGGACTTTATTTGGGGAAGCATTGTGGTATAATATGGGGGATCGCGTAATGCCGGAAAATTAGAGCCGGTTGTGCTGGCAATACCGTGGCAAACAACCAACACCGGCAGGAAACTTCCGTGAAGGAGTGCTGCAATATATGCCGACCAAAGTTTTAACCGTTTTGGCCGTCGCCTGTCTAGTTGTCCTGGCCCTGGCTGTTCCCATCTATCGCATCAGAAGAGCCTTTGGAGCCGTGATTAAAATTTTCCAGGTTCATCATGCTGTCGATACCGCGAGCGCGAAAACAATGAGCGAACTGGGTCTTAAACCCCAGAACTTCTTCGATCGCGTTGTCTCATTGCGCGACTTCAGGCCCAATGCCCTTCAGGCTTTGATTGAAGCCCGGATTGTCCGGGTTACCGAAGATGAAAGGTTTTACCTTTCCGAACAGGACCTTGTTTCCTCCAATTTAAGGGGTTATAAAGGCAAGCGTTGAGCCTATTGCCGGGGGTCATTGAACCATGAAACAGCCCGATTTACTGAGCAGCAAATGCCGCAATTGGGCAAATCCTTCTCTGGTTGTGGAAGAAATGAAGAGCGGTTTGCTGTCCGGGGAGAAGAAGTGTCGGATCATCCCTTTTCGGCCGTTGAGCAGGTCGCATTTGGTGCCGATGACCAGGTATTGTTTGCCGTGCCGCAAGCAGTAGCTGCTCAAAAAGCGGTTGGCCTCACTGGAAAAATCGATCCGGGCCGGGTCGTTACAGGCCAGATCCAGCAGGTGCAGGATAATGTCGGCTTCCCGGAGCGCCTGCAGGGTGGCGACAAGCTTCTTCCGTTCCGCATGTGGCAGGGGCGACTGCTCCTTGAGTGAAGCGGTATCAACCAGGGCGAGGCGCTGCGGCTGCCGCTGCAGCAGGTTTACGGCAAAGGAGCGCACTACCCCGTTGCAGCGCGGGCCGGGATCGACCATCAGCTCACGGGCTGTTGCGGGGGATACGACTCCCCTCCCGATCCCGGAAGGGCTTCTTTCAGTATAACAAAGGCTCCTTGCCCCCATGAATTCTGCAAAATTGATGCAAAATAGGGTTTTTCCCTCCTTTGCCGCTCCGACCACGGCGATGTTTTTATTCACGCCTGCTCCACCGCCAGGTCATACTCTTCAATGGTAATCAATTCCTCCCGTGTTACCTCCATCCGGTTGCTCAGGCGCAGTGCCTGCCGCCGCACCGTTTTTTCCAGGATATTGCGCACCAGGCGGGCATTGCTGAAGTTATAGGCGTTGATCGCCATCTGCTCTTTCAGGTACTTTCGCAGCGCCTGTTTAGCCTCCGGAGAGAAACGGTAGTGATGCTCCGTGGCCATGATGACGGCGATCTCCATCAGCTCCTTAATTGTATAATCGGGAAAATCGATCTGGATCGGAAAACGGGAGTTCAAACCCGGATTCAAGCGCATAAAGTAATCCATCTCCTGCCGGTAGCCGGCCAGGACCAGCACGAATTCGTTGCGGTAGTCTTCCATCCCTTTCACCAGGCAATCGATGGCCTCTTTGCCAAAGTCCTTTTCACCGCCCCGTCCCAGGGAATAAGCTTCATCCACGAAAAGGACCCCTCCCATGGCTTTCCTGATCTGTTCCCGGGTACGCTGGGCGGTATGACCGATATACTCTCCTACCAGGTCGGCCCGTTCCACCTCTACCAGGTGACCCTGGGGAAGTACTCCCATCCCCTTGAATAAACGGCCCAGGAGCCGTGAAACTGTGGTTTTTCCCGTGCCGGGGTTGCCTTTAAAGACCATATGTAGCGTCACGGGGTTGCATCTCAAGTTATGGTAAGATCTTTTCTGTTGGATTTCGATGTAGGCCTTGATCTCCTCGACGACCCGCTTCACTTCGCCTAACCCGACCAGGCGGTTAAGCTCCCACATGGACGCGGTTAAAATTGTGTTGTGATTGGCGTTATTCTTCGGCCTGCCGCGCGCCTCCCATTCACTGAGGTTTTCCAGCGCGGCCAGGGTGGCCATCTCGCCGCGCTCTATTTTTTTCCAAAGCTGCTCCACCGGAGGCTGGTACCTGATCACATTCATCCGCTCCACTCCTTTATGCCGGTCATTCTATTATACGCGTTGGAGGCTTAAATGGTAAAAGCGGTTTGAAAACCGTCCGGTGCAGGGGTGCAGCAGAGCCGCCGCCGGAATTGAACCGCTCAGTACATAAAAAGACACTTGCCGCAAGTGTCTTTTCTTTAACTGTCCTATTGATTAAAGCGTTGTTTATTCCTCAACTTCAATCTCAGCCGCCTGAAGGTTAATATTGCGGATGGGGATGATCGTGGATACGGCATGCTTGTATACCAGCTGTTGCTTCCCGTCAACTTCCAGCAAGACGGTAAAATTGTCGAAGCTGCGAATCACTCCCTTGATCTGGTAGCCGTTAACCAGGAAAACCGTGGTTAACATGTTTTCTTTGCGTATCTGGTTAAGAAAAGTATCCTGTAAATTGATCGGTCCTTTCATGATGGCTCCCTCCAATTCTAGGCTTCATCTATTTTATTCGCCTGTTATGGCAGTATTTCCTTCACCTTGCTGTAAATTATTTCAGCTGCGGCCTCCGGCCCGGACCCCTCCTCCAATTCCAGCCAGTGAATTCGCTCATCCCGTCTAAACCAGGTCAGCTGCCGCTTGGCCAGGTGCCGGGTTTGCTGCTTGATCGACGCGATCGCCTCCCCCCAGCTTTCCTTCCCCTGCAAATAGCGCACCAGTTGGCGATAGCCCAGGATTTGCAGACCGGGACAACCGGGGTGGTACCCCATGTCAAGCAGATTGCGGACCTCGGCCAGGAAGCCCTGTTCGAGCATTTCATCCACCCTCTGTTCGATCCTCCGGTAGAGCAGGTGGCGGGGCCTGTTCAGGCCGAACAGGAGTAGATTGTACGCGGGCTCCTGCGACAAAGTCCGTTCCACCTGGTTAGAAATAGGCGTTCCTTCCTGCTCGTAAACCTCGAGGGCCCTGATAATCCGGCGCTGGTCGCGAGGGTGAATCTTCGCTGCAGCGCCCGGATCCAGATTAGCCAGGCGGGAGTGGAGTGCTGCACTGCCTTCCGCCTGCACCTGTGCCGCAAGCTTTTCCCGGATACTCGAGTTGGCGCCCCTGGAGCCGAATGCGAACCGGTCGGTGACCGCCTTGATGTAAAGACCCGTCCCTCCGACCATGAACGGCAGTTTTCCTTTTTCCCGCATCCCGGTAATAATCTTAAAGGCTGCTTTCTGATAGTCGGCCGCACTGAAGTCCCGGTCCGGTTCGACAAGATCGATCAGGTGGTGTCTAACCAGACTGCGTTCCGCGGCCGTGGGTTTAGCTGTACCGATATCCAGGTGGCGGTATACCTGCGCCGAATCGGCGCAAATCAAATCGGTATCCAGGCGGGGAGCCAATGACAAAGCCAGGGCGCTTTTACCGGCAGCGGTCGGCCCGACCAGCACCAGCAGGGGCTGTTTTGGTTCCCTCTCAGTCGCACCCATCTCAATTCGCCCTCCCCCGGCGCAGGAAACTTTTTGCCAGTTCGTCCCTGTGAAAACTGATTACCGCCGGGCGGCCGTGCGGGCAAAAAAAAGCATCGGCCGTATTTTCCCATTCATGCAATAAACTTACCATTTCCTGCCTGGCCAGGTGACGCTGCGCCTTAATCGCGCCGTGGCAGGCCAAAGTTTTACGGATTTGCTGCCGGCGTTCTTCACCGGGCGCCGGCTCCGACAGGGCCAGCGCTTCCAGCAGGGCATGCAGCTCGGTTGTTTTGATCTCGCCGTGCACCGAAAAAGGGACCTCTCGGATAATAAAACTATTATCTCCAAAAGGTTCCATTTTAAAACCGGACTCATCCAAGAGCGGCATTATTTTTTCCAGCCGTACGCTCCAGGCGGCCGGAAGCTCCACGGTTAGCGGAATGGTTAGTTGAACGGAGCGTTTCGCCCCGGGCGGCGCCTCTGCCAGTGCGTTATAGAGAAGCCTCTCATGCGCGGCGTGCTGGTCAATTAGAAGGAGGGAATCCCCTTTCTCCACCACCAGGTAGCTGTTTAAAAACTGCCCTATCAGCCGGCCCGGGCTGACCGCCGGCTTATCTTCGGGGCCAGGTCGCAGTTCCAACGATTCTTTTGCCGCCGCAAAAGCTGGTTCCGGGTCATGCGGCTTGCCCCACTCATGTAAAAAGGACTGCACTCCCGGCCCTACCGTCCAATGATCCTTTCCTCCGGCTTCGCCACGCGGCCGGGGGGCTGGAGGAAGATCGAGTGAACGCTGCAGGCAAGCCTTTACCGCCCGTATGACAAGTTCTTTGACTTCTTCCGGGCGGTGAAACCTGACCTCGGCTTTCGCCGGATGGACGTTAACGTCAAGCGATGCGGGCGGCAGCTGCAGCTGCAGCACAGCCGTGGGATAACGCTTCGAAGGCAGCAGGGTGCCGTAACCCCTTTCCATGGCGCCGGAGATGGCGTTGCCGCGCACGACCCTCCCGTTAATCACTACCGTGATCTGGCGGCGCGAGGCGCGGTTCAGGTGAGGTGGGGAGATAAATCCGCCGGCAAACATACCGCGCCGCTTGTCGTCATAGGACAGAGGCAGCATCGCCGCGGCACAGCTGTTGCCGTAGACGGCGCCGATAACATGCAGAAGGATTCCGTCACCGGTGGTTTGAAAGATGGTTTTAGGCCCGCTGGTTAGTTTAAAAGCCACATCCGGGCGGGCCAGGGCCAGGTTGGAAACCAGTTCGGTGATACGGCTCAACTCCACCGGCGCAGCCCGCAGGAATTTGCGGCGCCCCGGTGTATTGAAAAAGAGATCGCGCACCTCCACGGCGGTCCCCTCGGGGGCGCCGGTTTCCTCCTGCGCCAGGATCTCCCCTCCCTCCAGTCGGATCCGCGTCCCAGCCGCCGCCCCCTGCCGGCGCGTCGTCAGCGTAACCCTGGCCACGGCGGCGATACTGGGCAGCGCCTCACCCCGGAAACCGAGACTGGCGATTGATTCCAGGTCTTCCAGGCAAGTAAGTTTGCTGGTGGCAAAACGCCTGAACGCCAGGGCTACCTCTCCCGGCTCTATGCCGGCGCCGTTGTCTATCACTGTTACCGCCTTGATCCCGCCTTCTTCCACCGCGATTGCGACGCTGCCGGCGCCGGCGTCCAAAGCGTTTTCCACCAGCTCTTTGACCAGTGAAGCGGGGTTCTCGATTACCTCCCCAGCAGCGATCTTTTCCGCGGTCAAGCGGTCCAGTTCTTTAATCGCCATCAGCGGCCTCCTCTCCACCCGGGTTTTCCGCTCCCGCTGTGGTGTCTTCGTCAAGCTTTTTTTGCATCCGGTAAAGTTGCTGCAAGGCTTCCAAGGGGGTAAAGCGGTTCAGGTCAAGCTCCCTCAGTTCCGCCAGGAGCTCTTTCTGCCGGTTGTAGTCAGGGGTAGGAAAATATACAAGCGGCAGCAGGCTCAACTGCCTTTCCCGGACCGCGGAAGCGGCCACTTCCATTTCAGCCAGGATCGCCTCGGCCCGGACGATTACCGCCGGGGGAAGCCCGGCCAGCCTGGCCACATTAACCCCGTAGCTTTTGTCGGAGCGTCCGGGGACAACCCGGCGCAGGAAGATTACCTCTTTCCCTTTTTCCTTTACCGCCATAGTGTAATTTTTGACCCCCGGCAGCTCTCCCTCCAGGTTGGTCAACTCGTGGTAATGTGTTGAAAAGAGGGTTTTCGCTCCAATGGCGGTGCCGATATATTCCAGGACGCTGCGGGCGATGCTCATGCCGTCGTAGGTGCTGGTGCCCCGGCCGATTTCGTCCAGGACCAGCAGGCTGCGGGCAGTGGCATCCCGCAAGATGGTGGCGGTCTCCTGCATTTCAACCATGAAGGTACTGTAGCCGCGGCTGAGATCGTCGCTCGCGCCCACCCGGGCAAAGATCCGGTCCAGGATCGGCAAATCGGCCTCATCCGCCGGGACAAAGCTGCCGATCTGCGCCATCAGGCAGATTAAGGCAACGCTGCGGATATAAGTGCTTTTACCGGCCATGTTCGGTCCGGTAATGACCAGGACAAACTGCCGGTCGTCCATGAAAATATCGTTGGGCACGAACCGCTCTCCGGCAAGCTGCTCCACCACCGGGTGGCGGCCTTTGACTATGCGCAGGGACCCGTCTTTTGCGAAATGCGGGCGGCGGTAACGATGGCGCTCGGCCGCTTCGGCCAGACTCTGGAGGCAATCCAGGCGGGCCAGCTCCCGGGCGGCGGCCTGCAAAAGGGGCGCCTGCGCCGCCACTTTGCCGCGCAGCGTTTCAAAAAGCTCGTACTCGAGCTCGGCCAGCCTGTCCCGGGCGCCGGTAATTTGCTCCTCCATCTCGCGCAGCTCGTCTGTGATAAAGCGTTCCGCGTTCACCAGTGTTTGCCGGCGGAAGTATTCGGGGGGGACAAGCTCCAGATTGTTCCGGGTCACCTCGATATAGTAGCCGAAATTGCGGTTGTAGCCTACCCGGAGCGATTTAATCCCGGTGCGCTGCCGCTCTTTCTGTTCAAATTCCAGGAGCCTGCTCCGGCCCTCCCGGGAAAGCCGGCTCAATCGATCCACCTCCGGGTGGTAGCCGGGCCGGAACAGGCCGCCTTCCCGCAGCGCCTGGGGCGGATCGTCGACCAGGGCGTCCTGGATCAGCGCGATTAACCCCGCGCAATCGGGCAGCCTGCGAACACCCTGCAGCAGAGCGGAATGGAATGCGGAGAGAGCGGCTTGAAGCGGTTCCAGCAGCAACAGCGAGTTTTTGAGGGAAACGATCTCCCGTGCAGTGACACGCCGGTAGCAGAGACGGCTGCAAAAACGTTCCAGGTCGATCAGCTGGCGCAGCAGGGCGCGCAGCTCACGTCGCCGGAGCGGGGTTTTAAGCAGCTCTTCCACAGCCTCCAGCCTTTCTTCAATTAAAGCGGCCTCACGCAAAGGTTGTTCGATCCAGCGTCGGATCAGCCGCCGGCCCATAGCGTTCATGCACCTGTCCAGCAGCCCGAGAAGGCTTCCCTGCTTGGCCCCGTCTCTAATAGTCTGAGTAAGCTCCAGATTGCGGCGGGTCACGCTGTCGACAGCCATGCCGGCCCCGGGGAAATAAAGCTCCAGGGTATGAAAAAGCTTGCTCTCCGGCGTGTAATGCAGCTCTGTCAGGTAGAGCAGGGCTGTTGCCGCGGCGGCCGCCGCGAGCGGAAAGCGGGACAGAGCAAGGGCTTCCCAGCGCTCTTCACCCCACTGCGCCGTGAGCGCCGCCCGGACCCGTTCCGGCGACGCGGGAGGCTCCACCGCCTCCACCAGGCGGGAATTTTTTTGATTCATCAAAAGGCGCACCCGCTCCACCAGTTCTACCGGGGCGCAGATACATTCGGCCGGTTGCAGCAGGCGAAGCTCGTCGGCGGCGTTGTCCCAGGACCCCAAACCGTTCCATTCAGTGATTCGGAAATCTCCCGTGGATACATCCACCGCCGCCAGGCCGAAGGAGCCTTCGGCGCCACCAATCAGGACGGCCAGGTAATTGTTTCTTCCTTCCTCGAGCATTTCCGGGTCGGTAACGGTCCCCGGCGTGAGGATGCGCGTCACCGCGCGGCGGACCAGCCCCTTGGCCAGGGCCGCCTCTTCCACCTGGTCGCAGATCACAATTTTATAGCCCTTGGCCAGGAGCTTGTTCAGGTAGCCCTCCGCGGCATGGATTGGCACCCCTGCCAGAGGGATCGGGTTTTCCTTGTTTGCATCCCTGGTGGTAAGGACGATCTCCATCTCCCGGGCGGCGACGGGGGCGTCTTCAAAAAAGATCTCGTAAAAGTCCCCAACCTGGAAGAAGACGATTTTATCGGGGTGTTCCGCCTTGATCGCGAGATACTGCTCCATCATCGGGGATACCTTGTCCAGGATGATCACCTCTTTCACCGCTCCAGTTGAGCGCTACTGCCGATCCGGCGGTGGTTGTTTTAACCGGGGCCCGGGGTGCTTTGCCCGTCACCGGTCCGCTTTCTCTTGAAAATAAGATTCCAGCACCGCCCGGCCCAGCGGCAGGGCGTCCTGAGCGGCCCAGCCGCCGCCTTCTACCAGCACCGTGACAACAATTTGAGGCGCCCCGGCGGGAGCATAGGTAATGTACCAGCAGATATTCCCGCCGCCAAGTTCAACTTGCGCGGTGCCTGTTTTTCCGGCAGCGGTAAAACCGGCGGCGGTGCCTGCGGTTGGCGCTTCCGCGCCGCTAACGGCGTTGATCAGGGCGCGATGCACAACCCCGGCGGTAGCCGGGCTGATCACCGCCTCCTTCCATGGCGCGGGAGCGGGTTCGCCGGAAAACCACAACCGGGGCAGCGGCATCCTGCCGGCCCCGGCGAATGCGCAGTAGACCAGGGTCAGATGCAGCGGTGTCATTATGATCTCTCCCTGGCCGAAACTGCTGTCTGCAAGCAGGATCTCCGTATTGATCCCGTTTTTGGAAAGGCGGGAGACCGCAACCGGAAGCTCAAAAGGGATCTTTTCGCCAAACCCGAAGCGATCGCCGTAGCTTTCAAATAGAGCGGGGCCGAGAACCAGCCCGACCCGGGCAAAATAGATATTGTCGGAAAAACGCATCGCTTCATCCAGGTCCAACAGGGTCCGGTTTGAGTACACCCTCTTCACCTGGTAGCCGCCCCAGGCCGGTGAAAGCTGCCAGCCTTCCCCTTCGATGCGCACCTTCTCCGCCGGATCGAGGACGCCTGCATCCAGCGCGGCGGCGGCCGTCAAAGCTTTAAAGGTCGAGCCGGGCGGGTAAAGTCCCCAGATGGCCCGGTTAAGAAACGGGCGGGCGGGATCTGCAAGAAGAGCCTGCCACTGTTCGGTTGAAAGGCCCTTCGTAAACCAGTTCGGATCGAAACCGGGGCTGCTGGCCAGGGCGAGGAGTTCACCGGTAGCGGGCTCCATGGCCACGACGGCGCCAATTTTCCCGGCCAGCGCCTCTTCTGCGGCTTGCTGCAAGTCCAGATCAATCGTTAAGATCACATCTTCCCCCTGCTTCAACTCCCGGGAGGCAATAATGGCGGCATCGCTGCCGTCTTCTTCCATAATGCGCAAGGTGAAGCCAAACTGTCCGCCTAAAACATGTTCCAGGGCCGCTTCCAGGCCCAGTTTGCCGGCCGCGTCTCCTGAATAGTAACCAAATTCCTTCTTTTCGGACAGCTCTTCCGCCGTCAACTCCCCCAGGTAGCCGATCACGTGGGCCAGCATTTTTCCGGCGGGATAATAGCGGCGTTCGACGTTGTTTATTTTTACCCCCTGGATCCGCAGCAGTTCCGGCAGCAAGGTTTCCTGTTCCGGGGCGAGGACGGCCAGGGGAACATAGAGCCCTTCTTTAACCCACGGCTGGTTAAGCTTTTCTTCGATCGACCGGGGCGGGATTTCCAGAAGCGCAGCCACCGCCCTGACCAGGCCTTCCCGGTCACTGTAACGCCCGGGGACAACGCCAACTTCTTTAAAGGTGCGGTATTCGGCCAGGGGGCGCCCGTGGCGGTCAAAAATGGAACCCCGCCGCGGCGCCTCCCGGTGCAGGCTTACCTTCCGGTTGCCCGTCAGCTCGGGGAAGATCAGCCCCGGATGCCATTCCACCCGCCAGGGCAAGCGCCAGTCTGCACGGGTCAGGGTGATCGAATTTTGGATCTTAATCGCACCCACGGTATAGGTAAAAAGGTTGGCCTCAAAAGCAATGCGGGTTCGATTTCGTTCGCCGTTTTCCCGCCGCTCGCCGAGAGTGTAATTTACGTCTTGAAGGCCGATTCCGCTGCTGATGCCGGTGTAGCGTCCGTGAAAATACTCCCAATCATATTTTCCCCGGGAGGTTTGATCCAGGAGATCGTACATCACGCCGTATTCACCGGCGATCCAGGCTTGCAAAAAGGCTTCCGCCACCGTTTCCGGCCTTTCACCGGCGCCCCGGCAGCCTCCCGCAGACAGTGCCACGGCGAAAGCCGCTGCAAGAACGCCCGCCATAATCACGCCCGGCAGCTTTGGGCGGCGGGTTTCCCGGAGAACGTTCATCACGCCCCACCTCCTTCCCGTTTACGGTAAGTCAAACCTTTTTCCCGAACAAGTTCCAGGTTCTGGCTTCCGTAATCTCCACAGTAAACAATTTTCCCGTCAGCTCTTCCGCCGCGGGAAAGTGGACCAGCTTGTTGGAGCGGGTCCGCCCCGTCTGCATCGCCGGGTTGCTTTTGCTGGCTCCTTCGCCCAGAAGCTCCACCGTGGAACCCTCCAGAGCCTGGTTTATCTCCAGGCTGATCCGGCTTTGGACTTTTGCTAGCTGCTGCAGCCGCTCCTCCTTGACGGAGCGGGGCAGGGTATCCTCCATCTCCGCCGCCCTGGTCCCCTTGCGAGGCGAGTATATAAAAATAAAGGCGTTGTCGAAACGGGCCTGCTCCACCAGCTCCAGCGTCAGGGCAAAATCGCGATCGGTTTCCCCCGGAAAACCGACGATCAGATCGGTGGTTACGGCCACGCCCGGCACAGCCTCCCTGATCGCGCGCAGCAGCTCCAGGTAGCGCTCCCTGGTGTATTGCCGGTTCATATTCTCCAAAATGAAGTTGCTGCCGGACTGCACCGGAAGATGGAAGTGCTCGCAGATCTTTTCGCCCCGGCTTACCGCCTTAATCAGGCGCGCTGACAAGTCCTTGGGATGAGAAGTCATAAACCGGATCCGGGCCAGCCCTTTTACCCGGTCCAACCTCGTCAGTAAATCGGCAAAGTCGTAGCTATTGGCGCGGTCCAATCCATACGAATTGACATTCTGGCCCAGCAGGGTCAGCTCAAGGTAGCCTTGTTCGGCCAGTGAGCGCGCCTCGCCAAGGACTTCCTCCATGGAGCGGCTGCGCTCTCTCCCCCGCACATATGGCACCACGCAGTAGGAACAAAAGTTGTCGCACCCGTAGATAACCGGCAGCCAGGCGTGGAAGCGCCCGGCGCGGCGGGCGGGCAGCCCTTCGCGGCTGTCCGGGTACTCCTCGATATCGACGATCGTACCCCGCTTGCGCCCGGCCTGTTTCAGGAGCTCGGGAAAACGGGGCAGTGAATGCGTCCCGAAGACCAAGTCGACATGGCGAAAGCGTTTCTTGACGTAGGCTGCGGCTTCTGCCTGCTGCGTCATGCAGCCGCCCACGGCGATAAGCAGATCTTTCTTCTGCTCCTTGAGAGTTTTCAGCTTACCCAGCAGGCCGGCAACCTTCTCTTCCGGTTTTTGCCGCACGGCGCAGGTATTGATCACGATCAGGTCCGCCTCCTCGGGGCTTAAGGCGGTTGAGTAGCCGATGCTCTCCAGGATTCCCGCCAGCACCTCGGAGTCGTGTTCGTTCATCTGGCAGCCGAAAGTTACCGTAAAATACTTCTTTCCTTCGCCAAGGTGGCTGTAGTTTGTATAATCGTGCAAGGGCAAATCTCCTCCCTGTCCTTATTATACCAGATAATTACCACTATCAATAAATTGCAGTTCAAGATGATCACGGCTTTAAATGATGTCTGGTGAAGGAGCATTTTTCGGTCGCCGCGCATAAAAATATGGTCGCGATTAACAGCCCTGGAAATAGATCTTACCGGACAGGCCACGGCCGAATCGCCCTGCGTGAAAAGCGGCAATAAAAGCAGATCCGGAGCAACCTCAGCAAAATATTGCATTACGAGTTTATTTTAGGTAAAATATAATCAGAAACAGACAATCCTTCCGGCAAAAAATCAAAAACTGAAAGGATGTGTTTTTGGACATGTTTCGCATACTGATGGCGACAGACGGTTCAGAACATTCTCAAAAAACGACCGGTCAAACCATTAAACTGGCGGATGCGTTAAAAGCCGAAGTAACCGTCCTCTATGTGATCGAGGGCAACCCCCAGATCGGTTATGATTTCTTTGCCGCTTACAGAAAAACTGAGGAAAAGATAGAAAATGCGGGGCACAAGATTTTGGAAAAAGCGGCACAGGCTTTCCGCGATAAGGGGATTGCGGTAACGACGAGAATGGAAAAAGGTCACCCGTCAAATATAATTTGCGCTATCGCTGATCAGGATAAATATGACCTGGTTATTCTCGGAAGCAGGGGCCTGGGAGGAGTTAAAGAGATGCTCCTCGGAAGTGTCAGCAATGCCGTGGTCCATTGCATTAAAGAGAACATTTTGATTGTCAAATAACTGCGCCAGTTGAGCGGTTTCAACCTTCCAGTTCCGATGCGGGCGGGCCGGTGCGATACGGTTCGGTCCTAAAAGGGGGACGGACCTGTGCTTTCAGGTCCGTCCCCGGTTTTATTAAGCCCGTCCCCAATTATAATTCATCCTTCTCTTGATTTTATCCCTCCCCTGACCTCTTTGGCCCTCTCTCTCAACGACCTGAGGGACAGCTCTTTTGATGCAAGGTTATGTGTTAACCTCGGACACCGTTTGCAGTACCTTTTTTAGCAGGAAATTCTCAGCTTATGTCGAAAAATCTTATATTTGGCAAGTCTGCCTGATGGTGCTGTTCAAAGCGGGAGGAGACTGTTTCATGCCGCGTTTAAATACTTTGAAATTCCTGATCGTTTCTGCTCTGATCGTTGGCGGAGTAAACTATCTCCAGCACCAGGCAGCACTGCAGCAGGAGAAATTGGATCTTCTTTTGCATCACCTTGACGATCTAACCTTTCTTTACGAGCATACCGCTCGCGAACTGAGAGAGACCAACAAAGCGAACCGGGAACTGAAATTTGAACTGGACGAAGCGCTGCAGCGGATCGAAACCGTTGAAAAAAGAAACGAGCAGTTGGAGCAGCTGCTCTTTAACCAGCGCCAAACTTACTGTAACGCGGTTGCTCTGTCCGGTTCAACCATGCCCGTCCTGTCGATATCCAGCTTCACCGCCAAGCAGTACGAAAGAGCGTGGGTAAGATTGGGGGCGCACGGGTTAAGAGGAACCGGGGCGGCACTGGTACGGGCCGAAGAGATCTACGGCATTAACAGCCTGGCCCTGGCTTCCATCGCTTACCTTGAGAGCGCCGGCGGCATGTCCAGGATCGCCCGGGAGAAGAACAATCTTTTCGGATTGGGCGCTTTTGACGGTAACCCGATCCTTTACGCGTATACTTTTTCTACGAAAGACGATAGTATTTATTACGCGGCCCAACTGCTCAGCAACAGCTATTTAAGCCGGTGGGGCCGCAATTACAGCGGCGATAACCTGGTTGCGATCGGGGTCAGGTACGCTTCGGACCCCCAGTGGGCGGAAAAAGTAGGCCGGGCCATGTCTCTTATTGCCAGGGCCGCCATCCCCGAAGGGCGCTGAAACGGCGCCTCCTCTGCCGGATCAATTATTTTCTTCCTCTTCCACCCGGATCGCAAAATCAGGACAGTAAAGCTCACACTGCCCGCATCCGCTGCAGTTTTCCGGATCAATCAGCTCGGGCCTCCCGTCCTCTCCTGCCTGTAGATTCTGGCGAGGGCAAAAAGCAATGCAGATGCCGCATTCCTTGCAGCGCTCGGGAATGAAAACCAGGTTGAACCTTTTTTTGGCCATGCGGCATCCCCCTCATTGCGAATTTTTTGTTTTTCTGGCGGTTTTTGCGCTTACCGGGGAAATAACTCTATCGCCCCATGAGCACACAGTTCCTGGCAGCAGTAACAGCGGATGCAGCGTGAGCGTTCGATCACGGCAATATTATCTTGAAGACGGATAATCTGGGGCGGGCAATGCTCCAGGCAGACAGCGCATCCGGCGCACTTTTCAGGGATAACCACAGGCGAAGGGCGCCGCCGTTGCAGCAGTCGTGACCTGGCAAAGACGTACGCCCATGCTTTGCCGGCGTAACCTGCGTTTACGGCGCCCCGGTCGAAATCGCGGATTGCCGCTTCAGCTAGCGGAATCCCCTCCACCCGGATTTGTGAAAGATCCGAGCCGGGCAGTTTGCGACGGCGGGCGGCGGCGGTTGTGGTCACCTGTCCCGGTTGAAAACCGGTTATGGCAGCGGCCACACAATCAAGAGCGATGCCGTTGGTGGCGGCCATCAGCAGCCCTACCGCGCGGGGCCTCCCATTGCGCGGTCCTACCCCCTCCATGGCGATCACCGCATCGATAATCGATAAACCGGGTTTTACCGCCAGGTAAATATCCAGCAGAAGGTGGGCAAAGTCCATCGGCAGGGGGTGTTCAAAATGAAGCCGCCCCTTGTGTTTGTCCACGACACACCCGTACATGTTTTTAACGGCCGCAGTCAAGCCGGTTAACGTATGGGTTTTCAATTTGCCGGCGTTTATAACCAAATCCACTTCTTCCAGGGCCCGCGCCAGGGGAAGCGTGCGTGTCTTCTTTCCCTGGAAGCGGGCCGGCTTGACTTCGTCGAAAAGGAGCAGTTTCGCTCCGGTTTCCTGAAGCACCTCCCGAACTCCGGTTACCCGCAGCACGCGCTCCGGGGGGCCGCTGCCGGAACTGTCGCCGATATAGACTTCACCCCCGGCTTCCAGGGCCATTTCCGCCAGGACGCGGAGCGCCACGGGATGCGTTGTGACCGCCTCCTCCGGAGCCGCCGCTGTAAGCAGGTTCGGCTTCAGGAGAACCTTTTTCCCCGGCTTGACAAAGCTGCCGATTCCACCCCATGGCCTTAAAAGCTGCTCCAGGCTTTCACGGACAGCCTCAGGTTGGTAACGGGTGCACCGGGCCAGCGATACTACTTCTTCTTCCTTTTTTTCAGGCATACCGGCCGGACCCCCCTTTGCGCCTGCTAATCACCATTGTATTACCGGTGGCCGTTTTGTCAAGCCGGGAACTTAACGGCGGTCATGGCAACTCTTCTTCAGGGTTCGATCGGCGCATAGAATGTAAAGAGATGAAGCTCAAACTAAACCGTCAAAGTGCTCTCCTCAAAGGCACCGCCCAGCTGGCGGTAGCCGGCATTTTTACCCGCATTATCGGCCTGGGTAACCGGATAGTTCTTTCCCGTGCCATCGGGGCCGAGGGTTTGGGGCTGTTCCAGATGATTTTGCCGGTGTATGCGCTTCTAGCCGTTATCGCCGGCCTGGGCTTGCCGGGCGCGGTAACCAAAATGGTTGCCGACCGTCATGCCCGGGGTGATCTCAAGGGTCAATTGCAGATTCGCAGTCTATCTCTGGGCTATGTCCTTGCTTCATCCCTGGCCGGCGCCGCGATTCTCTGGGCGGTGCTGTCGCTGCCCCTAGATCTGATCCCCGACCGCCGGATTTTCTCTTCCCTGCGCCTCATGCCGGCGGCATTCCTGTTTGCCGCCCTCTCTTCCATTTTACGCAGTTATTTCCAGGGGCAGAGCAATATGGCTCCCACGGCGCTGTCTCAGATAGGCGAGCAGGTGATCCGCGTCTCTCTTGGGCTCGCCGCGGTGTTCTGGCTTCTGCCCCGGGGGCTGGAATATGCCCTCATTGGCATCGTAGCCGGTATAATCGCCGGTGAAATCGCCTGTTTCGGAATCCTCTTAACTCTTACGCCCGGGAAAAAAACGTTATTCTTTCCGGGAAAAATCTCACGGCTGATGATAAATGAAATGTGCCTGCTTTCGCTGCCAATCCTGGTTATCCGTCTGAGCACCTCGATTACGCAAACCGTAGAATCGCTGATGATCCCTTACCGCCTTCAGGCGGCAGGTTATTCGGCTTCACAGGCTACCACCCTTTTTGGGCAGCTTTCGGGGATGGCAATGCCTCTGCTTTTTCTGCCTACTGTATTTGTGATCCCCCTGAACACCACCCTGGTGCCCGCCGTTGCCGGCGCCGTGGCTCTTCGTTTGAGAAACCGCCTGGATCGGCTGCTCAGCCTTTCCTTGTGGGGCACCATGGCCGTGGGAGCCGCGTCCGCCGCTGTACTCCACTATTTTGCCCCGGTACTGGCTGGCGCCCTCTACGGCAGCACGGCATCGGCTTACCTGGTGGCCTCACTGGCGCCGGTGGCTCCTTTCGCCTACCTGCAGTTTACCACGGCCGCCATCTTGCACGGTATGGGTCGCCCCGGCATCGCCGTGGCCAATGACCTGGCCGGCACGGTGATCAGCTTAAGCATTATTTACGGCCTGACCGCTCTTCCCGGGTGGGGCATCAAAGGAGTTATCTGCGGCTACACCATCGCTTTTACGCTGATTGCGCTCCTGGACTGTTTGTTTATCTTTCACCTGGCCCGGAAAGTTTAACTTGCATGCGAGTCGTCCCCGGGGTCGTCTTTGCGGGGAGGCTCCCCGCCCTTTTTACAGAAAAAGAATGCGGGGCTAGCCTTCCAACCCAGGCAGCGGCAGAGATACGCCAGGACAGCCAGAATAATCAGGGCACAGGCCCAAACCCACGGGGGCTGTGCCAGAAACAAGGCCGCCAGTTTCAAGATTAAGCCCATGGCGCCGGTAAAAACGATGCTGAACCCGATCGCCCCCAGGCTGAAAAGGGCCCCTCCCAGGGCGGTGTAAACGATAAAAACGAGGATGTTCATGTGCATGGCCCCGGCGGGAAAAGAGATAAAGGTCCTGGTCACACCCCAAAATTGGGCCATAAAGACGGAAAAGCTGCCGTATCTTTCCCAGAGAGTATAAACCTTTGACGGGCGGCTGTGCCTTTTGGGTTGCCGCGGCTTTTTCTGCAGCCGTTTGGATATCTTTTTTTTGATCAACCGTCCGGCGGAGCTGCTCATAAAACCGAGGGTATAACTGAAAACGCTGCCCAGGGTAATGCCGGCCGTAGAGGATAATAAGATCGACCAGAACGAAACCTTGCCGCTGAAGATCATACTGCCCGCGGCAAACACAACCGCCGCCGAAGCAAACGGGACCCCGGCGCTTTCGGCAAACATGGCCACCGCCACACCCAGGGGGCCGTATCTTTCAACAACCTGTCCCAACAGTTCACTGGTCTGTCTTAAAAACTCGATTATTTCCATCCGCTATGTACCGTTCCCTAACTTAAAGATGACTCATCAGCGCATACATCCCCCAAACTCCCGATTCCGGCTCAAGCTCGGCCGCCGCTACCTTGAGCGGTGTGGTTTGGATTGCGGGAGCAATGGCGAGCTCGATAATATTTTCGCGGATCTGATCCAAAAACCCGGTCCTGTTCCCGGCGACCCCTCCCCCGATTACCAGGCAGGAAGGGTTAAGCAGGGTCACCAGGTTGGCCAGGCCGGTGCCGATATCGTTCAAGGCGTTTGTTATGATCGAACGGGCCAGTGCATTCCCGGCCTGCGCCTGGTCGAAAACCCAGGCGGTGGAAATGCGGCCGTTATCAACTTCGCTCTCTTCCCAGATCAGTCCCGCGCTGCGGGAGATCGCCAATCCCGAAGCCCAGGCTTCGAGGCAGTCAAATCCCCCGCAGCCGCACCGCCTTCCCTGGCCAAAGGGCTTGATATGGCCGATCTCACCGGCAAATCCCCTGCTGCCCCGGTAGATCTTCCCGTCCAGGTAGAGGCCTCCGCCGATACCCGTGCTGATGGTAATATATAAGGCGTCGCGATGCCCCCTGGCCGCGCCGTACGCCACTTCGCCCATAATCGCGGCGTTCGCGTCATTCTCCAGGTAGACCGGGCAGGGCCAAAACCGTTGCAGCAGATCCCGGAAAGGCAGCGGCTCGTGCCAGCCAAGGTTGGGAGCCTGAAAGACTTCACCACTGGTATAATCCACCAGTCCGGCGATGCATACGCCTATTCCAACCAGCGAACTTTTTCCCAATCCCGCAGCGGTGAGGGCGGTCTCAATCGCCCTGTAAATAGCCTCCGCCATCTTTTCCGGCGCCGCGTTCAATGGGGTAGCAAACTTACCCCTGTAAATGACGCTCCTTTCACTGTCAATCAGCAGGAGCAGTATCTTCGTCCCTCCCACATCGACACAGCCGTATATCTCCGGCAGCAAGCCGCTCACCTCTTAGTCAATAAGTTAAAGGGGTCACAGGCCCTTTAACTTATTAATTTAACTGGGCCAGGCCCTAACTGTTATTTTATCATAGTCTTCCGGAGCGGATAATAGCGAAAAGCCACCACAATCCGGCGAAGCCGGCGGCCGCGAGGGCGATCTCACTTAAGGGGACCCGGCTGAGCCAGGCGGCCTGCCCCAGCCGCAAGTTCTGGAATAACCCGATGATCAAGCTGGCCAGGACAATGCTGAAAGAAAGGCGGTTGATCATGTTTTCCAGCGTTTTTAAAGCGCCCTCAGTTTTGGCCAGCTCCACCTTCAGCTTCAGCTCCCCGGCGGCGGTCTCCCTTAAGATTTCCACCACCCGTTCCGGCAACTCTTCAAGCAGGCGGTGGTAGCTGCGCAGGTTCCCTCTGAGGCGGCGCAGCGCATATTTAAGCTGTTTCTTCTGCAAGGCGGGGGCGTAGCGCTGCAGCGCTGCGGAGAGGTTGAACTCCGGGCTTAAGCGTGAGATCGTTCCTTCCACGGTCACCGTCGCTTTGGCCAGGAGTAAAAATTCGTAGGGAAAACGAAGGTGATGTTTTGCGGCCACCCGCATGAGATCCTGGATCACCCCGGCCAGGTTGATCTCGCCCAGCGGCAGATCGTAATACTGCTCCTGGATTACGCCGAGATCGCGAATCAACTCCTGCCGGTTGATCACCGGAGGCGCAAACGCAAAACTAAGCAGTTCGTCGGCTACCGTTGCCGTGTCGACCGTTTTAACGGCCCTGATGATCACGGTAAACTTGCCTCGCAGTTCCTCGCTGATATGGCCGGCCGATCCGAAATCCATGAAAAAGAGCCTACCGTCAGGCAGGATGGCGATATTCCCCGGGTGAAGATCGCCGTGAAAAAAACCGTCCAAAAAAACTTGTTTAAAAAATGTATCCGCGAGCGCTGCTGCAATGATGTGAGGCGGCGGGTCGGTTGCCGGTTTTTGCAGGTAGCGGCTGATGTTCACGCCGTCTTTATACTCGAGCGTCAAAATATTGCGGGTGGTGTACTCCCAGTAAACCCGGGGGATATAGACGGCTGGGTTACCGGTAAAGTTATGCCGGAAACGCTGGGCGCTGCGGGCTTCGATGGTGTAGTCGAGTTCACGGAGTATAATCTGCCGCAGTTCTTCGGCGATCCGGGTGAACTGGTAGACCGTCCCAAGAGTGGTATTGCGCTCCACCACGGCCGCTAGTTCAGTCAAGATTTCCAGATCTTTATGCACCAGCAGCTCTACATCGGGCCGCTTGATTTTAATCGCCACTTCTTGGCCGCCGGCAAGGACGGCGCGATGTACCTGGCCAAGAGACGCGGCAGCCAGCGGCTCCATGTCAAAAGCGGCGAAAACATTCTCCAGGGGGGACTTCAGTTCCGTCTCCAGAATTTCGCGTGCCTGCAGGGATGGGAAAGGGGGTACGTTGTCCTGCAGCCGGGCCAGTTCTGCTGTATAAGCATAAGGCAGCAGATCCGTGCGCGTGCTGAGCAGCTGCCCCACTTTGATAAAAGCAGGTCCCAGCTCTTCCAGGGCCATGCGCAAGCGGGCCTCCAGGTTTTGCGGCGCCTGCCCTTCCCGCTTATTGCGGATAAAATAACGTTCCCAGAGGCCGTAAAGTTTTAACCGGTCCAGGACCTGAGAAAAACCGTATTTAATTAAGACCTGTAATATCTGGCGGTAACGTTTGAGGTAGCGCAGCTGCCTTAAGCGTTTCCAGCCCTGTTTCACTGCAGCTTTTCTCTGACCAGTGCCGCTAGTTCATCCAACTTTCCTTCCAGGCGCTGCAGATCTTCCCTGGTGGCGAACCTCTCCTGCAAGGCCCCGTCGGCGATTTTGCGCTTTAACTGCTCCCGGTAACGCTCTTTTTCTTCTCTCCCTTTTTCGATCAGGCGGTTTACCAGTTTTTGCGCTTCACTCCGCTGCATCTCCCCTTTTTCCACCAGGATATCGATAATTTCTTCGGCTTTTTCCTTGCCGAACATCAGCAGGCCCAAGGTAGCGGTAAAAAATTCGTCGAGGACCATTTGGCACACTCCTTCACCATTCTTTTCTTCTATTTTGCCTCATTTGCCTCTGAAATTTCAACCTTTTTTATAAAAAAAACCCCGCCCCCGGCAGGGGGCAGGGTATATCCTTAAGCCCGGAAACTCAGCCGAGGCGGGGCGGCTTTTTCTTTTCGTAAAGGTAATCTTCGTAGATATACATCAGCTCTTTGTCAAACAAAGTCCGTTTCATATCCACGGTGTGGCTACGGACGGCTGCCAGGAGGTCGGCGGCCTCTTCGTCGGAAAGATCGATCCCGTATTCTTCAAATTTCATCTTAATCGCCTTGCTGCCCGAGTGCTTCCCGATGATGATCTGGCGCGTCAGTCCCACTTCCTCGGGGCTGAATACCTCGTAGGTATTCGGGTTTTTCAGGACCCCGTCGGCGTGGAGCCCCGATTCGTGGGCGAAGGTGTTTGTCCCGACGATTGGCTTGCTGGGGTAGAGCGGCCGGCCCGATGCCCTGGCTACGTACTCGCAGAGGTTCAAGAAATCCTTGGTGTTTACCCCCAGGTTAACCCCGAAGAGAAACTTCAATGCCATCGCCACCTCCTCGAGGGCGGCATTGCCCGCCCTTTCACCGAGACCGTTTACCGTCACCCCGATCAGGCGCGCACCGGCTTTAATCCCGGCCAGGGCGTTGGCTGTGGCCATGCCGAAATCATTATGCGTGTGCATCTCGATCTCCATCCCCGTCGCCTCGATAATCCGGCTGACCACCTCATAGGTCCGGAAAGGCTCCAGCACTCCCACGGTATCGCAAAAGCGGAGCCGGTCCGCGCCGGCGGCCTGGCCCTCCCGGGCAAACTTGATCAGGTAATCGATGTCGCTGCGGGAAGCGTCCTCCGCGTTGAGAGAGATATAGACACCCGCTTTCTTGGCAAATTCCACGGCTTGGGTCATATTTTCGAGAACCCACTCCCGCGAGGTGCGCAGCTTGTTCGTGATATGGATATCCGAAGTGGAGATGGAGATGGCCACGGCATCGACACCGCACTCCAGGGAACTCTTTACATCCTCGATGCTGGCCCGGTTCCAGGCCATGATGCTCGCCTGGAGGCCGTACGAAGCGATCTCGGTGATCACCTGCTTTTCATCGCCGCCCATGATCGGGATGCCGGCTTCAATCTGGTGGACTCCCAGGTTATCCAGCATCTTCGCGATACGCAGCTTCTCGCGATTCGAAAAAACCACCCCCGCCGTCTGCTCGCCGTCCCGCAGGGTCGTATCGACCAGCATAATCGCGCCTTTTTCCAACCCTTCTTTAAATCTTTTCACCGGTTTCCTCCTTAATCTTTTTTTTAAATTTCACGGATTTGCCCGCTGCCATATATCACATACTTTAGACTGGTCAGGGCCTGCAGCCCCATCGGTCCCCGGGCGTGCAGCTTCTGGGTGCTGATGCCCATTTCAGCGCCGAGGCCGAATTCAAAACCGTCGGTAAAGCGGGTCGAGGCGTTTACGTAAACCGCCGCCGCGTCGACCCGCGTTAAAAATTCGCGGGCGCGGGCGTAGTCGCGGGTCACGATCGCTTCGGAATGCATCGTCCCGTAACGGTTGATATGTTCGATCGCCTCGTCCATGCTCTCCACCACTTTCACCGCCAGGATCAGGTCCAGGTATTCCGTTTCCCAGTCTTCTGCCACGGCCGGGACTACGTCCGCATGATATCCTTTCGTGCGCGGGCAGCCCCTGATCTCCACCCCTTCCGACAGCAGCCGCGGCAGCACGAGCGGTAGGAATGCTGGAGCGGCGGCCCGGTGGACCAGGAGCGTCTCCGCCGCGTTGCACACTCCCGGCCGCTGCACCTTGGCGTTGACGGTGATCCTGGCCGCCATCTCCAGGTCGGCCCCATCGTCGACATAAATGTGGCAGTTGCCTGCCCCGGTCTGGATCACCGGCACGGATGAGTTTTCAATCACCGTCTTGATCAGCGACGGCCCGCCGCGCGGGATTAACAGATCCACCAGGCCGTTTAAACGCATCAGCGCCTGGGCGGCGGTTCGGTCGGTGTCCTCGATCAGGGAAACCGCCGCGCGGGGCAGGTCCGCCTGCGCCAGCTGTTCCCGGATTATTTCGACCAGGGCCTTGTTGGAATGAATCGCTTCCGAGCTGCCGCGCAGGATCACGGCGTTTCCCGACTTCAAGGTCAACCCCGTGGCATCCACGGTCACATTGGGCCGCGCTTCGTAGATAATCCCCACCACGCCGATCGGCACCCGGACCTGGCCGATCTGCAACCCGTTGGGGCGGAGCCACATCCCGGTAACCTCTCCCACCGGATCTTCCAGGGTTGCGATCTGCCGCAGCCCCTCCGCCATACCGGCAATCCGTTCCCGGGTCAGGAGCAGCCGGTCGTAAAAAGCCTTGCTGTAGCCCGGCTTTTGTTTCAGCTGCTCCAGG
Source organism: Desulfovibrio sp. (assembly GCA_020060545.1). Taxonomy (GTDB): domain Bacteria; phylum Bacillota; class Dethiobacteria; order DTU022; family DTU022; genus JAGUZX01. Next base: position 18,502 of record JAGUZX010000026.1, on the reverse strand, counting down.
TCCTCGCTGTTGGCCTTAATCACACTTTCGCTTTCCGCTTCCAGGGCGGCGGCGATCAACTTCAGGGCGCGGTTCTTGACGCCGGTGGAAGCGGCGGCCAGGCTTTCAGCCGCGGCGCGGGCCTGTTCAGCTTTTGCCACAACTTCAGAATGCATCGCCGGCAAACATCCTTTTCATTTGGATTGTTTTAAACTAGATTTCGTAAACAATCAGGTTGTCGCGGTGGATAACCTCAGTGCTGCTTTCCCTGCCGATCAGGTGCGGAATCTCCGCGCTGGAGTGCCGCATGATCTTCTCCAGCTCCCGGGATGAAAAACTGCACAATCCCCGGCCGATCTCTTTGCCCTGGCGGTCCATAACCGTAATCAGGTCGCCCTTTTCAAAAGTCCCGTTGACAGTGAGGACGCCGACGGGCAGCAGGCTTTTCCCCTCCTGGCGGAGCGCCCTTTTGGCGCCGTCGTCGACAACCACGCTGCCCTCCACCACTCTGCCGTAGGCGATCCAGCGCTTCCGGCGGCTCAAGTAAGATTTCTGGGGGCGAAAGTATGTCCCCAGCGGTTCGCCTCCCAAAATCCGGTGCAGCACCCCCGGCACGGATCCGTTGGCGATATACATCCCGATCCCGGAATTGACCGCAATTTCGGCGGCCTGCAGCTTGGTGATCATGCCTCCCGTGGCCAGGTCGTCTCCCGAGTCCTCCCCCCAGCTCTTCACCGCGGGGGTAATTTCGTTTACCACCGGGACCAACCGGGCGCCGGGATGTTTGTGCGGATTGGCATCGTAGAGGCCGTCGATATTGCTCAGCACAATCAGCAGGTTGGCGTCGCAAAGCCCCGCCACCAGGGCGGAAAGCCGGTCGTTGTCCCCGAACTTGATCTCCTGCACCGAAACGGTGTCATTTTCGTTGATGATGGGGACTACACCCCACTGCAAAAGGGTCAGGATGGTATTCGCCGCGTTCAGGTAGCGGCGGCGGCTGACCAGATCGGAACGGGTCAAGAGCAGTTGGGCCACGATCAGGCCGTACTCCGAGAAGAACTTTTCGTAAATCTGGATCAACAGCCCCTGCCCCACCGCCGCGGCGGCCTGTTTGCCGGGGATGGTCTCCGGCCGCCGGGCCATGGCCAGCCTGCCCATCCCGGCGCCGATGGCCCCCGAGGAAACCAGGATCACCTCGCGCCCCTGGTTTCGCAAGTCGGCCAGCTCCCGCACCAGCCGCTCGATATATCCGAGGTTAAGTTTTCCCGTGGCGTGGGTGACCAGCCTGGTCCCCACCTTGACCACGACACGGCGCGCCTCCACCGTTAAATCAGCCTTTTCAGTCACGTCTGAGCTCCCCGGCGCGGCGGGTCGCGGCGATCACCGCTTTAATCAGGCTGTTCCGGAAGCCGGTCTCCTCAAAGACCTGGATCGCGGCGCAGGTGGTTCCGCCCGGCGAAGTGACATTGTTGCGCAGCTCGGCCGGGTGGACGCCGTTTTCCTGGAGCATCCGGGCCGCCCCGATTACCGTCTGGATGGTGAGGGCCGTGGCGGTATCCCGGTTCAATCCCATCATCACGCCGCTGTCGATCAGCGACTCGATGAACAGGAATACGTAAGCCGGCCCGGTTCCGCTCAAGCCGGTTACGGCATCCATCAGGTGTTCGGGTATGGGTACGGTCAGCCCCAGCGATTTAAGCGAATTTTCCACCGCTTCAGCTTCCCCGGCTGTAACCGCGCTGCCGGCGCTCATGCCGATGGCGCCTTCACCGATCAGGCACGGGGTGTTGGGCATCAACCGGATCACTTTGGTCCCTGCAGGCAAGCGGCCTTCGATAAACTTGATCGTGATTCCGGCGGCGATGGAAATGATGACCTGGGACGGTTTGACGAACCCTTTGAAAGATTCCACCGCGGTTTCCATATCTTGCGGCTTTACGGCGATAAAAATATGGCGGCAGTGCGCGAACAGCTCCTCCAAACTGCCCGCCGGCTGCGCGTTTAAGCTTTTCGCCAGGGCCCGGGCCCGCTCGCGGTAAATATCAAAAACCCAGACCGATGCGGGATCAAACGCGCCCTTTCTGATCATCCCCCTGGCCAGAGCCGAACCCATCGCCCCGCAGCCGACAATCCCGAGCCCCGTATCGCTCACCTTCAAGATCCTCCCGTCCTGAAACTTATTCCTAATTTTATTATATCGGAAACTCCTTTGCAATACCGAATCAGTCCTGGCGGGATGCCTTTGGTGCCTTTTGCGCCGCTATTGTTATGCCGCCGATGCTATCGTGCCGACACAATCCCCTGTTGCGTTATTGTTGACAAAAGATGCCCCGTCATTTAAAATAAAGGTCGGATAGGGGAGTAGCTCAATTGGCAGAGCAGCGGTCTCCAAAACCGCAGGCTGCGGGTTCAAGTCCTGTCTCCCCTGCCAGAAAACCCCGGATATTATCGCTTCCGGGGTTTTATATTTTTCAATAATCGGGGTTTATGCCGATTTTGGGGTAGCTGGATGAATTGGAATACCTGAGCTGCGAAGATGTCAAATCCCTGAACAGAATTACTATGGCTCTCTGGAAACAGAAAAGAGAAAGTAACAGCATCCTTTCAGGAGACTAAAACAAACTAACATGGATAATACTACCCGTCCAAAGCCCCGGGTTTACCGCTCAATGACGCGAAAATGCTTTTATCTGGGCCACTTTTATTACCGAATGGCAATATTACATCCTGTTAAATATCTTGTTGACAAATAACGGTGCCTGAGATTAAAATAAATTAGAATGTTCCTTCACTTAAAAATTTTAATAAGGAGGTCTCCGAAATGGCGTTTGACGATATCTTCAATATGGTGCAAAGCAGGGTTTCTGCAGCCGATTCCGCGAAAACAAAGGGAGTAAACGCGGTCTATCAATTCGAGCTGTCCGGTGACGACGGCGGTGTTTTTCACTTAAAAGTGGCGGACGGCAGTATCGAAGCGGTCAAAGCGGCGCATGACAGCCCCAATGTGACCATCATCATGTCCGCGCCGGATTACGTCAGCCTGATGGAAGGAAAACTGAATTCTACTTCGGCGTTCATGGCAGGTAAGCTGAAGGTCAAAGGAGACATGGCCCTGGCCATGAAGTTGCAGGCTGTCGTTGGTTAAATAATGGCTTTCAAATAAACACGTTACATTCCATAAGCGGCCCGGGTAAAAACCCGGGCCGCTTACTTCCCCGGCCTCCCTCCCCTTTACTGAACGCTTCAATTAAATAAAACAATCATCCACCCTGAATAGCTGGTAATTATGCTTGACACGTGAAATCAATGAATCTATAATATACACTAAATCTATTTACATAGTAGGTAATTATCTAAGAATGGCTTTGCTGCGAAAAGTTCTTCGCAAACCACAAAATCAAGCTTGCGGGAGGTATCACATTGAAGCAGGGTTTTGAAACTGTAACTCTGCACGGCGGGCAGCAGCCGGATCCGGCGACCGGATCACGCGCCGTCCCGATCTACCAGACTACTTCTTACGTGTTCAATTCGGTTGAACACGCGGCCAACCTCTTCGCGTTGAAAGAGGTCGGCAACATCTATTCCCGAATCATGAATCCGACCGTGGATGTGCTGGAACAGCGCCTGGCCCTGCTGGAAGGAGGCTCTGCGGCCCTGGCCCTCGCTTCGGGGCAGTCCGCCATAACCCTGGCCGTGCTTAACCTGGCCCGGGCCGGCCAGAACATCGTCAGCAGCAGCTACCTTTACGGGGGCACCTACAACCTCTTCCGCTATACCCTCCCCCGCTTCGGCATAACGGTGCGTTTTGTCGATTCATCCGAACCGGAAAACTTCAGGCAGGCGATCGACACAAATACACGCGCCCTCTACCTGGAATCGATCGGCAACCCAAAAAATAATATTGACCGCATCGATGCCATCGCCGCCATCGCGCACGCCAGCGGTATCCCCTTGCTCGTCGACAATACGGTGACGACACCCTACCTGCTGCGCCCGCTGGAGCACGGGGCGGATATTGTAGTCCACTCCTTGACCAAGTTCATCGGCGGGCACGGCACCTCGATCGGGGGGGCTATCGTAGAAAGCGGCCGTTTTCTATGGAACAACGGTAATTTTCCCGACTTTACGGAACCGGACCCGACCTACCACGGGCTCAGCTACTGGGACGCCTTTACCGGGGAGGCGGAAGACGGCCGCACCGGCATCGCTTTTATCATTAAAGCCCGGGTCCAGCTCCTGCGGGACCTCGGCCCGGCCATGTCACCATTCAACGCTTTCCTGTTCCTGCAGGGGTTGGAAACACTGCCATTACGCATGGCCAGGCATTGTGAAAACGCCCTTGCGGTGGCGCGGTGGCTGGAAAATCATCCTGCTGTGACCTGGGTCAACTACCCGGGACTGCCCAGCCATCCCGACTACGCAAACAGCCGCGCCTTCCTGCCCCGCGGCCAGGGGGCCATTGTCGGTTTCGGGATCCGGGGCGGCCGCGGCGCAGGCATCCGCTTAATCAATACGGTCAAGTTATTCTCACACCTGGCCAATATCGGCGACTCCAAGAGCCTGATCATTCATCCCGCCTCCACTACCCACCAGCAGCTCTCGCCGGCGGAGCGGCTGCAAACGGGTGTGACCGATGACTATATCCGTCTTTCCGTCGGCCTGGAGTCAATCGAAGATCTCATCGCCGACCTGGAACAGGCTTTGGCGGCCAGCCAGGCATAAACACTGAAGGGAAGCGTCAATCTTGTCCGATCCCCTCAATGCCATCCCCGGTAAAAACAGGATCGCTTTTGACGGGCCCGCATCACCCCGTTCCGCCGGTTGGACCCGCCCCCAAAGGGTTGTCCTGGCGGACCGGGACAATCCCCTCCCCCTCGAAAGCGGGGTCATGTTTGAGCCGGTAACCGTTGAATTTGAAACCTACGGCTCTCTCAACGCAGCCAAAGACAACGCCGTGTTCATTTTGCACGCCCTCTCCGGAGACGCCCATGTCGCCGGTTGGGATACCGATTGGGAGAAAGACGGCCGCCCCTGGCGTAAAGACCGGCCGGGCTGGTGGGATGCCATGGTCGGGCCGGGCAAGGCCTTTGACACCACGCGCTATTTTGTGGTTTGCGCCAACATCCTCGGCAGCTGCTACGGTACTACCGGTCCCGCGGAAGTAAACCCCCGTACGGGGAGGCGCTACGGTTTGGATTTTCCGGTGGTAACCGTGGAAGACTGGGTCCGCCTGCACCTGCGCCTCCAGGACTTCCTGGGGATCGAGAAGCTGCTGGCGGTGGCGGGCGGCTCCCTGGGAGGGCAGCAGGCCCTGGCCTGGGCGATTAATTACCCGGAACGCCTCCGGGGGGCGATCATCCTCGCCGCTTCGGCGCGCTTAAGCGCCCAGGGGTTGGCTTTCAACACCGTGGGCCGCCAGGCCATCATGAGCGATCCCTGTTTCAAGCGGGGCTGTTACTATGACGACACCCCTCCGCTGGGCGGGCTCGAGCTGGCCCGGATGCTCGGCCACATCACCTACCTTTCCTACCAGTCGATGGAGGGAAAGTTCGGCCGGCGTTTTCAAAACGGATCCAGCCCGAGTTTCCAGCTGAACACGGAATTCGCCGTGGAAAGCTACCTGGAGCACCAGAGCCGGGCTTTCGGCAAGCGTTTCGACGCCAACAGCTATCTCTATATCAGCCGGGCCATGGACTACTACGATGCGGCGGCGCCGGCGGGCGGCGACCTTGTGGAGGCTTGCCGGGCGATCCATGCCCGGGTCATGTTGATCTCGTTTTCTTCCGATTGGCTTTACCCGCCCGATGATACCAAACAGATCGCCCGGGCATTAATCGGCGCCGGCAAGCCGGTAACCTATGTCAATCTGCCGTCCGCGTACGGTCATGACGCTTTTTTGCTGGAAACGGAACAAACAACCCCGTTGATCGCTTCATTTTTAAAAAGGATGTGAGCGCGGCCGGATGGCAAAAAAACAACGCTGGGACCACCGCCTGATTTTTGATTTGGTCCGTCCCGGATCTACGGTCCTGGACCTGGGTTGCGGCAACGGCGAACTGCTCGCCCGGTTGCAAACAGAAAAAGGAGTCCTGGGCCAGGGTGTCGAAGCAGATCCGGTGCAGGTGGCCGCCGCGATTACGGCAGGGGTGCCGGTATACCAGAGCGATATGGACCTGGGCCTCGCCGAGTTCAAAACTGGTTCTTTTGATTACGTGATCCTGGAAAAGACGCTGCAGACGCTGCACCAGCCGCTTTTGGTGCTTGCGGAAATGCTCCGTATCGGCCGTTTAAGCATTGTCAGTTTTCCTAATTTCAGATTCCAACAGGTGGTGGACAACCTTGCCGCCACCGGGAGGATGCCGATGACCAAAGCGCTCCCCTACCGGTGGTATGACACTCCGAATATTCACCTGTGCACCCTTTACGATTTCCTCGACTGGATCCGGGAACAAAAGGTAGGGTTAGTGGCCGGCTACGCCTGGCGCGGCGGGAAGCTCAACCCTCTCTCGCTTCCCGGGGACGGCGCCCGCGCCGAAGAACTGCTTTTTGTACTGCAGTAAGCACCCCTGCTGCCGGGACGGTTATCGGCCAAACGAAGGAGCGATGCCGCATGATTTTAGAGATTGACCCTGCGGTGGCCGCCCGCAAGGAGGAGAAGCTGGAGCGCCTGTTAAATGAACTGGCGGGCGTCCTGGTTGCTTTTTCCGGCGGCGTGGACAGCACTTTTTTGCTTTTTAAAGCACGGCAGGCCCTGGGCAGGGCGAGAGTCCTGGCGGTGACCGCCGCTTCGGAGCTTTACCCGCCCGAAGATCTTGAAGCCGCCTGTATAATGGCCTCCCGGCTGGACGCAAGCCACCTTGTCATTCAGACCGGGGAACTGGCCCGGGAAGAGTTCTGCGCCAACCCTCCCGAACGCTGTTATCACTGTAAAAATGAACTCTTCGGCAGGCTTATCTCCCTGGCCGGTCAACACTCGCTGCCGTCCGTCGCCGACGGCGCCAACCGGGACGATCTGTCGGATTACCGCCCCGGCTCCAGGGCGGCCCGCGCGCTGGGCGTCCGCTCACCCCTACAGGAGGCGGGGTTGAGCAAGGCGGAGATACGCTGGCTTTCCCGCCAGTACGGCCTTCCAACCTGGGATAAGCCCGCAGCCGCCTGCCTGGCATCCCGATTCCCGTACGGCGAAAGGATCACCGCCGGTAAACTCAGGCAGGTCGAACAGGGTGAACGTTTTTTGCGCGGGTTGGGGCTTAAAGCGGAAATAAGGGTGCGCTGCCACGGTCACACGGCCAGGATTGAAGTAACGCCGGAAGAAAGCGCGCCGGTATTATTGCACCGTTCCGCCATTGTAGAGTACTTTAAAAAGCTCGGTTTTCTCTATGTCGCCCTGGACCTGGAAGGGTATCAACCCGGAAGCATGAACAGGACCATTATGTGACAGTGGGGGACGGGGCAATTTTGTCACATAGTTACAGTAAGGAGATCGCTATTTTTTTCACCTGCGTATCGACAATATGAACAGTTAAGTCACTATTATTGATTTACCAAAAATATCAACGAGCATTGATTTTGTGACAAAATTACCCCGTCCCTAAGTGTCACAAAATTGCCGCGTCCCAGGTGTCACTGGATTTAAGACATCATGCCCCGCCCAAAAGTGTCTTATTTAGCCCTTTTCAGCCTATCTTCCAGCAGTTCGCCGCCTACGCCGACCCTGTCACTTTCAAATTCCTGCAGGTATACGACAAATGCCGTTTCGTCGATTCCCGTTGCCGCCGCTGCGGATTTGGTAAAGTTACGGATCAAATCAATTTTTTTATCCCGTTCCAGTTTCGGACCGTAAAAGATGATCGTGGGCATTACTCAACCCTCCCTTAAATATTTGAAGCGTTCACTCCTGCTCTGTCTCGCAGTTTTAATTTTCCACATGCACGATAAAATTCCTGTATCAATTTAAAGCGGGACAAGGGAAAGGTCCCTTGTCCCGCTAAATTTGTAGCTTCAAAAGCATGGTTCAGCGAAACCGGGGGCGTCAAACCTTTTTTCACAGTGAAATGTGACAAAATTGCCCCGTCCCCAAGTGTCACAAGTGTCACTCGAGAATTCGGCCGCCGTAGTGGCTGAGCCGCTTGATCAGCTGGCCGTCCTTGTAAATGTGAATTTCCTGGTGGCATCCGAAATCCTGCACCACCGCTTCCACGGCCTCGTCCCCGTAATTGGCCGCGTAGTATTCCAGGCCGGCCCTGCGGATCTGCTCTGTAGAAGCTTCCGCCGCACTTGAACCGCAGCAGGAACGCCTAAAGCCCAGCCCCCCGCCGTTTACCGGCGAACGGGCAAAAATTTGGCTGTTGACAATAAAAAAGGCAAACACGGCTACAATCCCTATCAGGATGATACTTTTAAAGCTAATCCCTCTCCCTCCCCGGTCATGATTTTCCTTTTCGTCTCCATTTTCTTCGTAAAGAGCCGGGTCTTTCATTTTTCCACCTCCGTTTTTAAAAACAGCTTTAATTGGGTTATCCATACACCCGGATAAGACTTCATTATATCCGGCAGCCTGATTGCCGATTCCGGTCAGCTTGCCGTAAAAACTTTAATTATCCACTATACTATAGTTTGTAGTAGATTATGCCACTAATAATCCTTTAACCTGCCTTAAAAAAAGTTTTAATCTTAACAGATTAACCCGAGAAAAAGGATCGAACCGGTAAAAAAGGCAAGCAGCATCAAATGGAAAAGCAGTCCCGGCAGTTTCTTCTCCGCTGCCGGATCCCGCAGCAGCCCGGTAATGCGCCGCTCCAGGTCCCGCCCCCGCCCGGCGAATGCGCTGGCCAGGCCGGTTTTGCCTGACGGTTGTTCCAGCGCCAGGCGCCATACCCGGATCAGCACGGCGGCATAGCTTAGCCTGGTCGTTCCGGTAAGCCGGATTGCTTCGGCATCGCAAAGGCGCTCGTTCTCCAGGAAGAGGCGGTTCAGCAGCAAGCTGCTTAAAGGGTTGAAAAAGAGGATATCGCGCAGCAGGCAGACCAGCCAGCCCTTGAAAGTATCTTTACGCCTGGCGTGGGCCAATTCATGGGCGATTAGCGCCTCCAATTCGGTCTGTTCAAGCATGGCTGCGATGGAACCGTTCAGCACCAGCACCGGTTTAAACAGGCCGGCGGTGAAAGCGGTGAAGCCCTGCCGCCCGCTGAAGATCAGTTCCGGAACCCGGATGCCGAGCGCCGCGCATTGCCGTCCCAGGATTTCCTGGACCCGTTCCGCAACCCGGGGCGGCGGAGCCGCCGCCCGGCGGCGCAGGCGCCTGACCATGAGAGCCCCAGCCGCGGCCCTCAGGAGGCCGAGAAAAATAAAAACCCCGGCGACGGGTAAGATCACGAGCAGCAAACTGTTGGCTGCCGCGCAGGTGGCGGCAAAAAGCTCTCCGGCTTTACCGGCGGGCAGAAGCCCCGCAGCGCAGCGTTTGGTTAAAACAGTATGATAGGCAATGAACCCGAGCAGCGGCGTAAGCAGGGCAAGCAGGTAGAACTGTTTACGCTGGGCCGGATGGCCGATGCGCCCCAGTTTCAGAAAGAGCAAGGCGGCGGGGTAGAGCAGCAGGTAGCCGGCCATGCCGTAAATTAGAAAAGTATGCAGTTCACTCAAGTTTACCATCGCTTTCCTTTTCCTTAAGGTCAGACAGGATCTGTTCCAGCTTTTCGATGGTCTCCCTGTCCCGCCGGCGGACCCGGTCGATGAAGTGGGCCACGGCGGTTTCGCCGAAATCAGCCAGCAGGTCGTCCAGTACGCCGCCCACCACCCGTCCGGTAAATTCATCGCGGGTCATGGTCGGGCGGAAGAAAAACGCCTGCCCTTGTTTGCGTTTGTAAAGCAGCTTCTTCTCCGCCAGGCGGCCCATAATGGTCATGACCGTGGTATAGGCGATTTCGCGCCTGGCGGCGATCTCATCCAGGACGTCGCGCACACAGACTTCTTCGCCTTTGCGCCAGACAACCTCCATGATCTCGCTTTCCAGGCTGCCCAGCACCTTTTTCAAGCCGGAGCGGCCCGGGCGGTAATCGCCGGAAAAACGCTCTTCCATCCCCCACCCTCCCGATTCAGGATCAAGATGATTATACCTCATTATCCTACTACAAGCAATAGTATTTTGGGCAAAGCCTAAAATTACCCCGGGCTGGGCCGGGGGGAGGTGAATTCGAAAGAAACCGACCAGATGCCGGGGACACCTACACAATCTTATCCAAAATCCGGCCGCGTAAAATTACAGAGCGTGTTGTGCTGCAGAAGAAAAGATGTTTGGCTAAGAATTAAGTATGGTGTCCCCCGAATTCCTACCAGGCCTTACGGAAGAGTTCGAGCACCTCTCCGGCTTCAGAGACCGTCTTCGGGTTATATACGATTGAAGCATCGGAAAGCGTCAGATCGGCCGCTTCGGCCAGGCTTTCCCCGGGCACCCCGGCGTCGCGCAGCCGCTGCGGCACGCCCATGCGCCTGGTTAGCGCCCATACGGCGTTGGCGGCGGCTTCTCCCGCCTCTCTATCGCTCAGACCGCGTGTGTCCAGATCCATCGCCTTCGCCACCATGGCGTAGCGACCGGCGCATTCGTCCATGTTGTAAAGCATCACATAAGGCAGCAGGATACTGTTGGCCAAGCCGTGAGGGACTTTGAACAGCGCCCCCACCGTATGGGCCATGGCGTGGACCAGGCCCACCTGGGCGTTGCCGAAAGCGATCCCGGCCATTGTCGCCGCGATCTGCTGCTGGCCCCGGGCCGCCAGGTCATCACCCTTTTCCACGCAGCGCGGCAGGTATTCCACGATCAACCTGATCGCGTGCAGCGCCATGGCATCGGCGATCGGTTCGCACTGCAGGGCATGAAGCGCCTCGACGGCATGGGTCAGGGCATCCATCCCGGTTGTCGCCGTAAGCTGCGGCGGGAGTCCCGCGGTCATCGTCGGATCAAGGATCGCCGTTTTGGGAATGATGTTATAATCACCGAAGACAAGCTTGGTGTTCAAATCCCAGTCTTTAATCACCGCTATATAGGTGGCCTCGCTGCCGGTGCCGGCGGTGGTGGGGATCACGATGTGCGGGGTCTGCGGCCGTGACAGCATTTGAAATCCCGCGTAGTCCTGCAGCTGCCCCCCTTCTTTTAACAAAATGGCCATCCCCTTGGCCGTATCGATCACACTGCCGCCGCCGACGCTGACCAGGATATCGGCGCCCCGCTCCTTTGCGAACGCCGCTCCCTCGTTTACCAGGTGAAGCCCGGAATCCTGGAGGCACCGGTCAAAGGTGCCGGCATAGCGCCGTCCCAGCGCCTTCTCCACCCGTTCGGCCAGCCCGGCCTCGACCACCCCCCGGTCGGTGACAATCACCGCCCTGGAGCAGCGCAGGTGATCCACTTCAATCCCGGTATCGGCCACGCTTTTTTCGCCGAAAATAATCCTGGTCGGATTGTTATAAATGAATGAAAGATCCCGGCCGTAAGCCATGGTTATCCTTCCTTTCCCACCTTTTCATTTCCTTTGCTTCAAGCGCAAAAAGTGCGCTAAAGGCCAAAAGTAACCCGCATTTCGTTGATCCACTTTTTGTGCTCTTCCCGTTCCTCGTCCGACAGCTGTGAGAGGAACTTGGTGCCAATCCGGGTGGAAAGCTCGGTCAAGCGGGCGGAAGCCTTGACATAGCGCACGATGGTGGCCAGGTTTCCTTTCAGCTTCAACTTCCCTTGCATCATCCCCTTGATCGTATCCAGCTCCTTGGACATTACCGCTTCCCACCGCTCCAGCTCACCGGTGATGATATAATCCCCCTTTTCCCCCACTTCCCGGGGTACCACCCGCACCGACCGGCAGTCCCCGTGCCAGAGGTCCATGAGCATATATATATCGACATCAAGTCCGAGCGAAGGGTTGGCCAGGATATGAATCACGACCGTACCCTCCCATTTCCGGGCCGATTCTTTGTATTCTTCGTCTTCCTGGATCAGCTTCTCATAAGCAGCCACCCATTCGGGTGTCCCCATCACGTAGGGTTTGTCCACCTTCGCCAACCTTTCCTTCACCAGGGCGCCATAAGCGTTTTCCCACTCCTCGGTACCGAAAGTATAAGCCATTGCCTTCTCCTCCATTTTAAAATTAATCTTTCCAGATTCTATTATACCATCACTCTGACTTATCTGAAAGTTGAAATATCGAAGCGCTGCTCCTCTCTTTTACATATCGTATGATCATGCAAAAAACAGTTATTCAACCGTCGCGGGCGGAATGAAAGGCATACCGTGCCACAACCTGGCAAAGGCGGATTATTTTTTGTAAAGGGATCCGGTTGGTTTAAAGCGAACCCGATCATGAGCCGTGTTTTTTTTATTGAACCAATAACTCGCACAAGGAGTGTCTGACTTGAAAAAGCTGCAGATCGGTTTTATCGGCGCCGGACTGATCGCCCACGGCCATGCCCTCGCGCTCCGCGCTCTGATCGAGGGCAATACCGTAAGCGATACGCAGGCCGTACTGGCCAAAGTTTACGATACCGACCGCTCAAAAGCCCAGATCCTGGCCGAACAGCACGGCTTTGCCGCGGTAGCGGATCGTCCCGCGGATTTAATCGACGATCCCGCCTTGAACGTCGTCTATATCTGCACCCCTACCGCTTCTCATAAAAAGTACTTTCTCCAGGCCGCCGCGGCCGGAAAACATATCTTTGTGGAAAAACCGCTGGCCTTCACCACGGCTGAAATCAGAGAAATGATCGCCGCCCGGAGAAAAACAGGCGTGCAAGCCCAGGTGGGGCTGGTGCTTCGCTTCGAACCTGTTTTCTACTACCTGAAGATGCTGCTGGCACGCGAAAGAGGAAATTTCGGACCGCTTCTGAGCTTCTATTTCCGCTCCGACCAGGAATGGCCCCTGGCCGGTTCTTTCCATGACTCGTCATGGCGTGGGAACCCCGGCGAGGCTTTTGCCGGCTGCCTCTTTGAACATTCGATCCACGATCTGGACCTGATCCGCCACCTCTTCGGTGAAGTAAGTGTGCTGGCAGGCTATACCGGCTACCGTTCCCCTCAGGCCGGGCAGGGGATCGAGGATACGGCAACCGTTAGTTTTGCCCTCGCCGGCGGGGGAACGGGCAACCTTACTTCTCTGTATCACCGGATTAAAGGGCGCGACCTGCGCCGCCTGGAAATTTTTTTTGAACGCGCGGCCATTACCCTGGACGGCTTCAAAGTGGGTGGTTTTGACTGCCGTTACCGTGAGCTGACCGTGGAGGTAACAGGGCAAAAGGCGCGGCAGATTTCCCAAGCCGAAGTCGACGAAACTTATTACCAATCGATCGGCAGTCCTCCCCTGCTCTACCCGACCCTGGTATCGGCATACCGCTACCAGGCGCTCTCTTTTTTACGTTCGCTGCGGGACGGGCGGGCAACCAAGCCCGGCTTGGAAGAAGGCTTAAAAGCGCACCGGCTGATCGATGCAGTTTATGCCGGCGCCCGCCGGGAAGAGGCGCTTCTGAAAATCCAGGCTTAATCCGTTAGAGCCGGACCAGCCTTTTGGCCGGCCAAATTTCCCCCGGCCGCCTGCCCCGGGAGCTTCAGTGAAACGGATCTATTGGTAGTCGAGGTAGTACGCTCTTTCCAGCTGCCGTTCCACGCCGTTTTCGAATTGCACCACGATGCGCAGCTGTTTTAATTTTGAATCCGCTTCGGTTAGAGCGGCTCCCAGGCTTACGGATGAAATGGTATCGTAATTGATTTCGGGAAAAAGTTGCCTGACGAGCGCTTCATCTCGATCAATTTCCCAGTAAACTGTCTTGCACAGCACTTCCGCCAGGGTAATTGCCGGCCCCGGGACGGCGGTGGAAAAGCGTTTCTTTTGGCTGTGCAATATCGCCAGCGGTCCGACGAGGAAACTCTGCAAGGCTTCCAGCTCCACCTGGCCCGCTTCTTCCCAGTTTTCCGTTCCGCTAGCCCGTATGTACAGAACCCCCTCCGCATCTAGAATGTCCAGTTTGAACTTGTGGATATTTCCCGTCAGGGTAGCGCCGTTTTCCACCCGGCCTTCAAAAAACAGGTTAAAACCGGGGCCCTTTTCCACGATCACCAGGTTGTACGCTTCCGCCTGTTCCAGCTTGTTCAGGGCGCGGCCCAGTAATGTCGCCGCGGCCGGGGCCGCGGCGGATTTAAGCAGGAGCATACCTAAACAAAGGAGCAGTACCACGCCGGCTCCGATTACGGCCGGCGGCGCCTCTTTCCTGCCCCGGGCTACCCTGCGCACCCGCCCGACCCCCTTCAGGTAAGAAGTCCATGCTTATTGATATGAGCAAAAGAGAAAAAATATGCATTTAAACCCGGAACTAGCTCTCTCCCCCTTCTCCTTTAATCACGGCCAGAGGCAAGAGCCGGGCTACCTTGCGGGTAAAGCCGATCTCCGCGAAGGTATCCACCACCGCGTCGATATTCTTATACGCCTGGGGCGCTTCGTCCAGGTATGTTTTCAGGCTGCGCCCCAGGAGCAGAATCTCTCCCATCGCCTGCTGAAACTGTTCCACGCCGATTTCCCGGCGCGCGGCGCGCCGCGAAAGGACCCGCCCCGCCCCGTGGTTTACGGAGTGAAAGGTCTGCTCCACATTTTTTCCGGCCGTGATCACGTACGAGGCGGTGCCCATACTGCCGGGGATGATAATCGGGTGGCCGAGGGTGCGGTAAACCGCGGGATTGCCCGGGTGCCCGGGGGGCAGAGCGCGGGTCGCCCCCTTGCGGTGGATCAGCAGCCTCCTGCCCCCGATCTCCTCAAACTTGGCGATATTGTGGGCCACATCGTAAACCAGGGACAGGTCGTAATCAGTCTCCTTCCCGCCCAGCACTTCAATGAAGGCTTTGCGGACATCGTCGGTGATCCACTGGCGATTGCAAAAAGCAAAGTTGACGGCGCAAGCCATGGCGGCCAGGTAACGCCGCCCCTCCGGGGATTGAATCGGCACCGCCGCCAACCCGGGTGACGGGATTACCAGTTTATGTTTCGCCGCTGCCTTAAGCATCAGGCCGGAAAAATCCGTACAGATCTGGTGCCCGAAACCGCGGCTTCCGGTATGGATCAGCACGGTCAGGCTTCCCTCTTCCAACCCCATGGCGCGTGCCGCCTCCGGCTCCGGCGTCCCGGCCACGTACCCCAGTTCAATGAAATGGTTTCCTCCCCCGATCGTGGATAACTGGGCACCTCGCTCCACCGCCTCCCGGGTTGCCGCCGCCAGGTCGGCGCCAGGCATAAAGCCGTTTTCCTCGATCTGCTGCAGATCTTCAGGGCGCCCAAAACCGAGTTCGAGCAGGAACGGCACGCCGCGTTCCACAAAATCGCGGAAATGCCGCTGCACCAGGGGAGCATGCTTGCTTTTCTGCCCCACCCCGCTGGGGACACGCTTTACGATTGCGTTGATCAAGCGCCGCAAAAGCGGTTTGTCCAGTTTTCGGGCTTCCAGGTTCGTACGCAGCAGGCGGACGCCGCAGTTGATGTCCATCCCCACCGCGCCCGCCGAGACAGCACCCCCGGCGGCGTCCATGGCCATCACCCCGCCGATCGGCAGACCGAACCCGGTGTGGAGATCGGGCATCCCGATCACCGGTTCCGCCACGCCGGGCAGTGAGGCGGCATCGATTAACTGCTGCAGCGCCTCCTCTTCAGTGAAAGAGCGGTGCAGTTCGCGGTTGAGGTAAACCAGCGCTTCCACCCTCATCTTCCCCCGGCGGCGGAGGCGGTAGCAGTTCTCCCCCGCTCGCTCCAACAGCGGCATCGCGCTTCACCCTCTTCCTGTGAGCTTGGTTAAAATTAATCCCATGGCGCTTAAGTTCATGTTTGGTTGAGCATTTTGCTGAGGGAAGGCATGAGTTCGAAATCGGTAAGATTGAAATGAACAGGCGTAATGGAGATATAACCGTCAAGGACGGCCCTTACATCGGTGTCGCTCTCTTCTTCGCCTTCCACCAGTTCGCCCGCCAGCCAGTAATAGATCAGACCCCGCGGGTCAATCCGCCTGTCGAAGCTGTTCCGGTAACGGCGGATGCCGAGCCGGGTCACCTTTACCCCCTTGATCCGCGCCCCGCCGGGAGGGATGTTTATATTCAGCAACGTCCCGGCCGGCAGCTTAAATTCAGCCAGGCGCGGAATCAGGCTGTGCACGAACCCGGCGGCGTAAATAAAATCCTC
The DNA here is from genome assembly GCA_020060545.1 of Desulfovibrio sp. Taxonomy (GTDB): domain Bacteria; phylum Bacillota; class Dethiobacteria; order DTU022; family DTU022; genus JAGUZX01. The sequence goes on along the minus strand of JAGUZX010000026.1, from coordinate 2,330 downwards.
GTTTGTGCCCCCTTCAACCAGGGAGACCGCCACCGACGGGATCCCCAGGATTACTCCTTCCACGGCGGCGGAGACTGTGCCCGAATAGAGGACGTCCGTGCCGAGGTTGCTGCCCCGGTTGATGCCGGAGATGATCAGGTCCGGACGCTGCTCGAGGATCGCCTCTACGGCCAGCTTGACGCAGTCGGAAGGCGTGCCGTTCACCGACCAGCCGGCCAGGTCGGGATTATGGATAAAATGGACCTCCTGCACGCGAAGCGGGCGGTGCATGGTTATGGCATGCCCTACCGCGCTGCGCTCGTGATCGGGTGCCACAATGGAGATCGCGTAAGAGCCGCTTTCAAAAAGGAACTGGCTCAGGCGCTGGATCCCTTCGGCGTAAATCCCGTCATCGTTTGTAATTAAAAGTTTAAGCGCCATTTTGATCTACCGTGATTGTTACTTCCTTCCGGTTAAACGGTACGCCCGGCGGGAGGCCTCCGCGCAAATTTTTGTTTCATCTAAAAAAGTAAGCTCTTTATTTTCGACCAGGACCTCCCCGTCTACCAGCACCAGGCTGGCGTCCCCGGCGGTGGCGGCGTAAACAAGCTGGGCCAGGGGATCGTGCAGCGGGGCCATGTGCGGCGCCGCCAGGTCGAACCCGGCGATGTCCGCCTTGAACCCTTCTTTCAGCCGGCCGGTATCAGGCAGGGAGAGTACCGCCGCTCCGCCGGCGGTGGCCATCTGCAGTGCCGTTTTGGCGGGGATCAGGGTCGGCTCCCGGGCCGCCCCCTTGGCCAGGAGCGCCGCCAGGCGCACCTCCTCCAGCAGGTCCAGGTTGTTGTTGCTGGCCGCCCCGTCTGTGCCCAGGCCCACCTTGACCCCGGCTGAGAGAAGCGCGGCGGCCGGGGCAATCCCGCTTCCCAACTTGAGGTTGCTGCCGGGATTGTGCGCCACCCCCACTTTATTTTCCGCCAGGACCGCGATATCCCGTTCATCCAGGTGCACGCAGTGCGCCGCAATGACATTGTATGCCAGCAAGCCCAGCCGGTTCATCAGCTGCACCGGGCTGCAGCCGTGTTCCTGGAGGCAGTCCCGGACTTCGCCCGCCGTTTCCGACAGGTGAATTTGCAGGGGCAGCCCTGTCCGGTCGGCCAGGGCCATGACCCGGCGCAAGAAGGCAGGAGGGCAGGTATAGGGCGCGTGCGGGCCCAGGGTAATCGAAATCCGCCCGCCGGCGGCGCCGTGCCAGTTTTCGAACAGCTCTTCCGCCTCCCTGAGGGAATTTTCACTGCCGCCGCCGACCCCGATCAGCCCCCGCGCCAGGACGGCTCTTATTTTGCTTTCCGCCGCCGCCGCGGCGACCCGATCCATAAAGAAATACATGTCCGTAAAGGTGGTGGTCCCGCCTTTCAGCATCTCGGCGATGCTGAGCATGGCGCCCCAGTAAACGTCGTCGCCTTGCAAGTTTGCTTCCAGCGGCCAGATCTTCGCCTCCAGCCATTCCTTGAGGGGCAGGTCGTCGGCATAGCCCCGGAAAAGGGTCATCGCGGCGTGGCCGTGGGTATTGATCAAGCCCGGCATCAAGACCAGGTTTCTTCCGTCGATAATCCGGCCAGCCCGGCTGCGGTCAACGGAACCGGGCTTGTCGGAAACTGCTGCGATCCGGTCTTTCTCGACCAGTAAATCCCCGGTGAAATAATCCGGCCTGCCTTCATCCATGGGGATAATCAGGGCGCCGGTAATTAATATGCCGGCCATAGTCACTTCCCCTCCGTAAAGGTATTCTGTTTAAACAACCCCGCCACACCCGCCGGGCCAGGGTTTTGCACAACCCCCCGCTCGGTGATAATGGCGGTAATCAGCGCCGCCGGGGTGACGTCAAAGGCGGGATTGAATGCGCCGATCCCCTCCGGGGCAACGGGACATCCGTGTAAGTGGGTCACCTCGGCGGGATCGCGTTCCTCGATCACGATTTCGCTGCCCGCGGCGATATTCAGGTCGATGGTGGAACAGGGCGCGGCGATATAGAAAGGGATCCGGTGATGGCGGGCCAGAACCGCCAGGCCGTAGGTGCCGATCTTGTTGGCCGCATCTCCGTTGGCGGCGATCCGGTCGGCGCCCACGACCACCAGGTCCACCTTGCCGCGGGCCATCAGGTGGGCGGCGCAGCTGTCTGTGACCAGGGTGGCCGGGATCTTCTCCCGCAGCAGCTCCAGGGCCGTCAGGCGTGCTCCCTGCAGCAGGGGGCGGGTCTCATCGACGAAGACACGGGTTATTTTCCCCCGTTCGAAAGCGGCGCGGATCACGCCCAGGGCGGTGCCAAAACCGGCCGTGGCCAGCGCGCCGGT
>JAGUZX010000052.1 GCA_020060545.1 Desulfovibrio sp. | reverse complement strand
GGCAGGCGGGGCGAAGCGGCAGCCGATTTTGACGGGCTCTACCGGGCCGGAGTGCGCGCATTCAGCGATGACGGCGACCCGGTGGGCAACAGCGGCCTGTTCTTCCGGATATTGAAAGCGCTGTCCTCTTTCCGGGACGTCCTGGTGATCGCGCACAGCGAGGAGCGCACCCTGTCGGGGGGCGGCGTCTGCCACGCCGGCGCGTGGAGCAAAAAACTCGGCCTGCCGGGCATCCCCGCCGCGGCTGAGACCGTGGCGGTGGCCCGGGACATCCTGCTGGCGCGGGAAGCGGGCGCGCGCCTGCACCTGGCGCACTTGAGCAGCGCCGGATCCGTGGAACTGCTGGAATGGGCCCGGCGGCAGGGGCTGCCGGTTACGGCGGAGGTAACCCCTCATCACCTGCTCCTGACCGAAGCCGCCGTGGAAACGCGGGGCGCCGCGGCTAAAGTCAATCCTCCTTTGCGCACCGAAAATGACCGGTTGGCCCTCTGCCAGGCGCTCCGGGCCGGGTTGATCGATATTATCGCCACCGACCACGCCCCGCACACGGCGGCGGAAAAAGAAAGAGGGATGGCGGTGGCGCCTTTCGGGATTACCGGCCTGGAAACGGCCGTGCCGCTCCTTTTGACCGGCCTGGTGCGCGTCGGCCTGCTTTCCCTGGCCGACCTGGTTCAAGCTTTCTCTTGCCGCCCGGCGCAGCTTCTGGGTTTGCCGGCGGGTACGCTGCGCCCGGGGGCGCCAGCGGACCTGGTGCTGTTGGACCTGGAGGCGAAGGGCGCCGTTGATCCGAAACGGTTTTATTCCCGGGGCGGCCACAGCCCCTTTGCCGGGCGGCCGCTCAAGGGCCTTCCGGTAATGACGATGGTCGGCGGCGAGATTAAAATGGACAAAGGGGTCGTTCTTTTTGGAAAATAAAGCGCAGATTGCTCACCGGTGCCTTCTGCTGGAGAACAAGGCGGTAACCGGCGACTGGTTCCTTTTGACCCTGCAGGCGCCGCTGCCGCTGCAAGCCCGGCCGGGCCAGTTTGTCCAGCTGCGGCTGGGTCCCGGCACCGATCCCCTGCTCCGGCGGCCTTTCAGCATCCATCATGAGGACAGTATCGCGGGCCGGCTCCGCCTCCTGGTGCGGGTGGCCGGCGCCGGCACTGCCCGGGTGGCCGCCTTTGTTGCGGGGCAGGAGATCGACCTGCTCGGCCCCTTTGGGCAGGGTTTTCCCTACCCGGAGGAGAAAGCGAAGGCGCTGCTGGTAGGCGGCGGGATCGGCATGGCCCCGCTTTATTTCCTCGCGGCGCAGCGCCGTCGCGAGGGACTGCCGTTCGATTTCCTGATCGGCGGCCGGTCCGCAGCCTCCCTGCCGGCCGACGCCTATTTCAGGGAGCACCGGCTGGAGCCGAGTCTGGCCACGGAAGACGGCAGCCGCGGCTTTCGGGGCACGGTGACCGCGCTGCTGGAACACCGTCTTTTAACCGGGCCGCAGCCGGGCCGCATTCACGCCTGCGGCCCGCTGCCGATGCTGGCCCGGGTGGCGGAAATCGGGCGCGCCCGCGGCATCCCCACCCATGTTTCCCTGGAATCCCGCCTGGCCTGCGCCGTGGGCGCCTGCCTGGGCTGCGCCTTTCCGTTTCACCGGGACGGCGCCGTCGAATACCGCCGGGTCTGCCGCGACGGACCGGTGTTTAACGGGGAGGAGGTCTGTTTTGAAAGCTGATCCGCGCCTGGCCGTGAACCTGGCCGGCATCGCCATGCGCAACCCGCTTATCGCCGCCTCCGGCTGCTACGGCTACGGTTTCGACTACGCCGCCTGGGTTGACCCGGCGGAATGGGGCGCTATCGTGGTCAAGGGGACGACGCTGCGGCCCCGACCCGGCAACCCCCCGCCGCGTATCGTCGAAACCCCTTCCGGGATGCTCAACGCCATCGGCCTGCAGAACCCCGGGGTGGAATATTTTCTGGAAACGATCAGCCCCCGGCTCAATGCGCTGGGCTGCCCGGCGATCGTCAATATCGCCGGGGAAACCATCGCAGAGTACCGGGCGGTGGCCGGCCTGCTCGACGGCGCTCCCGGTGTGTCCGGGGTGGAGGTAAACATCTCCTGCCCCAATGTGCAATGCGGCGGGATCAGCTTCGGCTGCGATCCCGCGGTAGTGGAAGAGTTGGTCCGCCAGGTGCGGGGAGCCTACCGCGGGCCGCTTTTGGTCAAGCTCTCCCCGGAGGCGGGAAGCCTTACCGAGGTGGCCCGGGCCGCCGAGCGGGCCGGCGCCGACGCGCTCTCCCTGATCAACACGATCAGAGGGATGGTAATCGATGTCGAGGCGCGCCGTCCCGTCCTGGAAAACCTGACCGGAGGCCTTTCCGGCCCGGCTATCCGTCCTGTGGCGGTGCGCGCGGTGTGGGAGGTTGCCGGGGCGGTTTCCATCCCCGTCGTCGGCCTGGGCGGGATTACCAGCGCCGCGGACGCCCTGCAGTTTATCCTGGCCGGCGCGACCGCAGTGGCCGTCGGGACGGCCAACTTTGTGGAACCGTATGCAGTGCGCGAGATCAAGGCCGGCCTGCTCGGCTATCTGGCAAAAAACGGGCTGAAACACTACCGGGAGTTGATCGGCGCGGCTAAAACGTAATGTTAGCGGCGAGGCATGCCTCGTAGAGCAGAACGGCCCGCCATTGAGTGTGTAAGGCGAAGCATGCGTCGCCCTAAAGAAGAACAGCGTATGTATTTGCACAAAAGTACTCCCCTCCCCTGAAGGGGGCGCGGCACGCTGCACTCTTCCAGGTGGGAGTGACTATACCCCGGGTAGACAGGAGGAAAAGCAGTGCGTTTCGGAGTCCATATGCCGCTCAAAGGCGGTTTTGAACAGAACATCTTGCGCCTGAAAGGATTCGGCTGCGAGACGGTGCAGATTTTTCCCGGCAACCCTACCGGGTGGAAAATGGGCGCCGCCGAGCCGAAGGAGTTGGCCAAGCGGGCCGACTTCCTGGAAGAGCAGTCCATCCATCCCCTCGTTGTGCACAGCGCCTACCTGATCAACCTGGCCTCCGCTTCGGAGGATTTCTATGCCAAGTCGAAGTCCCTGTTAAAGGCGACCATGGAGAAAGCGCTGCTCTACCGCTCCCCTTTTGTGGTGCTGCACACCGGGAACCACGGCGGGCTGGGGGTGGAGCGGGGTTTGGAAAGGATCGGCGAGACCATCGCCGCGGAGCTGCCCGGCTGGCCCGCTCCGGTAAAGCTGCTGCTGGAAAACACCGCGGGCGGCGGCACCGCCCTCGGCTCCCGTTTTGAAGAGCTGGCCCGGATCATAAAAAACTTCCCGCCTGGCGCCCTGGGAGTCTGCCTGGATACCGCCCATGCCTGGGCCGCCGGTTACGACCTCGGCGGCGAAAAAGGGGTGGCCGAAACTCTGGAGCAGTTCGACCGGATTATCGGCCTGGAGCACCTGCAACTGCTGCATCTCAACGACTCCCGGGTGCGGCGCGGCTCCCGGGCCGACCGCCATGAACACATCGGCCGCGGGGCCATCGGCTTTGACGGTTTCAAGGCGCTGTTAACCCGGCCGTGGCCCGTTGGTTTCCCCGCCATCCTCGAAACCCCGGAGATCGGCAGCGACTGGGACCGCGCCAACCTGGAAACCCTTCAATCCCTCGTTGATTAAGTTATGGTGCCAGGCACCATTTATTAAGTTATTGGTTTGAGAGGAGGTGTTGGGATGGTTAAAAAGGCGGTTTTCTACTGCTCCGGCTGCGGCTATGAAGCGTACAAGTGGCTGGGGCGCTGTCCCGGGTGCGGCGGCTGGAACACGATGGAGGAAGCTCCAATCCAGGGCGGGGGTAAGCCGGGCCGGCCCGCGGCCGGGCCGGCCCGCGTCACCTCCCTGAAGGAGGTCCCCCCCGCCGCGGAAAGCCGTTTGGCCACCGGCATCATTGAGCTGGACAGGGTGCTGGGCGGCGGGGCCGTGGCCGGATCAGTCGTGCTGGTAGGCGGCGACCCGGGCATCGGCAAGTCCACTTTGCTGCTCCAGGCCGCCGCCAAACTCGCCGAAGCCGGGACCGTTCTTTACGCCAGCGGCGAGGAGTCGCAGCATCAAATCAAGATGCGCTCGCAGCGCCTGCGGATCGCCGAAAACTTCCTGCTCCTTGCCGCTACCGATCTGGCGCAACTCCTGGAAGCGGTTTACGCGGTAAAGCCGCGGGTGCTGGTGGTCGACTCGGTGCAGTCCTTCTACCGGCAGGACTTGGACGGCGTACCCGGCAGCGTGGCCCAGGTGCGGGAGGTCGCGGCGGAGCTGGTCCGCCTGGCCAAGGAAAACAACATCATCGTTTTTCTGATCGGGCACGTGACCAAAGAAGGGGTCATGGCCGGACCCCGCCTGCTGGAACATCTGGTGGACTGCGTCCTCTACCTCGAGGGGGACCGTTATCACAGTTTTCGCATCCTCAGGGGGGTAAAGAACCGGTTCGGGTCAACCAACGAAATTGGGGTTTTTATGATGGAAGAAACCGGCCTGGCCGAGGTCTCCAACCCGTCTCACCTCTTTATCACTCAGAACCGGAACAGCGCCGCCGGGGCGGTTGTCACGGCGAGCATGGAAGGGACCAGGCCGCTGCTGGTGGAGATCCAATCGCTGGTGACCGCCTCAAATTACCCTTCGCCGCGGCGGACGTCCGCCGGGATTGATCTTAACCGGGTGGCTCTGATCCTGGCGGTTTTGGAGAAGCACGCGGGAATCTCCTTCCTGGGGCTGGATACCTTTGTGAACGCGGTCGGAGGGGTCCGCCTGGTGGAAACGGCGGTGGATTTGGCGCTGGCTTTTAGCCTTGTTTCAAGCTTAAAAGGAAAGGAGCTGCCGGCTGAAACCGTGGTAATCGGAGAGGTCGGCTTGACCGGGGAAATCCGCCCTGTCAGCCGGATCAGGCAGCGCCTGAATGAAGGGATCAAGCTGGGCTTCAAGCGCTTTATCCTGCCCAGGGCCAACCTGGATGACGATCTTGACGGGAAAGAGAAGCAGCAGTCGCTTCGCCTGGCCGGCGTGGCTGACATTAAGGAAGCAATCAGGGTGGCGCTGTCATGAAAGCAGGAAATGCCCGAGTGTATTAATCCGGTTGTATTGCATGCCGAATAAATCTTCCAGGTTGTAATCGAGCAGGTTGCACAGGGCGGTTAAATAAAAAAGGTGGTTGCCCATTTCCTCGGCGATAATCTCCCGGCAGTTCTCGCAAAGCTTGCCCTTGATGTGGGAATCCATGTATTTGCCGCAGTCCTTGAGCGACTCTTTCTGAGGAAACTGTTGCTTGATCGCGTTAATCGAAATACATCCGCAATCGGTAACGGTTTTGGTGATGCTGCGGTTAACCCTTGCTGTCGATTCCTGAAACTTGGACAGGCAGTCCAGGATGCTGCGGTGACGGATCAGTACTTCCGAAACCATGTCTTGGAAATCACTGACCACTTCTCCACTCTTCATTAGAAGGTCACCTCTTATTCCTTTTTCCCCTGGGAGTAAAGTCTTTAAAAATATTATACTTTTTAGATTCCGGTTGTGTCAACTGCCTTTAAAGAAAGAAGCGCCGCCTCTTTGCGCCGGCACGAAAAGAGCGGGTAAATTAGGCAGGATATAATCAAGATTTGTAGAATATGTTTAATTAATCAACTGATGGAGAGGAGGTCGATTGGCTTTCCGCCATAATGCCGCGCACCAGTTGTAAGGCGGTGCAGTTTATGGTACGGCGTATGGATGTCAAGTTAATTATTGTAAGGAGGAACAGGAATCATGGAAAAAGGATTATTTGCCTCCCTCTTTGACTTCAACATCTCGGAGTTGATTACCCCCAAAATCATCCGCGTGCTCTATATCATCGGGGTCGTAATGATTAGTATCGTATCTGTTGTTGTTTTTATCATAGGGCTGGCGCAGGGCGGAGTTGGAATCCTCATGGCGTTAATCGGTGCCCCTTTAATGTTCATACTGTACATCATCTTTTTGCGGGTTAATATGGAGCTGCTCATCGTTTTGTTCAACATCCACAGAGAGCTGAAGGATATCAGGCAAAAGGTTGTCTCCCAATAAGTGACCGCCAGGGATATGCTTCCTGTGGAGCCTCCAGCGGGCTCCACTTTTAATTACCGGGCAAGTATGGTAATATTTAGTTAAACTTGATCCCAAAAACACCCGGCCAAAAATAACTATTGTCAAATATAAATTAATATGTTAAAATTAGCGTTTAATTTGACACAACCAAACGGCTGTGTTACTATATTTTTCAGGGGGAAAACCAAGGAGGCGAACTAATGTTTAATATCGGGGATAAAGTTGTTTATCCCATGCACGGCGCCGGGGTCATCGAAGCAATTGAAGAAAAAGAGATCCTGGGCGAGCGGAAAAAATACTATGTTATGAAACTGCCGATCGGCGAGATGAAAGTAATGATCCCGATGGAAAGCATCATCCGGGTCGGGCTGCGTGAAGTGATCGCCAAAGAAGCGGTGGAGCGGGTGCTTCTGGTCCTGCAGGATCACCAGGGGGAGATGTCCGCGAACTGGAACCGCCGTTACCGCGATCACCTCGAAAAAATTAAAAGCGGCGATATTATGGAAGTTGCCGAGGTTGTGCGCAACCTTATGCTGAGAGAACGGGAAAAGGGCCTCTCCACGGGAGAGCGCAAGATGCTTGAAAGCGCCAAGCAGATCCTGATCAGCGAACTGATCCTGGTCAAAGAAGTCGATCAAACCGAAATCTTAAACCTGCTTGAAGGAATATTTCACAGCAATCAGGTGTAGCCCCCAAATAATTGCCTATATTACCTGGAAATGTGTATATTCTATCTTGCTACTTGTTCAAACTATAAGTTATAATGAATTAATGTTATTCTTTCCTTGGTTTTATCGGCCTTATATCTTACTTTTAAGGAGGTGATCTCGTGGCCCGCAAGATTTTGCGCGTTTTCGGGACGCTGGTAGGGGTTGTGATCGGCGCTTATTTATTTTATGAGACGGTTCCGCGCCTGATCCAGGCAAACGCCCCCGCTGTGCCTTTCCCCTCTCCTCTTGGCTCTTCCACAGCCGGCGGAGCTTTATGCGGACTTATCTTTTATTTTGTTACTCCTGTTATTATTAACGTTTTTGAACGTTTCTTGTTATGGTGCGATGCCAGGTTGAAGAATGTGCCGACCCAGGATATCGTCCTCGCCGTCTTTGGCCTAATCGTGACCCTGTTCGTAGCCCTCCTGGTAAGTGTGCCGATTAATAAAATTCCTTACGTGGGGATTTACATTACCCTCCTGCTGACCGCGCTGCTGGCCTTTACCGGGGTGCGCTTTATGCTCAACCGCAAAGAAGAATTCGGCTTTCTGACCTCGTTTTTCAATCGCAGCGCCCGCAGCGCCGTCTCCGCCGGCAACACTGCCTATAAGATCCTGGATACCAGCGCCATTATCGACGGCCGGATCGTCGATATTTGCAAGACCGGGTTTCTTGAAGGGGTGATCGTAGTGGCCGGCTTTATCCTGGAAGAGCTGCGCCACATCGCCGATTCCCCCGACCTGTTGAAACGCAACCGGGGCCGCCGCGGCCTGGATATGCTGAACAAAATCCAAAAAGAGATGGATACGCCTGTGCAGATTTACGAAGGCGATTTTGAAGACTTAAACGAAGTCGACTCCAAGCTGGTCCGGCTGGCGAAGGTGATTAACGGGAAGATTTTAACCAACGACTTTAACCTGAACAAGATCTGCGAACTGCAGGGCATTTCCGTGTTGAACATCAACGAGCTGGCCAACGCGGTAAAGCCGGTTGTCCTGCCCGGTGAAGAAATGACCGCCCAGATTATCAAGGACGGAAAGGAAGCAGGCCAGGGGGTGGCCTATCTCGACGACGGGACCATGGTTGTGGTCGAGGGCGGCAGGCGCCATATCGGCGAAACCATTGATGTCCTGGTCACCAGTGTCCTGCAAACGGCGGCCGGGCGGATGATTTTCGCCAAGCCCAAAAATTCCACCGAAAGGATTTCCGGAGTCAAATAGATGCAGGCCGCCGCCATAATCGCCGCGTCGGGCCGGGGACAGCGCATGGGGACAGAAGTGCGCAAGCAGTACCTGCCCCTGGAAGGGATTCCGATCCTGGCCAGAACGGTAAATCTTTTTGTGACGCACGGCTCCATTGTCCAGGTGATCGTGGCCATCCCGCCTGGAGACGCCGTTTATGCGCGTAAAATCCTGAAATCGTTCTGCCCCCTGGAGAAGCTCAATTTTGTGGAGGGCGGCAGGCGGCGTCAGGATTCTATTTATAACGGGCTGCAGCTGCTGGACGGCGCGGCGGAACTGGTCTGTATCCATGACGGGGTCCGCCCCCTCGCGACTAAAGAACTGGTAGATGCGGTCCTCGCTGCGGCGTCCGAGTGGGGCGCCGCCGTGCCGGTGATCCCGGTTACGGACACGCTGAAAGAGGTGGCCGATAACGGGCTGATCCGGGGCACCCTGTCCCGGGCGGCGCTGCGGCGCGCGCAAACCCCGCAGGTTTTCCGGCAGGATTTGATCCGCGAGGCCTACCGGAAGGCGCTGGTCCTGGGTGTGGAAGCGACCGACGACGCCTACCTGTTGGAGCTGCTGGGAGAGCCGGTCTATACCGTTCCGGGAGATCCGGCCAATATCAAGATTACCTCTCTCCACGACCTGGTGGTGGCGTCAGCTTTATTGAAGGAGGGGCGGTAAGATGTATCGTGTCGGTATCGGGTTCGATCTGCACCGGTTGACGGAGCGCCGTCCCCTTGTCCTCGGGGGCGTCGCCATCGATTACCGCCTGGGCCTGGAAGGACATTCCGATGCCGATGTGCTCCTGCACGCCCTTATGGACGCCCTGCTCGGGGCGGCGGGGTTGCGGGATATCGGCTTTTACTTCCCTCCCGGCGATCCGCGCTTCTTGAATGCGTCCAGCCTGCTCCTGCTGCGGGAAGTAAAGTCGCACCTGGACGCGGCCGGCTACCGGGTGGTCAACACCGATACGGTGGTCATCGCCGAGGAACCGAAGATCGCCCCCTACAGCGAGGCGATCAGGGCCAATATCGCGGCTGTCCTGGATCTCCCGGCCGGTTCCGTTTCGGTTAAAGCTACCACTACCGAAGGGCTCGGTGCCTGTGGCCGGGGCGAGGCGATTGCGGTGCAGGCGGTGGTCCTGCTGTGCCGGGGCTAACACGGCGCCCGAAAGCGGCCTCCCGGTCATGAACAACGTCGTGGTGATCTATTGACAATCTAAAAGAGCGCTGTATATAATAACTTAAAGGTTTACAATCGCATCAATTTTAAAGCGATGAAGAGGGAGAGTAGGCCGCACCGCTCCCAGAGAGAGGCTCTTCACAGCTGGAAGGAGCCTTGTGCCCGGTGCCCTCCGAAGTGCACCTTGGAGCAGGAGCCGTGAAACCAGAAGTAGCGGTTCCCGGCACTGCCGTTAAAAAGTTCAAGAGGGGCTTCGGGATAGGCCCAAACAGAGTGGAACCGCGGTCGACGCCGTCTCTGTGCCTGGTGCACACTGGCGGCTTTAAATTTATTTTGGCAGGGGGAGAGTCGGGCAGATGTTTAAACGCCTGCGGCAGGAGATCAAAGCGGTACAGGAAAGGGATCCGGCGGCCAAAAACAGCCTGGAAGTGCTGCTGTGCTACCCGGGCATTCACGCCCTGATCTGCCACCGCATCGCGCATTTTTTCTACCGGCGCGGGCTTGTCCTGCTGCCCCGGCTGATCTCCCAGTTTTCCCGTTTCGTTACCGGGATCGAGATTCACCCCGGGGCTAAAATAGGGGAAGCGCTCTTTATCGACCACGGTATGGGCGTCGTAGTCGGTGAAACGGCGGAACTGGGCGACAACGTGACGCTTTACCAGGGAGTGACCCTGGGCGGCACCGGCAAAGAAAAAGGAAAACGCCACCCGACCATCGGCGACAATGTCGTGATCGGGGCCGGTGCCAAAGTGCTTGGGCCAATTGAAATCGGCCCGGACGCCCGTATCGGCGCCGGTTCGGTGGTCCTGCAGCCGGTCCCGCCGGGCGCCACGGTGGTGGGCATCCCGGGCCGGGTTGTTTTTCACAACGGGCGGAAGGTGCCGTCGATCAACCTTAACCACACCGACCTGCCTGACCCTGTCGCCGAGATGCTGGAGCGGCTTCAGGATCAGATCGATCAGCTGCGCAACCAGCTGGAAGAACTGGAAAGCGGGGTATGTCGCAGTGGCCCTAAAACTGTATAACACGCTTACCCGGCGCAAGGAAGAATTCAGGCCGGTGAACCCGCCTCAGGTGAAATTTTATGTCTGCGGGCCGACCGTCTACGATTATATCCATCTCGGAAACGCGCGCGTCTTTATCGTATTCGACGTCATCCGGCGCTACCTGCAGCACCGCGGTTACCGGGTTATGCTGGTTCAGAACTACACCGATATCGACGACAAGATGATCCAGCGCGCCGCGGAGCAGGGCTTTACGGTGCCCGAGCTGGCCGAGCGGTTTATTGATGCTTATGAAGCCGACGTGCGGGCCTTGAAAGTGAAGCCGGCGGATATCCAGCCCAGGGCTACAGGCCATATCCCGCAGATTATCGCCCTGATCGGGCGTCTGGTGGAAAAAAGGGCGGCCTATCCCAGCGGCGGCGATGTTTATTTTGACACTGCCGGTTACGAAAATTACGGGGCCCTCTCCCACCAAAAGCGGGAAGAACTGCTGGCCGGCGCCCGGGTCGATCCCGGAGAAAAAAAGAGAAATCCGCTCGATTTTGTCCTCTGGAAGCAAAAAAAACCGGGAGAGCCCGCCTGGGACAGCCCCTGGGGCGCAGGCCGGCCCGGCTGGCATATCGAGTGCTCCGCCATGGCCATGCACTACCTTTCTGAAACCATTGATCTACACGCCGGGGGGGCGGACCTGATTTTCCCCCATCATGAAAACGAAATCGCCCAGAGCACGGCCGCCACCGGGTCTCCTTTCGCCCGCTACTGGCTGCACGCCGGCTACCTCAACATCGACGACGCCAAGATGTCCAAGTCGCTGGGGAATGTCCTCACCGTGCGCGAGCTGGTGAAAGAGCACCATCCGCTGGACCTGCGCTTTTTAATCTTATCCGCGCACTACCGGAGCCCCCTGAATTTCAACAGCGAACTGGTGGAAGCATCCCGGAGCGGCCGGCAGAGGCTCCAGGAGATGGTGGACAACCTGAACCGCGCCCTCCCCGGCGCCGGGGCGGCGTCGGCCGCCGCGGAGAGCAGGCTCCAGGCCGCACTCGAGCAGGCCCGCTTTCGCTTTACCGAAGCCATGGACGACGATTTCAACACCGCCGGCGCCGTCGCCGTGCTTTTCGAATTGGGCCGGGACTGCAACATCTACCTCAAAGAGGGTTATCCGTATCAAAGGGGGCTGCTCGAGAAAGCAATCGGTTTTTACCGTGAGGCTAACAAGATCCTGGATATCCTGGAAATGGAAAACCCCGGGGAGCTGGAGCACGATATCCGTGAAGCGATTGCCCGGCGGGAAAAGGCCCGCTGCCGCAAGGATTGGACTGAGGCCGACCGCATCCGCGACGCGCTTTTGGCCCGGGGGGTTATCCTCGAGGATACTCCTTACGGCACCCGCTGGAAGAAAAAGGCATAACTTAATAAATGGTGCCTGGCACCATAACTTAATATTCGGCGCGAGGCTGGCCGGTAGGGGTTGTCACAATGGCCTTCATCAGCGAAAGGACGATTGAGCAGGCATGGCGCATGTCCCTGTGGTATTGCGCCCGCTACGGTTACAGCTATAAAGTGGAAAAAGGCAGTTACGAGGGGCAGATTAGAAAGCAGTTGAACCACCTGACAGTGGTGATCGAGGAGCCTTATATAAGGCCGCTGGCGGTATCGCTGCCTGAAAATAGCGGTATTCCCGCGCCGACTTCGGAAGAAAAAATTCAAGCGTATTTTTTTGAGTACCTGGCCACCGATACCAAAGGCGAGAAGGAAGATTATACCTACGGTCAATATATCGCCCCGCAGCTGCCTGAGGTGATCAATCTTTTAAACCGGTCCGGGGGAGCAACCAACCAGGCCTGTATCGGCATCGGGGATCAGGAGAGCGTCAAGCTTGCCGACCCTCCCTGCCTGAGGGTTGTCGACTTCAAGGTAGTGGAGGGAAAGCTGAACCTTTCTTTATTTTTCCGTTCATGGGACATCTTTGTCGGTTTTCCAGAAAACCTGGGAGGCCTGCAGCTGCTGAAAGAATATATCCTTTCGCATCTTGAATTCCCGGTCGAAGACGGGCCGATCATCGCCTACTCTTCCGGGGCTCACATCTATGAACAGTATTTCCCGCTTGTAAACTTGTTGAATGTCCATCAGTGTTAAATAAAGGCGACGGGAAATAGCCCCGGGTAGAGAGGAACCTGTTGTTGAGGCGCGGTATGCCGCGCCCGCGGGGCGGCGCATGCGCCGCCCCTTGTACAATAAAGCAATGACACAATACGGGTGGTTGAAGCGGATGGGCGATCATAGAGGCAATAAACCGGGGCCGGACCCGGATCGACTGATCATCGGGCGCCAGCCGGTCCTGGAGTCTATGCGCCGCGGCCGCCCGGTAAAGGTTTACCTGGCTGAAGGGCTGAAAGGCGCTCCGATCGAAGAGATCGTAGCGCTGGCCGGGGAAAAGGGAATCCCCCATTTCGTCGTTTCCCGGAGCGAGCTGGATCACCTGGCCCGGGGTTGCGGCTCTCACCAGGGGGTGGCGGCCCTGGCGGCGCCTTTTCGTTATCTTTCCCTGGCAGAGCTGATCGCCGCGGCTAAAAAGGATGCCGCCCGCCCTTTCCTGCTCCTGCTCGACCACCTGCAAGACCCGCAGAACCTCGGGTCTATTATCCGCACCGCCGACGCCGCCGGGGTGCACGGCTTGATCATCCCCGAGCCGCGGGCGGCAGGCATTACCCCCGCTGTGCGCAAGGTCGCCGCCGGCGCGGTTGAGCGGGCCCGGATCGCCCGGGTCAAGAACCTGGCGCAGGCCGCCCGGATCCTGAAACAGGAGGGGTTCTGGATTTACGGGGCCGAAGCGGACGGTGCTAAGCCGTATTACGCCGCTGATTACAAAGTGCCGCTGGCCCTGGTGGCCGGATCCGAGGGGAGGGGGCTTGCCCCGCTGGTGCGCCGCCATTGCGACCAAATCATCCGCATTCCGATGCAAGGCTGCGCCGGTTCGCTTAATGTGGCGGTGGCCGTAGCCGTAATCTCCTTTGCCGTTCTCGCCCAGCGCGAGGGATGGCACTAAAAAGTTCAGTTTGGTGCCTGGCACCAAACTGAACTTTTTCAGCGGCGTGCGGGGGCGGGCCGGGACAGGTAAAAATGCTTGACCCCCCTAAGCCTTTAAGTTATAATACTTGCGTGGAAGCTACCAGTTCCCCCCTTAAAAACCCGGACGGAGGCGATAGGTGTGAGCTTTTTAGCTCATGAGATGAAGGCAAACAGCGGAGTTTACCTGGAACTGGAGTTCAAAAGCGACGAAGACATCGTGACGGAAGCCAAAGACGGCAACACTATCGCCCTCGAATTCTTGATCAACAAATATAAAAATTTTGTGAAGGCAAAAGCCAGATCATACTTTCTGATCGGCGCGGACCGGGAAGATATCATCCAGGAAGGGATGATCGGCCTCTACAAGGCCATCCGTGACTTCAAGGGGGACAAGCTCTCTTCTTTTCGCGCTTTTGCCGAGCTCTGCATCACCCGCCAGATCATCACCGCGATCAAAACCGCGACCCGGCAAAAGCATATCCCGCTAAATTCCTACGTATCTTTGAACAAACCGATTTACGATGAAGATTCGGACCGGACCCTGCTGGACATCCTCTCGGGCACCAAGATTACCGACCCCGAAGAGCTGATGATCAACCGGGAGGAGTACAATGATATTGAATTTAAAATGGGTGAGATCTTGAGCGACCTGGAGTGGAAGGTTTTAACCCTTTACCTTGACGGCAAATCATACCAGGAGATCGCCGTAGACTTGCGCCGGCATGTAAAATCCATCGACAACGCCCTGCAGCGGGTAAAGCGGAAACTGGAACGCTACCTGGAAGTGCGCAAAAGCTAAAGTTGACGGTTGACTTTTGATTTCGGTGGGTGTATAATTTTTAAGTGCCTGAGAGCGGGTGTAGCTCAATGGCAGAGCCCTAGCTTCCCAAGCTAGTCGCGTGGGTTCGATTCCCATCACCCGCTCCACTGACAGCGCGGGGTGGAGCAGTCTGGTAGCTCGTCGGGCTCATAACCCGGAGGCCGCAGGTTCAAATCCTGCCCCCGCAACCAACTTAAGGAAATCGCAGCCGCGGTTTCCTTATCTAAATTAGAAGCGGATTTTGCTCACGTAGCTCAGGAGGCAGAGCGTATCCTTGGTAAGGATAAGGTCACCGGTTCGAATCCGGTCGTGAGCTCCACGTTCGGCGGCGTAGCTCAGCTGGCTAGAGCATGCGGTTCATACCCGCAGTGTCCGGGGTTCGAATCCCTGCGCCGCCACCATTTTTTCTGGTTATTATGATTAAAATGTAGCATAATAAGGTAAAGCTTTTTCGCGATAGTGGTATATTTTTTACCGGAGGTGTTTTTTCAGTGGCGAAGAAGAAATTTGAGCGCACCAAGCCTCACGTGAACGTGGGGACGATCGGTCATGTGGATCATGGCAAGACCACGCTG
>JAGUZX010000078.1 GCA_020060545.1 Desulfovibrio sp. | reverse complement strand
GCTGCGGGATCTCGATCCCGCGCTGCCGGCAGGCCTCCACGACCCCGTCGAAGAGGCGCAGCTGCTCTGCCGTGAAAGCGGAGCCTTCCTCGTCGGCGGCGGCAAAATGCGTCAAGGCCCCCTGCAGCGTTAAACCGGGCAGGCGGGCGACGCCGGCGATAAAGTCCGCCGCCTCGCGCGGCGTAACGCCGAGGCGCCCCATCCCGGTATCCACCTTGACCTGGACCGGCAGCGGGGCCGCTTTTACCGCCGCCATCCGCCGGCTCAGCTCGCGGGCCGTCTCCCAGTCGAAAAGGATCGGGGTCAGGCGGTGTTCCGCCAGCAGCGCGGCCTGGGCCGGCTCCGTGTAGCCCAGCAGGAGCACCGGCGCTTCGATCCCGGCGCGCCGCAGCTCGATCCCTTCCTCCGGGAAGGCCACCGCCAGTGAAACGGCCCCCGCGGCCAGGGCCGCCCGGGCCGTTTCCACGGCGCCGTGCCCGTAGCCGTCGGCCTTCACCACCGCCATGATTTGCACCTGCGGCCCCATCAACCGGCGGAACTCGCGCACATTATGGCCGATGCAGTCGAGGTCAATTTCGGCCCAGGTCGGCCGCAGGTTGGAATGGGCCATCATTTCAACACCGCCGTTCTTGTCTATACGCCTGAAGCACGCAGCGGTAAAGCAGTAGAGCAATACTCGCTTTATAGATTTATTCTATTCCACGGGGGTAGTGTTTATTCCTGCCTGCCGCAATAACCAAATCATCCCAAAAATTAAGTTATGGTGCCAGGCACCATAACTTAATAAACCGCTACCTCCGTTTTCCGTTAAGTTATGGTGCCTGGCACCATAACTTAATATCAGTCGAGGACGCGGAAGACGCTGTGCGCCGGTTCGATCGGGGGAAGCCGCATGATCCGCGCCAGGGACCGGTTGAAGCGCTCTTCCAGCACATCGTGGGTGACCAGGACGATCTCGGCGATGCCGTCCCGGCTGCTTTTTTGAATAATCATGTCCAGGCTTACCTGCTCGTCCCCGAAAGCGGTAGCCAGGCCCGCGAAAACCCCCGGGCGGTCCTGGGCCAGCAGCCGCAGGTAAAACCGGGAGACCAGAGCGGAGACCGGCACAAGGGGGGCGCTTTGGAAACGGCTTTCCATCACCCCGTTTTCAAGCTGGGAGCGAACGCAGCGCGCCGCGTCGACCACGTCGGCCAGAACCGCGCCGGCGGTGGGCAAAGCCCCCGCGCCGCGCCCGTAAAACATCGCTTCACCCACGGCGTCCCCTTCGACATAGATCGCGTTGAACTCGTCGAGCACCGCCGCAAGGGGGTGCGCCAGGGGCACCAGGGCCGGGTGGACCCGCAGGGCCAACCCCTCCGCCAGCCGCTCCCCCACGGCCACAAGCTTAATCGCGTAGCCCAGCTCAAGGGCATAGCGGATATCTTCCCGGGTCACCCCGGCGATCCCCTGCACGGAGATCTCCTCCAGGGGGATGCGGCTGTTGAACGAAATGCCGGCCAGGATGGCCAGCTTGTACGCGGCGTCCCATCCCTCGAGGTCGCTGGCGGGGTCGGCCTCGGCGAAACCGAGCGACTGGGCGGCCGCCAGGGCCGCCTGAAAGCCCATCTCTTCCCGGGCCATCCGGGTGAGAATATAATTGGTGGTGCCGTTGATGATCCCGACGATGCGCTTGATCCGGTTCGCGACCAGGCAGTGTTTCAGCGGGCGGATCAACGGGATCCCCCCGCCCACGCTGGCCTCGTAAAAAATATTCCGGCGGCAGCGCCGCGCCAGCTCCAACAGTTCCGCCCCGTGCCGGGCCATCAGGTCTTTGTTGGCGGTAACCACAAATTTGCCTTTTTGAAGCGCCTCGCTGATATAAGAGCGGGCCGGCTCGATCCCCCCGATCAGCTCGATCACGATTTCAATGGAAGGGTCGTCCAGGATCGCCGCGGCATCGGTGGTAAAAGCCTCCCGGGGGAGGGCAGCCGCGCGCCGCTTCTCCGGATCCCGCACCAGGACCCGCTCTAAATGCAATTTTAGTTCCGCTTTTTCCTGCAGCAGGGCGCCGTTGCGCTCGATCAGCGCCGCCACACCGCCGCCCACCGTACCCATCCCCAGCATCCCGATCTTTACCGTATCTTCTGCCATCGCCCGGTTGCGCCTCCTTCCGCGGTTAGAACTTACTTTATCATATCATCACCCTTTTTCCCGGGCAATAAATAAAAAAACCGGTGCGGGACACCGGTTTTAAGTAAGCTGGGTACTGCCTCCTCGAGACGTCAGCCGTTGACCTCTTCCTGGGGCGGGAAAGGCGGCCAACCCGGATCAAATTCGGGGCATTCCGCTTCAACCTGCGGGCAAAGGTCCGGTTCCGGGCAGAAGCCGTAGGCGGGGACCAAAAGCTGCACCAGCGCCACCAATTTGAACACGATCAATTTGCCGATACAGCAGGTCACTTCCTGGAACCCTGAAACAAAGCACTCGACACACTCCAAGAAAACCTCGCACTGCGCGACCAGGTCTTTCTCGTCGGCCCGATCCATGAATACCGTCTTCTGGACAAAAATCGGCTCGCTGGTGAAAGTCTTTACGCCTTCCTGATCTTCAAACTTGAAGCGGAAACGGTAGAAAAACGAAACACGGACGCGGTTGGTGTTGGCAATCTTCTCGCAGATAAAAGGATGATCCTCATCGACAACCAGTTGGACATCCTTGCATTCGGCCTCGATTACTTCGCCTTCCGCTTCTCTTCTCAGGTCTGTTATATCCGTATTCATCTCTACTTTACGGCAGCTTTCATAGACCTTGTCTACCTTGATACAAACAATCTCGGTCGGCGGCGGGCATTCAAACTGTCCGGTTTCATGGTTAAAGGGGCAAGGACCGGGCTGGATCCCGTTTGTTTGGTGGCTTGAGCGGAGGCCGCCCGTTCTTTTACTGCATCCCATCTTTACAACCCTCCTTTACTGTGTGGTGTATGAGCAATATTTCAACCGGTAGGTGCTGCTCAATGACATAGTATGCATACCGCCAACAATAGGTGATATGGCCGGGTAAATGAACTTTTTAACCCCGTGCCGGGCGGGCGGCGGAAAAATCCCGGGGAAAGAGTTTCCTGCAACCGCATCGGCTTGCCCCACTTCATACTTCTCAAATCATGCCGCCGGGCATATACATTAGTACATCTTTCAAGGCAACCAATCATTCGGGCAGGTGAATTCAATGGCTTTGCACCACCGCGAGGAGACTTTTACGGATACCCCATTTCTGCTGGACGGAGGGCAAAAACGCTATTATATCTATCGCCGCCCCGGCGGCGGCCTGTGCTGGCAGGAAAGCGAAGGGCCCGCCTGGCAAGAGGCCCGCGCACTGTCCCGCCAGGGGGATTGCTACTGCGCCGCGCTGGACGGCGGGCAGGTGCCGCACCTGGTCCTGGTGGAAAACGGCTGCTTCTACCACCTCGTTCTGCACCATGACCGGCCGCAGGAGCACCTTTTCTACCGGGAAGAAGGCAAGCTGTGCAGTAACCTGCTCCTTGGCGGCGGCAGGCAGGGTTCGCTCCACTTAATCTACCTGGCCGTAGACGAATCGGCGGGCCGCTGGTGGCTGCTCCACCACCGGTTCAGCGGGGCGGCGTGGGAAGAGCCGCGCGTGATCGATTTCGGCGGCGGCGTCTCCGCCAATTACGCCAGCATGGCCCTGGACAGCGGCGGCGGGATTCACCTGTCGTACCGCATCATCGAACCGGACCAGGTCACGCTCTACTACCGCTGCTTCTGCCCGGAATCGCTCACCTGGAGCAAGGCTTACCCTCTCGGCTCAGCCGCCGCCGTCAGTTACCCCGCTGTTTTTATCGACCGCGCGCACAACCTGCACGTGATCTGGGCCTCGGTTAAAAACGCGGAGCACGTGGTCAACTACCGGGTAATGATAAAGGCGGGCTGGCCCGCCGGCGGCTGGAAGCCGGAGGCCGTGATCTCGCCGGCTCTGGCGGAAGCCCCGCTGCCCTTCTTCTCCCACCACCGCGGCGAACTGAACATGGGCTGGCTCGAGGGAGCCGCCGTATCCCTCTACCGCCTGGGGCGGCTCGGGTGGGAAAAGGCCGGGGAGCAGCAGCTCGAACAGCCGCTGCTGGTGCGGTGCTGCGCTCAAGACGCCCAGGGAACCCCGCTCTTTTACCACCTCCCGGTAGAAGGCGGCGCTGAAACACCGCCTGAGCCGGCGCTCGTCTTCAGCGCCGGGCCGGACGGCATCCCGGAAGAACTGGACCTGGAACCCGAGTTTGAGAAGCTGCGGCAGTATTCGGGAAACCTTGTTCACCGGGCCTCTTCGCTGTCCACAAGCAAAAGCCGCCTCGAGCAGGCCCTCGAAGAGAAGAAAAAGGAACTTTCCTGGATTGCCCGCCAGAATGAGAAGACGGTGCTCGAGCTGAAGCAAAGCCTGGCCGGCAAAGACAAGGAGATGCAGGAGCTGCAGGAAAAATTCAACCAGTCCTTAAACAGCGTGAAGGCCAAGACCGAGCAGGCCCGCCGGCAATGGGAAACCGAAAAAAAACGGCTCCTGGGGGAGCAGCAGGAGCTGCGGAAAGAACGGCAGCAGTTCGAGCGGGTGTTAAAAGAAAAGGAAAATACCATCGCCCGACTCGAAATGCGCTGCCGCGAGCAGGACTACCGGGCGGCGCAGCTGCGTGAAGAGAATGAAGCCCTGGCGGCACGGCTCAAAGAGAGCGGCTGGAGCATCAAGAAGTTATTAGGGAAGGTGCTCCAGATAAAACCATGACGCCGAAAAAGGATAAATGTTAAGGCTTATTAACAATTAAGGGTCTTCGCGCCGCCTGCCGCAAAGACCCGGGGAAATCTCCTGGTTGACATAATTACGGAACTAGCCGAAGATTAAAGCACCTAAATCATTCAACCAGGAGGTAACCAAATGACCGGACGAATCACGAAGCCGTTTGCCCGCACCCTTACCTGCCTGCTGGCAGCCCTGTTTATGGCTGCGCTGTTCCTCCCCGCCGGCGCCGAAGCCTACATAGTCCGCTCCCCGGGCGGCACCGCGTACGGCATGGCCCGCTCTCAGCCGGTTAGCATGGCCGGTTCAGGCACGGCGCCG
>JAGUZX010000034.1 GCA_020060545.1 Desulfovibrio sp. | reverse complement strand
GGCTGCCGGTGCCCACCGCGGTACCGGCGGGCAGCCCGTCCAGCTGCACCGGCTTAAAACTGACCAGGGCGTCCCGGGGGTCTTCCCGCCCGGCGACGGCGCCGATGGCCAGGCCGGCGGGGATCGCCGTGGGAAGGTCTTTCATACTGTGCACGGCCAGGTCGATTTCACCCTGCAGCAGGGCGTTTTCGATCTCCTTAACGAAGAGGCCCTTGTCCCCGATCTTGGCCAGGGCCGTGTCGAGGATCTTATCTCCCTTCGTTTTAATCGTTTTAATCTCGCAGGAAAGGCCGGGCGCGGCCTGCTTCAGCTCATTGATGACCTGTTCCGCCTGCGCCAGGGCGAGCCGGCTGTCCCGGCTGCCCACGATTAATTGCCGCATCAATGCTGCCTCCCGTAAAATCACCCCTGGCCCCCCGATGGGGACAGACCGATTTCACTGGGGACGGACCTATGCTTGCAAGTCAATCCCCTGAACTTGTTCGGTTTGTCCCCTGACTGAAAGGGGGGAGGGAGAGATCCGTTCTCGTTAATCCGTAACAATTGTACCTAAGGTCCGGCGGTGTTTAAAGCGTTAAATAATTACGCAGACGGATAATTATAGTGCCCTGCCAGGCAACTATTTGGTACATTTACGTGCTATTTATTTCCTTTGGCAGGGCGTTAAGGATGCCACAACCTTGCTTGGATTCTACAAAGCAACATAGTCTGCCTGGGCCAGAGGTTCCGGAGCCGGCAAACCATCTTCCGCCATCCCAACAAGATGCATGGTTAATGCTTCAGCAATGTTCTTTTTGGCTTCCTCTTTTGATTTACCGGTAGCGACGCACCCGGGAATATCGGGCAGGTACGCCGAGTAATTGCCGTTAGCTTTTTCGATAACCACGAGGTATTTCACTCTCACTACTCCCCTTTCAGTCCTGCTTGCTTTAAAATGCTGTTCCAAGTCCCGGGCGCCAGATCATCACTTAAATTACCGGCTATCGTTACGCGGCCCGGCTTCTGCGGGTGCTTATACTGACGGTGGCTACCCTTTTGTGTTACTAAGTACCAGCCGTCTTCTTGAATCAGTTTAATTGCTTCTCGAATCTTCAAATTAAACTATTCTTCTCCTTACAACAGCCTTAATAATTAACAGCGATAACTTTATTTTAACATGACTTCCCATAAGAACAAACACCGATTCACCTTCCACAGTAGTTCATCCTTACTTTATTGGGGAGCAACAAATTATTCTTTCTCCCGGTAGCGGTCGATCAGGGCGTCAACCTCCCGCTCCAGATCCCCGGCCGGAAGGGACTTGAAGAGGTGAAAGAAATCAGGGCCCGCCAGCTCCAAGTAAAGCGCCTGCCGCTTATGCGGATCGGGCACCGCCGCCCGGACCCGGGGCCGCAGCTCCCCTAAAAAAGCGACGAAACGCCCGCATGCCTCGCCGTAGCGCCGCTCCAGCTCTTCCCGCAGGAGCCGGGCGAAGGCGGGGCTCTGCCCCGCCGTGGAAACGGCGATGCTTAAAGGGCCTCGGCTGACCAGGGAGGGGACATAAAAGCTGCAAAGCTCGGGGACGTCGACGATATTGACCATGATCCCGCGGGCGGCGCAGTCCGCGGCGACGCGCCGGTTTACCGTTTCCTCCCCGGCGGCGCCGATCACCAGGAATGCGTTTTCCAGGTGCCTCGAATCATATTCGCCCTGGAGATATTCGATTTCCCCCAGCCCGGCCAGCTCCGCCAGCCCGGGCGCCAGGGCCGGGCTGATCACGGCCACACGGGCCCCGCAGCGCAGCAGCGTCTCG
Source organism: Desulfovibrio sp. (assembly GCA_020060545.1). Taxonomy (GTDB): domain Bacteria; phylum Bacillota; class Dethiobacteria; order DTU022; family DTU022; genus JAGUZX01. The sequence goes on along the minus strand of JAGUZX010000034.1, from coordinate 16,559 downwards.
ACCTTGCGCGAGGCGACCGTCCCGCCGCCGACGACGAGGCACCGCTTGCCCCGCAAGTCCAAAAACACCGGATAAAGACTATCCATCTTCACCCTCCCGCAGGCACTACTTTAGAATATATCAGAGTGAGCCGGTGAAGGCAAAGGAAATGAGCACAGCGCTGCGCAATAACTTAATAAACGGTGCCAGGCACCATTTATTAAGTTATTGCCCCGGGTTAAAAGAAGGTGTGCAGGCCGCCGCCGATGACGAAGCGCACGATAAAATAATTAAAGATGATCGCGCCGAAACCGAGGAGGTTCAGCATGACGATGTTTTTACCCCGCCAGCCCGACAGGAGGCGCGTGTAAATATAGGCGGCGTAGACCAGCCACGTGATCAGGACCCAGGTTTCCTTGGGGCTCCAGCGCCAGAAACTGCCCCAGACCCGCTCCCCGCAAACGGCACCCAGGACGATGCTCAAGGTAAGCATGATAAACCCGAACGCAACCAGGAGATAGTTCAGGTTGTCCAGCACGTCCAGGGACGGCAGGCGGAGCAGCAGCCCGCCGACCTTTTTCTTCTTCAGGCAGTAATCCACCAGCAGGTAGAGCAGGGAGAGGATAAAGGCCACGGCCAGGGCCCCGTAGGCGCTCATCATGGCCAGGATGTGCAGGAAAAGCCAGAAGCCCGCCAGTTGCGGCACCAGGGCCGCCCGGTCACCCGGGAAAAACCCGGCCAGCAGGAGGAATAAAGTGACCAGGGGCAAGGCGAAATAAAGGGCGCGCTTGAACCCGGGCTTGAGCAGCTCCAGCAGGACCAGGCTCAAAGAGCCGGCGAAGGTCATCAGCAGCAGCGTTCCGTGAAAGGTGAAACCGGGCAGGGAGCGGGTGGCGATGAAACGAACCAAAATTAAAACGCTCAGGCTAAGCAGACCCGCCTTCAAGCCGAGGCCGGCGTAAGAAAAGAGGCCCTTCTCCCTCTCCTTCAGATCGAGAAAAAATAAAATGGATGAGACCAGGTAAAGACTCAAGGTGAAGCTGTAAAGGATGGTGCCCGCAGCGCTCATTTCAGCCCTTCTCCGGTATTTTTGATGGAGTTGCTTTTTTTCTCATCTTCCGTCTTGATGCCGTTGCCGGGCAGCAGGTCGCCTTCGAGGTCGAAAAGGTGGCAGAGGGAGGCGACATAGAGGTCGCTTTTGTCTTCGACCGCAAATTCCTTGATCCGCAGGACCGGCTCGCGCAAGATCCGGTTCACGATCAGCCTGGTCAGGTTGTCCACGGCCTTCTGCTCCTTGGGGTCCAGGCGGCCCAGCTTGCCGTCCAGCATCTTCCGCAGCTCTTCCTCGCGGATGCTTTCGGCCTTCTGGCGCAAAGCGGTGATCAGGGGGACCACGTTCAAGGTCTTGAACCAGATTAAAAACCCGGCGGCCTCTTCATCGGCGATCGCCTCCGCCAGGCGGGCCTCTTTCTCCCGCTCCTTCATATTGGCGGCGACCACCGCCTGGAGGTCGTCGATGTCGTAAAGGTAAACGTTGTCCAGGTCGTTGACAGCCGGGTCGACATCCCGGGGGACGGCGATATCGATCAGGAAGAGGGGGCGGTTGCGGCGCAGGCGCATGATCCGGGCGATCACCGGCTTCTGGATGATGAAATGGGGCGCCCCGGTGGAGCTGATCACGATGTCGGCCCGTTCCAGACACTCTTCCAGGCTGTCGTAGCCGCAGATCCGGCCGGCAAAGGCGCGCGCCAGCGCTTCGGCCCGCTCGCGGGTGCGGTTGATGATCACGATCTCCCCGGCCCCCTTGGCGTGGAGGTGCTTTAAAGTGAGCTCGCTCATCTTGCCCGCCCCGAGCACGAGGATGCTGCGCCGGTCGAGCCGCTCGAAGATGCCCCCGGCCAGCTTCACCGCGGCGTAGCTCACGGAGGCGGCGCTTTCATTGATCTTCGTTTCCGTGTGGACCCGCTTGCCGCAGACCAGGGCCTGCCGGAAAAGGGTGTGCAGGACCTTGCCCACGCTGCCGCAGCGGGCAGCGGTTTCGTAGGCTTCCCGGACCTGCCCCAGGATCTGGGTCTCGCCCAGGACCATCGAGTCCAGCCCCGCCGCGACGCGGAAAAGGTGCGCCACCGCCTCCCGGCCGCCGCGGCAGTAGAGGCTCTCTTCCGGGATGGCGGAATAAAGGCCCTTCTCCGCCGCAAGCAGGGCGAGGATCGCCTCTTTCCCCTGCGCCGCGTCGGCGGCCAGGGCGTAGACCTCGGTCCGGTTGCAGGTGGAGAGGATAACACATTCCGCGACCGCCCCGCTGCCGGCCATCGACTGCAGCGCCTGCCCGATCTGCTTCTCCGAAAAGGCCAGCTTTTCGCGCACCTCCACCGGCGCGGTCCGGTGATTGATCCCCAAAGCGACAATGTCCATACCCGGTTTAACACTCCCCACTGCTAATCATAACCGAACCGCCGTGAAAACCCAAGCCGGAAAAGGCAGGAATGCGGAGGACAGTATACTAAAATCTGGTTTGGCGCAGCTCAGACAGCACACTGAAACACTATCTGAAGGTTATATAGAGAATAGTAAAGATTATTTAGTATACTGTCCCCCAAATTCACTCCGAATTAACCCGGTATTTTCCAATACCTGGTTCAAACAAACCGGCCCGCCGGCGGGAACAGCCGGCGGGCCGGTGAGAAAGTCCTGTTTAAGGCTGCTGACTCTTCAAGTGCGCCGTATGACCCTGGTGTAAGGCGTGGCAGTCAAAGCATACCGTGCCGGTGAAATGCCTTGCGTCTTCGAATATTAACGCGTCTTCTTCCGCGTCATAAACGGCCTCCAGCGCAAAACCGGAGCACGGGTACCATGCTGCAGGCACGCTCTGAAGGGTAAAACCCAACAGATCTTGACCGTTTCCCCCGCCCGGTTCTTCGCCTACAGGTTCATCCCCTGTTGGTTCCTGGGCCATGGCCAGGGAGCCGCAGATCAGGCACAGCCCGAGCAGGAAGACGAACAGGAGAGGCAGCATATCGTTTTTATTTGGCTTGCGCATTTCCACTCTCCCCCTTCAAGGGGCTTCGATATTTTACTGCCACTTGTAAGCGTCCGGGCGCAGGCAGACGGAGCCGCCGAAGTAGCGCTTGTTGGCCGGCTTCATATCGACGAACTTCTCCTGCGGCGAACCGGGCTTCCAGTAGGCCGTAAAAGTCCGGGCGCCGATAACCTGCTTCTCCGAGTCAATCATGATGTCGCTGCGGGTCCCGTGGGCGTAATGGCAGGAGAAGCAGTTGCCGGTGCGGCTTGTCGACGCCGCGCTTACAGCCGAATATGGAGTCGCATAATCGGTACTCCAGCTGCGGGCGGCGTTGTGGCCGTGATATTCCACCCCGTCAATGGTGTAGATCTGGTTGGGATCGGTCCGGCTGGTAATGTTGTAATAGCCGTGGCAGGCGCCGCACCAGCGGTTGAGGTTGCTGCTGTAAATGCGGATGCCGGCTAGGTCTACCTCTGCCCCGCCGGCTTCAGGCACGATTTTGCCGGTATAGGTGCCGGTGACGCTGACCATGATCGGCCGGAAGACTTTCACCTGGACGGTCGCGGTGCCGGGACCAGGTTTACCGGTTACATCAAAGCGAATCTTGCCCTCCAAGGCGTTGACACTGAAGTTCTTGGTAGCGGTTGTGCCGCTGCTGGTAGTCAACTGGTTAAAAGTCCAGTCAGACCATACGCCGGATGCGGTTTCCCAACGCACCGCCACCGGATACTTGATGTAACGCTTGCTTGTATCGCTGTCCCGGTTGCTGATATAGGTCCGCAGCCAGGGGGCATCGGCAGCGTTCTGGACCACATACTCGCTGGTCTCACCGACCCGGTTCAGGGTGAGGGTTGTTGCTTCCGTCTTGCCGTCCAGGACCGATACCCAACCCGGGGTAACCCGGTAGGGCTCCTTGAACTTGCCGTCGATGGAGTCGTTGGGGTTGACCTTCATGTACGCGTGCACCCCGGTGTAGTTGCCGTGGGGGTTGTGGCAGGAAGCGCACGAAAGGTCGTCCCCGGTGTTCAGGTAGACATCCAGGTTCTTGTTCCCCGGGGCCGAGCCGACGGTCTTGAAATGGTCCGCGAGAATATTCACGGTGTGGGAAGCGGCGTTCGCCCCTTCCTGCCCCGTGCCGGCCGGCCACTTGGTCAGGTCGAAGAGGCCGCTTTGCCACATCACGGTGTTGTTCAAGCCGGTGACCGACTTGTAGTGCCCGGTCCCGTCGTGGCAGGCCAGGCAGACGGTGCTGGCGGTGACGATACCGGCCGGGCTGCCGTTGACTATCACGCCGGCCGCGGTCTTGGCCCCCACATTCGGGTTGAAGAGGGTCGGCCCGATCCCGGCGTGGGTGGAGTGGCAGTAGTAGCAGTTGCGGGCCTGCGGGTCAGGATTGTGCAGCGCCAGGGAGGGCACTGCGAATGCGACCAGTAGGAGCACGGCCAGGGCGAAGATGAACAGCATCTTTTTCATTTCTTTTTTCACCTCTTTTACGTAGATAAACCTAAACCCCTTACTGGAAAACAGCTACCGAAATATGGTCGGTGACGTAAACACCTCCTCTCCGGTCGAAGGCAAGGCCGTTGGGCAGATTGAACAAGCCGCCGCCGAACCGGTCGATCAATTTTCCGTCCCGGTCCAAGATGACCACCTCGCCGGTGAGCTTGCTGACCACGTAAAGCTGCCCGTGGGAGTTGAAGGCCAGCCCCCGGGGGCTGCTGATCAGGTAGGACTCGCTGGAGAGAGTGCGCAGGAACTCGCCGTTGAGGGTGTAAACATTGATGCGGTCATGACCGGTATCGCTGACATAGAGGTTCCCATCGGGCCCGAAGGCAAGATCATTGGGAACGGCAAGCGCCCCCACCCCCGATCCCGGGGAACCGATGGTATAAAGAAGCGCGGCGGTATCGAGGTCGTAGACCCGGATCTCGCTTGGCTCCAGGTTGGCGGCAAAAAGCTTTTTATCCTTAATCAACAGGCCGGCGGGGGTAGCCGCTTCCGAACCGGCGTTGAAAAAGAAGCGCAAGAAGTGGCCGTCCGGATCGAAGATACTGATCGCCCCGTTGTACGGGTCGGCCACGTAAAGCTCCCCTTTGGGCGAAAAAGCGATGCCGTAGGGGAAGGCAAACTGGCCCGGCCCCGCGCCGGCGGAGCCGAAGTCGAACAGGTAGTCGCCGCCGAGGGACAAAACCTGGATCCTGGCATTCAGGGTGTCGGAAACGTAAAGACGGTTTCCGGACACGGCGGCGCCCATCGGTTTGGTCAGCATCTTGTCGCCCTGGCCCATGATTGAAAACTGGTATTCCGGCGCCCCCGGGCGGAAGGTGGGCAGGATATTCAGGTGGGGCTCCCGGCCCGGGAGGTAGAGGGCGATAAAAATGGCGGCGGTGAGCAGCAGCGCCGCGGATAGAAGGGGCAGGAACAGGCCGAGCCTGATTTTGCGCCGCCCAAGGGCGGTGACCGCGGCGGCGACCGCCTCCAGATTTCCGCTGATCCGCCGATAAACTGTTTTCATTTCATTGCCGCTTACGGCCATCTTCTATACCCCCTCCCTATTTGCTGCCGGCCAGCCGCTCCAGGGCTTCCTTGGCCGGCGTGAATTCAGGGTTGTAACGCAGCGCTTCCTCGTAATGCGTGCGGGCCTCTTCCAGTTCGCCCATCTTCTCCAGGGCGTAGCCGAGGTAGTAGTGAGTCTCCACCGTGTGCCAGTTCAACTCCAGCGCGGCATCAAGCGCGGTAACCGCTGCGGCCCATTCTTCCAGCCCGATCCGGGCTACTCCCAGGGCCAGGTAGGCTTCCCAGTAGCGCGGGCTTTCAGCGGTGGCCTGCTCCAGGTAGCCGGCGGCCGCCGCGTAGTCTTCCAAGCGCACGCAGGTGATCCCGGCGTTGTAAAGCGCCCCGAAATAGCCGGGTTTAATCTCCAGCGCCTTGCGGTGGTTTTCCAGCGCCTTTTCAAAATCCCCGGCCTGGTAGTAATGCCAGCCCAGATCCACCCAGTGTTGGGGCTTGTGGGGCTCCCTCTGGACCAGGGCCTGGTAGTAAGCGAGCCCCCTTTCCTGCGGCGTCTTGATTAAGGGCTGCCAGAAATACTTCTGCCCTACGCCGTAGAGGATGACCGAGGCCGCGGCGACAACCGCCACCAGGATCAGGGCGGCTTTGGAGAGGGTAATCTCCCGGTTGAGAAAACCGCCCGGCACGATCGGCTCTGTTTTTGTCTCGGTGTTGCTCATGATGTCACCTTTCTAACTCAGTTTAATATTGCAACTCCGCATGGCAGTCCAGGCAGAAGTTGCCGCTGCGCAAACGCTGATCCGCCGCCGGCAGGTGGAAATCGTGGCAGGAGGCGCAGGAAAGCGCCTGCCCGGTCACGGTGCTCCCGCCGGTGGGGTGGTTCAAGTATTCCACCCCGCCTGAGATATAGGTGCCGGTGCGCTGGGGATGGCAGGACGCCTGCGCGCATGTCGCCGCGGGGGCCGCCGCGGTAATATGGCAGGTGCCGCAATTGGCGATCCGCGAAGCATGCGTCGTATCCCCGGTGAAATAAGCGGTTACGGCGCCGCTGTGGCAGGTACTGCACAGGTTGTTGCCCCTTGCCCGCAGCAGGTTCGGGTTCGGCGAGGCGTGGGTCCTGGTGTGGCAGCCGCTGCAGTTGATCTTGTTCGTGGCGAGGGGGTGGCCCAAGCTGTGCCCGGAAGCCGTCTTGGTCTCGGGGTGGCAGCTCTGGCAGAACGAACCCCGGTTGGCGTAGGCCAGCAAGTTCATCGCCGGCGCGGCATGGGAGGCGTGGCAGGAGGCGCAGTCGCCCGCCGCGAACGGCTTGTGCTTTATGGTCAGCTTCTGCTCGGCCAGCACATTCTGATGGCAGCCGTAGCATAGCGCAGGCGTGCGCTGCGCGAGCAGCGCCTGCCCCCGCACCGTGCTGGTATGGGCCGCGTGGCAGGCGGTACAGTTCCCCCTGGCAAAGGGGTCGTGCTTCCGGAACTGGCTCAACTCGGCCCTGGTGGAAAGGTGGCAGGTATAACAGAGATCGGGAGTGCGCTTCGCCAGCAAGCTGCCGGTATCGGTGGCATGGGATTTATGGCAGGTGCTGCAATCGCCCTCGAGCGGCTTATGCACCACGGGGTTGGCCAGTCCAAGCGCCGAAGCATGGCAGTCCAGGCAGAGCGACCGTTCGGCCTTGGCCAGCAGGGCCGCGCCTTCGACGGGGCTGCTGTGGGCCTTGTGGCAGTCCAGGCAGGACCCCGCGGCAAACGGGCTGTGCCGGGTATTTTTGGCCAGTTCCGCCTTGGTTTCCGCATGGCAGGTATAACAGCCCTCCGGCGTCCCGGCAGCCAGCAGGCCTGCAAAATTACCCGCATGGGGCTCATGGCAGGAGATGCATGATTGCGTAAACGGCTCGTGCCGGACCGGGTCGCCGGCGATTTCAACCTTCGCGTGGCAGGTCAAGCACAATTTTCTTTCTTCTTGGGCCAGTATCGCCGGGTAAGGCGACTGGTGGGCATCGTGGCAGGAGAGACAGTTTGCCTGCTTGTAGGGGCCGTGCGCAACCTTCGCTTTGCCGCTTTCATCGGGGTGGCAGGAAAAACACAGCTCTTTGAGCGGTTTGACCAGGGCCGACTCATAGCTCCCGATCGGGTGAGAGGTATGGCAAGCAGTGCAATTGCTTAAAGGCGCATGCGCCACATACCCCGTTTTCGGTTTCATCTCGGCGTGGCATTCCAGGCAGTTCGCCTTGGCGGGGTCGGCAATCGGCCCCGGCGGCTTCTCAATGGGCATGATGAAAAGAGTGTATGTAATCAATGCCCCGACGACGACCACGGCACCGGCCACCAGAAATACAAAGCCTTTCCTGTTGAATACTGCATACTTGCTTCGCTTGCGCAAGGGAGGAGCGCCTCCTTTTGGTAAAATAAATCAACCCGTTTTTCGTGAAACTTATAACTATAGGCGGCAAATAAACGCTGCCGTAAAACCAAGCCCGGCACTGCAAGTCATAATTTTCTGATAAGTGAAATACATAACTACCCCGGGCATAAAAATAATCTACATTATCGCATTCAGTAAGCCTATTGTTTTAATCGTCATTTTACCGAAAAAAATACCCATTTATCCTTTGTCCTTTCGCCCTTTTATCCTTTAAGAAAGTACATTTTGTCACTTGCTTTAAAAGTATATTTATATATCCCCGGTAAAAATCCTGCTGCAGAGTAAATTATTTTTCACGTTTTTTCATGACCATTACATTTTTTTAGCTAGTGGCGGACAGTAAACCGCCGCCAGACGGCTAAAGCCGTGCCGGCTATGAGCAGGGTGGTGCCGAAAGCGAGCACGGAGATAAGCGGCTTCAGCTTCAGCTCGGCAACCAGCAGCTCCACGCCCGGGCAGCAGTCGCCACCCAGGACAAACCGCGCTTCGCCCCGGGAGGCGTCAATCGCGTCGATTTTAATTTCCGTCTCTCCGCCGGGCAGCTTTGCGCCGATCAGTTCGTTGCCGGCCGGAGTGTGCCTGAATACCGGGATGACGGTTTCCGTCTGGCCCTGCCAGGTTACCTCCAGGACCGCTCCGATTTCAACGATCCCTTCCTCTTCCTCTTCTCCCGTGTGGGGCTGCGGGAAGGTAAATTCCTTGAATAAAATGGTATAGCCTTCGATTGTTTTCGATTGCCCCCTGGCCAGGACAAACCGCTCCGAGTGCTCTTCCAGCGACAGGCTCTCGGGGGCCACGTAGAGATCCCGCCAGATGCCGCGGCTGATCGCCGGTTCAATCATCAATTTTTCCTCACCCCTGAACCAGCGCAAAAACATTTTGGGCCTGACGGTGAAAGTTTTATTTTCGCTTTCGACCAGGATGTCCAGGGCGTACTTGTCCCCCTCCGGGGCATGACCGGTATAGGTGAAGGTGTAGCCGAAAACTTTAAGCGGCTGATCCTGGTAGAGATGGACCTTATGCGACCGGGAGTAAGCGGTGGAGCCGAAAATGCCGATGAACATGAGCGCCAGGCCGACATGGGCCAGGTAGCCGCCGCTGTGCTTGATCCCGCTTTTAGCCCAGCAGCGGACGAAAAAGACGGTGTTGGTAGCCAGGGCCAGGGCGGCGGCGCCGATAAAAAGCAAGCCGAAAAGCGATTTGACCCCGGCCAGGAGAGCGATGACGATTGCCGCCGGGACAGCGGCCAGCGGCCACTTAACGGCTGAAAAGATCTCTTGGGCGGTATGCTTTTTAAACTTTAAAAAAGGCCCGAACCCCAGGAGCAGGACCAGGAGCGCCGCCAGGGGGGCGTTGGTGCGCACGTAAAAGGTTTCATCCACGCTGGCGGGCTTCCCGAGCAGCCCCGTCAGCAAAGGCGAAAGGGTGCCCAGGAGGACCAGCACCGCCGAGACGCAGAGCACGACGATGGCCATCCCGAAGCTGCCCTGGCGCGAAAGGAGCGGCACTTCAAGGTCGCCGCCGGCGGAGATCCCCCGGTAGCGGGCGGCAAAAAGGCCGTAGCCGGCCAGGGCGAAAGAAAGCATGAACGCCGCCAGGTAGTAGGTCAGCGCGGTGTCGGCAAAGGCGTGGACCGAATATTCGGCCATGACGCCGCTGCGGGTGAGAAAAGTGGCGAAAACAACGAGCAAGAAGGTGGTCAGGGCCAGAAAGATGTTGGTGCGCATAAAATAACGCTTCTGCTTTTGCAGGAGCATGCCGTGCACCAGGGCGGAGGCCGTCAGCCAGGGGACCAGGGAGGCGTTTTCCACCGGGTCCCAGCCCCAGTAGCCGCCCCACCCCAGCACCCGGTAGGCCCAGGCGCCGCCGATAAAGATCCCGGCCCCGAGGAAAAACCATCCCGCGGCGGCCCAGGGCAGCGCATTGATGAAAATTTGATGGTATTCTTTTTTGTAGAGGGCGGCCGCGGCGTAGACAAAAGGAACGAGCAAAAGGGCGTAGCCGATAAAAACAACCGGCGGGTGAATCATCATCCACGGGTCCAGCAGCATCGGGTTGATCCCGCCGCCGTCCAGGGGGACGGGATCAAGCAGGTGGAAGGGGCTTTCCAGCATTAGGAACAGCAGCAGAAACGCCTGCCCCGCCATGAACAGCGGCATTAGCAGGGAGCGTATTTTGGGTTCGCTTTTTAACAGGACCAGGCCGATCAGCGCCGCGCAAAGGGCCCAGAAGAGGTAGGAGCCCTCCTGGCCGGCCCAAAAAGCGGAAATCAGGTATTCGGTGGAGAGGCTCAGGTCGGTATGGGCGTAGACGTAAAAATACTGGAACTTGTGGGCCAGCAGGGCGTGCAGCAGGTAGGCCGAAGCGGCCAGCACCGCCGCGGCGTGAACGTAATAGGCGTTAACGGCGCTTTTCTCCAGGTTCACCCGGCCGCGGGCATGGAGGAAAAAAAGAACCCCCGCCGCCAGCGCGGTGAAAAAGCCGATATAGATCGCGATGTTACCGGTCATTAGTCTCTCCCCTTTTCTGCTTCGTATTTGGAAGGGCATTTTACCAGGATCTTGCCGGCGTAGAAAATATCACCCTCAAATTGGCCGACGACAACGATGCTTTCGGCGTGTTCCAGGTTGGTAGGCTTGGTTCCCGCGTAGGCGATCTCCGCCAGCGTCCCTTCTTCGTCCGCCAGGAAAAAGCGCAGCAGGCCGCTATCCGGATCGTAAGCGACCCCGTCATCCGTCAGGTAGCCGATTACCTGGACCGTGCCGGCGGCGCCCGCCGCCTGGCGGAAGGTCATGTACGGGTTCAGGGCGGAGCGGAACGAATAAACGGCGAACCCGGAAAAAAAGACGATAACGGCCAGCCCGATGATATATTTACTTTTCATAGCGCCGCTCCATTTTCCTTAACCGCAAATCGAGGCGCAGCAGGTAGAAAAATATCCCCGCCCACGAGATGGCGGACACGACCAGCACAACATAGAGATCAGGCATGCTTTTCGGCCTCCTCAAATTTAGCTTTTAGTTTCAGGTAACGTGAATGCAGGTTGTGGAACCAGGCATAGATGCCGGTAAAACCGGCCAGTGAAGCCAGGAAGACCCGGAACATCCGGGCATCCATCTCCATCTGCTTGCCGGGGTTGATAATCGGGTTCGGGTGCAGGTGGGAATAAATCCGCGGGATGATGAAAACGAGAAAAGGAACGGAAATAAAGGCCAGGATGCTGTAGACCGAAGCCAGGCGGGCCCTTTTTTCCTCATCTTCGATCGCGGAGCGGAGCACAAAGTAGGCCCCGTAGATCAGGAGCAGCACAAAAATGGAAGTCTGGCGCGGTTCCCAGCTCCAGTACTCGCCCCAGGTATAGCGGGAAAAAATCGCGCCGGTAACGGTGGCGAGGATGGTAAAGACCAGCCCGATCTCGGCGTTAAAAGCGGCCCGCCGGTCGTATTCCAGCTTTTGCTTCCTTAAGAAAGCGATACTGTTGAGCATCGAGACAAGGTAAGCCAGGCAGCCGACCCAGGCCACGGGCACGTGGAAAAAGATGATCCGGGAAAGCTCGCCCAACCCCAGGGCCGGCGGGGCGTACAAAAAGGCGGCCGCGGTGACGAGGAGCATATAGAAACCGAGCAAATATTTCCACAGCATCGAACATCCCTCCCTCAATCATTCCATACAAAATCAAAGAGCAGCAGCGACGCGGTCACGATCACCACCGTATAAGCGGCCAGGAACTGCAGCGCCTGGCTTACGTCGGACAGGGTCCCCCCCCCCATGGCCGTGCCGGTCGCATTAATCGCGGTCACCAGCAGCGGCAGCAGCACCGGCAGGGAAAGGACGGGCAAAAGGGTGCTCTTGCTCCCGGCCTTGGCCACGATCGCCGCCAGGATCGTGGTCGCGCCTACCAGCCCGGTGATGCCGAGAAAGATCACCAGCGCCGCCGGCGCCAGGCTGCCCGGCCGCGGGTGGAGCAGGATATAGTAAAGCGGGATAACCAGCGCGCCCAGGCTGAGCATGAGCAGAAAATTAAGGCACAGTTTGCCCAGGAAAACCAGCTCCGGTTCCGCCGCCAGCCGCAGGGCCGGGGCGGTATTTTTCTCCTCTTCCTTGATAAAACTTCTGGCCATGCCCGACATGGCGGAGAAGAAGAGGATGATCCAGATCAGGGCCGCGTGAAGCTGCCCGGTGAGGGGGTTCATCCCGACGGCAAAGCTGACCATCACCAGGGCCGTAACGGCAAACATGAGCAGGGAGTTGACGGCGTAGCGGGTCCTAAATTCCTCCAGGAGGTCCTTTTTGATCAGGGCCCCCAGGCGCACGGCCCAGGTGGAGCACTTTTTGCCCAAACTTCTCCACCTCCCCCGGCTCATTCGTGGCGATGACGACAATCCCTTTTTGCCGCTGGGCCCGGATCGTATTTTCAAAGAGCTGTTTGCCCCGATCGTCTAAGTTGCTGCCCGGCTCGTCCAGGACCAGGACCGGCGGCTCGTGCAGGACGGCGCAGGCCAGCTTCATCCGCTGTTTCATCCCCGAGGAAAATTGCCCGACAGGCTGATCAAGGCTGTCTTTCAATTGCAGCTTTTCCAAAAGGTCCACGATTACGGAGCGGCGCACCGGCAAGCCGCGGGCGGCGGTAAAAAAGGCCAGGTTCTCAAGCGCGGTCAGGCGATCGTAAAGATTAATCTCGGGAGAAACAAAGCCGATCCGGTATTTCCTTTCTTCCGGCTTGAGCTCCCTGCCGCCTTGCTCCATCCGGACCGTGCCGGAGGTGGGCCGCAGCAGGCCGCACAGGATTTTTAGCAGGGTCGATTTCCCCGAACCGTTTGGCCCGGTGACGACGAAAGAATCGTGCAGTGCGATCCGGCCGGAGACCGCTTCAAAGATGACGCGGCCCTGGTAGTGTTTAGACACCTGCTCCAAAAATAGATGCATGCTCGTTTTCCTATTCTTTTCAACAAAGGCGGCGTGATAGCCTGAGATTTTAACGGATGCGAAAAATATCACATTCTCCCGGAAAACAAAAAATAAAACTAGAATAATGATATGAAAAAGTGGATCACTATAAATTATAAAATATCCCCGCAGAAAAGCAAGCAAAACCTGTCCCTTTTCCGATCCCTGAAGACCCGCCCAAAACTTTACCCGGACATCCCCTGTCCGGAGCCCATGCCGGCCCTGCTACAGCAAAAGGGAACCTGCCGGCGCTCACGCCGGCCGTTAATGCCGCGTCTTTGCTTAAAGCCGATCCGCCGCCTCTTTGTCCTGATTTGATCAAAGCGGACAATTATGAAGATCCGGTGAACGAAATATGTATTTTTGGTGAAGATTTGCTTGGAGCCGCAAAACGGCGGTTTGATGCGGCCGAGTGCGCGGGTTTTGCGGGAAAACTAAAAACGCGGATTTCCGTTTGAATTCCTAGGCGCGGGCCCGGCGCGCCTATTTTTTTTCTTTTTCCGGCATGGTATGATCAATGACGAGAAAAATTCAGGATTGGCGCACCGGGAGGCGATCATATTGAACCTGAAAAAAATCTTTACCACCGGCTTGTTGACCCTGCTGCCGCTGGCGATTACGCTTTATCTATTTTATATGATCTTCAATTTCCTGGATACGATGCTGGGGAAGATTATCCAAACGTTCTGGACCCCCGTGCCGGGGATCGGTTTTGCGGCGGGGATACTGCTTATTTTCCTGGTCGGTTTCATCGCTTCCAACATCATCGGTAAAAAACTGATCGGTTACGGGGAACGGATTTTTAAAAACCTGCCCCTGGCCAAGGGCATTTACACCAGCGCCAAGCAGATCATCGACGCATTTACCATCCAGGGTAAAAATGCCTTTCAAAAGGTGGTGCTGCTGGAATACCCCCGGCGGGGGCTATATGCGCTCGGTTTTGTGACCGGTGTCTCGGGGGGCGAAATCCAGCATAAAACGAGCGAAGTGGTGCTTAACATCTTCATCCCCACCACGCCCAACCCGACTTCGGGGATGCTGATCCTGGCCCCCAAAAGAGAGGTCATCGAGCTGGAGATGACCGTCGATGAAGGGATGAAAGTGATTATTTCAGGAGGCCTGTTTTCTCCACCGGCTAAGGAGATCGAGGCGCCCGCAGCGGCAGGCCAGGGTTAGCGCCAAAGAACGGTATATTTTTACCCCCTCGGCAAAAACTAAAGGCGGATTGAGGAAGGGGGTGAAACGATGGTTGAGGAAATTAAATGCACGGTCACTGAATGTGAATACAACCAGAATATCAAGTGCGACGCGCCGATGATCCAGGTAGAACGCAGCCACAGTTCCACGGCGAAAAGTTCGGACGAGACCAAGTGTGAAACCTTTAAGCCGAAAAGGTAGCGCCGCGCTGCCCGCCGCTTGCGCGGGGATTGTATGATTTCAATCAATTGAGAAACCGCCAGCTAAGGTCCGTAAAAGTTTATCTTGTCCGGTATCAGAATTCGAGGGACAGGGTGACAGTTGGGGACGGGGCAGTTGGGGACGGGGCAATTTTGTCACAAAACGCCCGCTAACCGTCGCCTTGCTGCTGCCGGCACTGCGACGGAATATCAAGGCGCCGCCTGACGCCAGGCGGGCGGCAAGGTGGCTCCCTGGAAAATAGTTACCCCGCTTTTGTAAGGGATTTTAGTATGGAAAGTATTACCCTGGCAGCATATAATCTAGACAAGATCTTGAAGGAGGGGGAAACAATGGCGGTCGAGCTTTGGGAGCCCCGCAACCTGAGCCCGCGGGTGAGGCGCCTGCGGGAAGAGTACTGGTCTTTTTACGAGCGCGAATACTACCGCAACGAGGTGCTGGCCTACGGCACCGGCGACCCCTGGGACGAACAATACGCCCCGTACAACTGGGGCGTGGTTCCCGAAGTGTTCCCCTTCGTGCGGGGGATCCGGGAGACGCTCAAAGCGATGGCTGAAACGGTGGCGCTCCCCGGCGGTTTTTACGGCCTCTCCCTGGCCGAGCGGCGGGCCGTTTTTTTTAACCTGGTGCTGGAGAAACACCTCCCGGCCACGGTGCTGGAAGGGGAGTTGATCGTGGGCTCCCATTTCAACACCGCCCTTTCCCGGACCCTGGACCGTAAGGAAGCGGCGGCCTGGACCCGGGATACGTACCGCTGGTTCGACCGCCTCGTGGAAACCCACAGCGACGGCATCGGCAACGCCGGCGCCGTTCCCGGCCACATTATTCCCAATTATCGCAAGGTTCTGCAAGACGGCTTCCGGGGGATCCGGGAGCGGATTGAAGAACGTCTCGCCGGCGAAAAAGACCCGGAAAAGCGGGCTTATTTGCATGCCCTGAAGATCTCGGCCGAAGCCCCGCAAATTATCTCCCGCCGCTACGGCGCGGCGGTGGAAGCGGCGCTGGCAAAGGCAGACAATTCCGGCCGCCGCGCAGAGCTGGCCGCGCTGCTGGAAATTGTGCGCCGGGTGCCTTTCGAAAAACCGCGCACCTTCTGGGAGGCGCTGCAGGCGCTCTGGTTCACCCACATGCTGGTGATGGCCGCCGAATCCTACCCCGGCCCGGGGCTTTCCTACGGCCGCATCGACCAGTACCTCTACCCCTTCTACCGGCGCGACCTGGCAGAAGGGCGCCTGACCCGGGAGCTCGCCCGGGAGCTGCTGCACTGCTTCTGGATCAAGCACAATTACGTCTACGACTACCAGGGGCGGGTGGCCCGCAACCAGGGGATCAACTCTTCCTTCGGGCAGCTGATTACCCTGGGCGGCTGCGGCCCGCAGGACGAGGATCTGACCAACGACCTGACCATGCTCATGCTGGAGGTAATCGAGGAGATCAACCTCCTCGAGCCGAAGCCGAACGTGCGCCTGCACCGCCACAGCTCCCCCGCCCTGCTGCGCAGGGTCGCGGAGATGATCCGGAACGCCCAGGGGGCGCCTTTCCTGTTGAACTTCGACGCGCTCTCGATGAAGGGGCTGGAGTTCCAGGGGGTCCCCGCGGCTGAAGCCTGGGACTACGCCCCCGTGGGCTGCCTGGAGAACACCATGCAGGGCAACGACCGCTCCGGCACCGTGGACGTCAACCTGAACCTGGCCAAGGCGGTGGAGCTGGCTTTAAACGACGGCCGGGACATGAAAACGGGCAAGCAGCTCGGCCCCCGCACCGGCGACCCGCTCACATTCGGCGGCGAAGCGGATTTTTTAAACGCTTTCGACCGCCAGCTCGATTTTATCCTGGAGCGGATCGTGGACCTGGCCCGGGAGGCGGACCGGCTGCGCAGCCGTTACGACCCCACGCCGTACCTTTCCCTGCTGGTAGAGGGCTGCATCGACAAAGCCCTGGATGTCAACCGGGGCGGCGCGATCTACAACTTTATTACCATCGAAGGGGTGGGCCTGGCCACCGCCGCCGACTCGGTCACCGCCGTGCGCATGCTGGTCTACCGGGACAAGGCCGTGACCATGGAGCGGCTGCTCAACGCGCTGCGCCGCGATTTCGCCGGCGAAGAGGCGCTCCGCCAGACCCTGATCAACCGGGCGCCCAAGTACGGCAACAACGATCCGGACGCCGACGCGACGGCGCGGCAGATCTCGCGCCGCTGGACGGAAAAGGCGCTCCGGCTGGTCTCCCCGGCCACGGGGCGGCGCTTCCGGGGCGGCTACCTCTCCTG
>JAGUZX010000103.1 GCA_020060545.1 Desulfovibrio sp. | reverse complement strand
TAGGTCCCCGCCAGGAAAATTATTAAAAAGTTCATTCGGTGCCTGGCACCGAATGAACTTTTTTGGATTTTAACCCCGGACGGTCTCCCCCTAAGCAGGAGTTATACCAAAAACAGTGAATTATAAACATAAATAATATATTTAAATTATAGCAACCACTACAGGACATCGCAAGTTCAGGCGCCTCTTAAAAACACGGCAATCTGCACCCCAAGAACTAAAATCCTCTAAATCCGCTTGCCTGGCATCTAGACGATTGCAGGCTTGTATACGAAGGATAGGCCTGTTGTGTGGCGGATCTCCCCAAATAAATTATTGAACTCATAGAGATGAGTTATCTTACCCGGGAGGTTGAAAAATGACCCACTCTTTGAAAAAGGCGGTTTTTTCGGTACTGGTTTTGTTTTTGCTGTTTCTGTCTTCGGTAGTATCGGCTCATCAATTAGCATGGACTGTAAGCGTAGAGGCCATTTCCCCACCTTTAAATGCAGTTACCTATGGCGAAGGTTTGTTTGTTGCTGTGGGAGATAAGGGAATAATCCTTCATTCCCCAGATGGGGAGACGTGGATCAAAGCCACGCCCGTTACAGATAAGCGCTTGGAGGGCGTAACCTGGGGGGAGGACCTGTTTGTCGCTGTAGGAAATGAAGGCGTTATTCTTACTTCACCGGACGGAAGGGACTGGTCAAGGATTGCTGCAGTTACAGATGCGTGCTTAGAAGGCGTGGCCTGGGGTGACGGTCTTTTTGTTGCTGTAGGTGTTGGCGGCGTTATCCTCACCTCACCGGACGGGAAGACATGGTCAAGTGTTGATACAGTCACCAAAAAGCCATGGTTCAGTGACGTGGCCTGGGGTGACGGTCTTTTTGTTGCTGTTGGTTGTTTCGCCACCGAAGGATTATCCAACATTATCCTTACCTCGCCGGATGGAAAGATATGGTCAGAGATTGCTACGGATTTGGTTTTAACCGGGGTGGTTTGGGGTGACAGTCTCTTTGTTGCCGTCGGTTCTTTATTCACCGAGCATACTTCAAATTTTATTCTTACTTCACCGGATGGGAAGACATGGTCATCACAGGTTATTGCAGTTTCAGATAAGCAATTAGATGATGTTGCTTTTGGCGATGGCCTGTTCATCGCTGTGGCCCACGAAGGAACCATCCTTATCTCGCCGGACGGGGGAAAGTGGTCGAAGGCTGCCATAATTGAAGGTGAGACGTTACTTGGGGTAGCATGGGGTGGCGGCCGCTTTGTTATTTTATCTTATTATTTAAATAATTATTTAGGTAGTAGTAAAATATATTTTTCCTCATATGACTCCTCCCTGGTAGATACTTCATCGCGTTCAGGACTGCCTTTAGGCTTTACCTGTTTGGGCGCCTTGACGGCGGTGGCCGCCGGGATTTTTCTGCTTACGTGGCCAAGGCGTAATTAAATGGATATATGATGCCATTATCCCTAAATATAACCATTTAATGTCACAATGTCACGTCTACCCTCCGGCTTTTAAGGCATAAACAAGCCCGGCGGGAAATATTTCTTGAAAAGGCCGTCGAGGTTTTGTTTTGCTTCGCGGCGGAAATGGCTGTATGCCGCGTTTAAGCAGACCGCTGCAGGAGTTAATAATGAGTGGCCGCCGCCGGGGCCGCCGGTCTTTTTCTCCAGCAGGGGGAAGCCCAGGTTGTGTTCCAGCATCCGGATCAGCCTCCAGACCTGGCTGTAGGACATATTAATTTCGGCGGCGGCCTGCCTTAAAGAACCTGTCCGCTCCACCCGCTGCAGGATATCCCACGGCCCGTCGCCGAAGGCTTTGCGGCCGTCGTTCTCAAACCAGATCTTGGCCCTTAATTTCATAGTCAAACCCTTGCACCTCCAAGAATTATTCCGGTTGTGATCATACAGGTGAATTGAGGATAACTATCCAAACCAACAGCCTAGATTCTCGGTGTTCCAAGTTATTCCTTCCAAATTGTGCGGGGGTTGGCGGCTAGAGACGGCTATTTGAGCGGCTAAACCCGCTGAAATATTGTATAATGTAATAAGAGAAGCAGCAAGCATCATGGATGTACATCAACTGGAAAGGGGATTACTGTCGATGAAAGAGAAGCTGGCGAGCCTGGGTTCGGTGCTCTCGTCGGTGCTGGCGACAATCTGCTGACTGGGGCCGGCCATTTTTATTCCGCTGGGTCTCAGCGGTTTACTGAGCGGATTGGCGGTTTTAGGCAGATACAGGATTCATTTTACCGTTTTGGCCGTGCTCTTTCTGGCCCTCTCACACTTTTTAATGTACAAGAAAGCCAATCCCAAAAAGCTTGATCAAGCTATTTTGTGGGTTTCCACGGCGGCGGTGGCGCTTATCCTCATCTTCTACTAACGGAACAGTAAAAAAGGGGGGTCAGACCTTGAAAAGTGAGTTAGTAGCAGGTTTTACTATTTAAATTCACTATTCGAGGTCTGACCCCCATTATTCATTATTAACTTAAAGGAGGTTTGTTTGTAAATGAGCTTTGAAACGATTATCGTGGCAAAGGAGGGGCATGTGGCCAGGATTACCTTGAACAGGCCGCAGAGGTTTAACGCCATCAACGCCGCCCTGGGGTTGGAGATGAAAGAGGCTTTGGCAGATATCGGTGCTGATGACGAAATCAGGGTTCTCGTGATTACCGGCAGCCCCGCGATCAGGGAGAAGGACGGCCGGAAGGAGACCAGGTACTGCTTTTCCGCCGGGTGGGATCTCTCGGAAACTGCCGCCGTGGAACCGGTAGTAGAAATGATTGCCAATTACGAAAAACCGGTTATCGCCATGGTAAACGGGTTTGCCCTGGGCGGCGGCTGTGAAATCACCCTGGCCTGCGACTTTATTGTTGTATCGGAAAACTCAGAGATGGGGCTGCCTGAAATCAACCGGGGCCTGCTGCCCGGTTGGGGGGGCACGCAGCGCCTGCCCCGGCGGATCGGCCTCCCCCTGGCGAAGAAGATGATCCTTACCGGTGAGCCCGTTAACGGTAAACAGGCGAAAGAGATCGGCCTGGCTGATGAAGTCGTTCCCATGGACAAGCTTGAAGAAGCGGTGATGGCGCTCGCCGGAAAGCTGGCGGCCAAGCCGCCCCTGGGGCTGCGCAGGATTAAATATGCGATGAACAAGGGTATTGACACCGACTTGCAGTCAGGCCTTGAGCTGGAGCGGGAGGCTTTGGGATTCCTGATGCAGACGGAAGACTTCCAGGAGGGAATCAGCGCGTTTATAGAGAAGAGAGAACCCCGGTGGAAGGGCCGGTAAGGGAAACTTCAGGCACCCCCCCTGAAGCCTGCAAGGCGGCTCAAGATGGCGGGGGACTTCCTGGCTGTTAAGAGAAAAGGAGCAAATCGATTACGCGGCGTACCCCGGGCTAGTTTTTTATTGTAAAAAAGACGGGTAATATGATAGATTAAAGCGGATCGGAAATTTAAGTCTGCAAATCCGGCCTGAACCGGCAAAAACGATCCGGCAATATGGAGGTAGTAAATGCGGTTTTATCGACCAAAGGTATGCCGCCGGTGGGTGGCGGTTGTGGCCCTGCTTTTAAGCGCTTCAGCCGCTGCCGGCTGCGGACTGGAAACACGGGAGGCGAGTGTTTATTTCGCCGATCCCGGGCTGGAGATTGCCGTCCGTGAAATGCTTGAGTTGCCCGCGGAGACAAAGATCACCCGGCAAGATCTGGCGCAACTAACCCGCCTGGAAGCTATCGGCAGGGAGATCACGGCTGTGAGGGGCCTGGAACATGCCGTCAACCTGACCTATCTTGATTTAAGCTGGAACCGGATCGCCGATATTTCTCCTCTCGCCGGCTTGAACAGATTAAAATGGCTTCACCTGTGGTCAAACCGGATTAGCGATATCTCTCCCCTGCGCGGTTTGACCGGTTTGATTTACCTAAACCTGGGCGGGAACGAGATTGCCGACATCTCCCCCCTGCGCGGCCTTTCCGACCTGAACAGCCTTTATCTCTGGTCAAACCGGATCAGAGAGCTCTCCCCGCTGGAGACCCTGGTCAACCTGCAAGAGCTTGTCCTGACCGGGAACGAAGTCAGCGACATTTCCGCCGTCAAGAATATGGCCTGGCTGCAGCGGCTATGCCTGGAATCGAACCGCATTCAGGATATCGCCGCTCTGGGTGGACTGGCCAACCTGCAAGAACTAAACCTCGGCCGGAATCAAATCGAGAACATTTCCGCCTTGCACGGCTTATCAGGACTGAGGGAACTTCGCCTGCACCATAACCGGCTTGACCTGGCGCCGGGCTCGCCTGGCGGCAAGATCGTCGAATTTCTCCGGGCGTCGGGGACGGACGTGGTAACCGATGAGCAGTTTTGTGCAGATTGCGCCGGCCAATAGGACTGCCAACAGTATTCCCGGGTACGCCGTGAACGGTGTGAAGTTAATTTACAGTTGGGAAAAACCTTGCGGTAGTGGGCTTCGACCGGGCTACCGCAATTTTTCTGCCTTACAACCGTAGGAATTTGACGTATAATGTCGAATTGGCAGAGTAATACCTTAAGGGGAGGCCCCCGCCGTGGCTTACAGGCGACTGGTTCTATTTCTGCTGGTCCTGGGATGTACTGCTGCCGGGTTGACGGCGGCGTCCTGCGTTATTACCGGCCATGATTCGGCCGGCCTGCAGCCCGGCCCCTCCCGTGATTACGAAGACGAATATACGATCTACTTAACCCTTTATTTCCGGAATGAAAAATTAGAGCCCGGCAGCCCGGCCGGCACACCGGTCATACCGGTGATCAGGCCCGTTCCCTGGACTGAAGCAGTCGCACGGGCAACCGTCAATGCGCTTATACGCGGCCCTTTGCCTGAAGAGGTGTCGGCGCACGATGCCGGGCCGGTGATCGCCGGCGCCGCCATTCTGGAAGACATCTATATCCGGAACGGCATCTGCGTGGTCCACATTTCGATGGACGGAACGCTTGCCCTTGTTGAAGACCGGGCTGCCCAACAGGCGGAGCAGTTCTTGTACCTTTCCCTGGTCTACTCCCTGACCGCTTTTCCGGATATCGATTCAGTCTGGCTCTTTCAGAACGGCAGCCCGTGGCAGGGTGACACCATCGGCTGGGGCAGCCCGCTGGCCCCGCCGGGAGTCTCACTGCCTTACAAGCTTTATTTTCGGAAAAAAGGGATCGATGAAATCGGTGCGCCGGCATGGGGCAACCTGGCGGAACCTTTTTTGGTAAAGTTGGATTCTCCGGCGGGCACGACGGCCGATAACTGTCCGCTGAAGCAGATCATCGCCTTGCTGGCCCGTGATTACGATGGGGAGCGGTTGTCGGTGCTGCCCGGGGATAACCGCTCCCTCGGCTTTACGTTAAAGGACGGCCTGCTTACGATCGACCTCGCCGGAACGGCTCCCCTGAACCACGAAGCTTCCCGCGCGGTGGTTAAATCCCTGGTGTACACTTTTACCGAGCTTCCTGAAGTGGACGCCGTTCTGGCGACCCTGAACGGCGAAACCTGGAGCGACGGCCATTTTGTCTGGGAAGATCACCTGCGCCGGCAAGACCTGGATTTACTCCCTTAGATAACTTAATAAACGGTGCCTGGCACCATTTATTAAGTTATTGCACCTGCCGTACGCGTTTTAGGCAAATGCCAGCGCATGAAAAAGGATCTTCCGAAGCGGCAGCGAAATAATCTTCCAGCGAGGACCGAAGCGAGGCTTGGAGCTTAAAGTCTACCAGCCCGCCGGCGAGAACAGGCGGAGTTGAGCCTCTTTGAGCCGGGCGGCGCTGCGCCGCAGGGCTTCCGCCTCGGGGGGTGCAAGCTCCAGCGGCAGCACCTCCTGCACGCCCCGCCCGCTGACGATCGCCGGCAGGCTCAGGCAAACATCGCTGATCCCGTAATAATCTTCCACCAGGGTGGATACAGTCAACACGGAGTGTTCATTGCGGAGAATGCTCTGCACGATTCTTTTTACCGCCAGGGCGATGGAGTAATAAGTGGCTCCCTTGCGGGAAATGATCCGTTCCGCGGCGGACCTGACTTTTTCGCCGATTTTTGTTTGGGCGGAGCATCCCTTACCGCAGTAGCGGCAGAATTGTTCCAGGCGCATACCGGCGATCTGGACAGCGCTCCAAACCGGGACGGCGGTGTCGCCGTGTTCCCCAATGACATAGCCGTGGACATTGCGGGCGTCGATCCGGCAGTGCCGGCTGATCTGGTTGCGCAGCCTGGCTGTATCCAGGACCGTGCCCGAGCCGAATACACTTCCCGGGGGGAGACCGGAGAGTTTCTGCGCTAAATAGGTCAACACATCCACGGGGTTTGTGACCACGATGATGATGGCGCCGCCGTCATGTTCCACCACCGCGGGAATAACCTGCCGGAAAACGGCCGCATTTTGCTCCAGCAGCTCCAGCCGGCTTTGCCCGGGCGCCTGGTTTGCTCCCGCGGTGACGATGACGATTTGAGCCTCGCGGCACAGCTCATAACCGCCGGAACGGATGACCACCGGGCGCAAAAAAGATATCCCGTCCCGCAGGTCCAGCGCTTCTCCTTCGGCCTTGGCCTCATTGATGTCTATCAGTGACAGTTTTTCAGCCAGGCCGGAGGCGGCAAAGGTATAAGCGGTGGTTGCGCCGACGTTGCCTGCGCCGATAATCGCGATATGACGGATCATTGCTGCCGCCCCCCGGTGCGCTTTCTATTATTAGGATGGCCTGGCGCAAGCCCAAATAAACCTGGGGCCGGCGGGTAAAAAATACCGGTGAAGGTGGTGCCAAGTGGAAACGGTAGTCTGGGAATGGGGCCCTTTCAGTGTTGCGGTCTTCAGCCTGGCCTTCATTGTGGCGGTAGTGGTCGGCCTGGTTATGGTTTTTGCCGAGGGGCGGCGGAAGTTTCTTTCCGAGTTGAGGGTTGTCGATCTAATCATCCTGAGCCTGGCCGGCGGCATTAGCGGGAGCAGGCTTACTTACACGCTCTTATTCAACCAGGATTATTACTTGAAAAACCCGGTCCATCTCTTTCGCCTTCAGGACGGCGGAATGTGCTTCTGGGGAGGCCTGCTGATTGCTTTGCTCGTGGTTTCGATCTGGGCGGCGCGCAAGAACTTGATTGTCGAGCGCTATCTCGATGCCGCCACTCCCGCCTTGATTACAGCGTTGGCTCTGGGCAATATCGGTTTTGCCTTGCGGGGCGCGGCGATGCCCTATGCTTTGCCCTGGAGCGTTGAGGTGGGCGGCGTGTACTATCACCCCGACGGCGCCTATGCCATTGTTTTGCTCATGTTCCTGCTCTTCATCGTCTGGAAGCGCCGCCTGATCAATGTGTATGAAGGCGAACTTTTTATCTGGTTTCTCCTGGGGTACTCCCTGATCAACCTGGTGCTTGACTTTTCGAGGGCTGAAAGGCCGTTGTTGTGGATATTCACTCCGGGCCAGCTGATATCGCTGGCGGCCGCCTCCTTCGCCCTCTACTTTATTCTGGCCGGCCCCAAGATCATCGCCACCTCTTCCCCTTATCTAAGGCGGAAAAGCTTAAACCAGGGATCCCGCTACCAGACCCTGTTCCAGGTACTCTGGTTTGCCGCGCTCTCGGGAGGCATGCTGGCGTTATATTACCTGTCACGCCGGCCCCTTACTCTTTAATGAACTCGAGCTCCGCGCCGGCAAGGGCTTCTTCGAGCAGCCCGCCGATATCCAGGGCCGCTTCCGCTTCTTCCACCCGCTTCGGTGACGGCCTGGTAGCCGGATGCTTCGGCACAAAAAGGGTGCAGCAGTCCTCAAAGGGCCGGATGGAGATGGCGTACGTCCCGACGGCCCGGGCCCGATCAACAATTTCGTGCTTGTCCAGGCCCAGAAGCGGCCTCAAAATCAGCATGCCGGAAGCGCCGCCGATCACGGCCATGCTCTCCAGGGTCTGGCTGGCTACCTGCCCCAGGCTTTCTCCCGTAATCAGGGCCTCCAGGCCGCGGCGGCGGGCGATCTTTTCCGCGGCCCGCAGCATCATCCGCCGCAGCAGGAGGATCCCCAATTCTTCCGGGCAGCGGGAGCGAATCTCTTTCTGGATGGCGGTGACGCTGACCATGTGCAGCGGGATCTCCCCGGCGTAAAGGGCGAGGGCGCGGCAGAGGTCGGCCGCTTTCTCTTGGGACCGCCGGCCGGTGAAGGGAAAACTGTGAAAATGAACGGCTTCCACGGCGAGCCCCCGCTTCATGGCCATCCAACCGGCCACGGGGCTGTCGATCCCTCCCGAAAGCAGCAGCAGCCCTTTGCCTGTTACCCCCACGGGGAGCCCGCCCGGCCCGGAGTGCCGGTCGTGGTAAAGAAAGGCTTCTTCCTGGCCGATTTCGATCGAAAGTCTCAGCGCAGGGTTATGCACGTCCACCCGCAGGTGCGGAATCATTTCCAGGATATAAGCCCCTACCAGCCGGTTGATTTCCGGAGAAGTGAGCGGAAAGCTCTTGTTGGACCGGCGCGCCTCCACCTTGAAGGTAAGGGGAGCTTCAGGCGCGAGATCCTGCACCAGCGCCGCGGCCGCCGCCTGAATGGCCGGCAGTTCCAGGGCGGCGGGTTGCACCGCGCTTAAAGAGACCACCCCGAAAACCCTGCTCAGGCGGCTGATGATTTTATCCCGCTCTTTCTCCGGGGCGATTGCGAGGAAACGACCGCGCAACCTCACGATTTGCGCGGCGCTTCCCCTGACCGTTTGTTTAAGGTTTTGCAGCAAGAAATCCTCGAAAAAACGGCGGTTTTTTCCCTTAAGGGCGATTTCACCGTAGCGGATCAGGATTTTTACAGGCACAAGCAAACCTCCCGGTGCTGGATTCAAAATGGGCCGGAAAGGCTGCCGGCGCCGAACGCGCGCACCGCTTCCAGGCAGCGGCCGATGACCCGGTCGATCTCCTCGGCCGTATTGAAAGCGGCAAAGCTGAAACGTAACGCGCCCGACAGCCTCTCTTCACCAAGCCCGATCGCTTTTAAGACATGGCTTGGCTCAGGGCGGCGGGAATGGCAGGCCGAACCGGGAGAGGTGTAGATCAAGTCGTTTTCCAGGGCGTGCAGCAGGATCTCGGCCTTGATCCCGGGAAAAGAGAGGTTGATTATGTGCGGCGCGCAGTGCTCCGGCGCCGGTCCGTTCAGCTCCACTTTCAGGCCCGCTTCCCGGAGTCCCCAATACAGTTTCTGTTTCAGGCCGTGCATGTGAGCGGCGTCCCGTTCCTGCCGCTCAAAGGTCAGCCCGGCCGCCCGCCCGAAACCGGCGATGCCGGCGACATTTTCCGTGCCGGGGCGCAGGCCCCCTTCCTGCTCTCCGCCCCGCATCAGCGGCTGCAGCAGGGAGTTCTCTTTGACCCAGAGCGCCCCGACCCCCTTGGGGCCGTGAATTTTATGCGCGCTGCAGCTGAAAAGATCAGCCTGCCACCGCCGCGGATTGACCGGCATTTTGGCGAAAGATTGAACCCCGTCCACATGATAGAGCGTGTGCGGGTTGCGTTCTTTAATCAAGGCGCCGATTTGATCCACCGGCTGGACTGTGCCGATCTCGTTATTGACATGGATTACGCTGACCAGGATTGTTTCTTTTCCCATCAGGTTTCGCAGTTCTTCCAGGCTGATATAACCGTCGCTGTCTACGGGCAGGTAGCTTACCTGGAAGCCTTCTTCCTCCAACCGGCGGTAGCAGTTCAGCACCGAAGGGTGTTCGATCGAAGTAGTGACCAGGTGGCTGCCCCGGCGCCGGTGCCGGTAAGCGGCGCCAAGAACGGCCAGGTTGTTTGCCTCGGTGCCGCCGGAAGTAAAATAAAGCTCGTCTGCCGCGCCGCCCAGGACCGCCGCCACCGCGCGCCGCGCCTCTTTCAGCAGCCGTTCCGCCTCCAACCCCCGGCCGTGCGGCGATGACGGGTTGCCGAATGTGTCGCGGTGCACCCTGCCCATCAACTCAATTACGTCATCATAGGGGCGGGTGGTGGCGCTGTTGTCCAGATAAATTTCTTCCATCTTTTTTGTCCACTCCGTTGCCGCGGGATACTTTGTTCCCCATCGCTTCTACTGATCCAAACATCAAAATCAAAAAACCCGGGCTGTCCCGGGTTTTTCGCCGCAGCCGATCTAAACCGAGACGACTTCTTTTACCGCGGGCACTTCTTGCTTCAGAATTCGCTCAATACCCTGCTTCAGGGTAATCGCGGACATTGGACATCCGCCGCAGGCCCCGGTCAGCCTGACCTTGATCACGCCGTTTTCACCGACGTCCACCAGTTCAACGTCGCCGCCGTCGCGCTGCAAAGCCGGACGAATTTTAGCCAGAGCTTGTTCAACCTGTTCTTTCATGCGTTACCCTCCTTCAAATGCGCGATCGAATTTGCTGCTGCCTGCATTATACCATATTGCACCGCTTCCATGTAAGGTTCCCCCGTTATTTTGCCCGTCTCCGGAAGAACTACCTGCACCGCGCCGCAACGGGCGGCGACGGCTGTATCCCGCGCGCGGGGCACAAAGGAATGACTGCCGCGGGGGGTTTAGGTTGACAACAATCTAGCTTTTCCGTCATAATATAGAAAACCAAGCTTACCAGAGGGGATGCCGGGAATATGGCCATAATGACCCTGCAGGAAAAGGTTGCCAGGCTGAAAAGCGAAAGGAATGCCGTGATCCTGGCGCATAACTACCAGATCGAAGAAGTCCAGGATGCGGCCGATTATATCGGCGATTCGTTTGAGTTGAGCCGGATTGCGGCTGAAGCTGCCGTGGAAGTGATCGTTTTTTGCGGTGTGCATTTCATGGCCGAAAGCGCCGCCATCCTCTCCCCCGCCAAGACGGTCCTGCTCCCGGAAAAAGCCGCGGGATGCCCGCTGGCGGACATGGTAACCCCCGAGGCGCTCCGCGCGTTCAAACAAAAGCACCCCGGCGCGGCGGTCGCCGCCTACATCAATTCATCGGCGGCGGTAAAGGCGGAAAGCGATATCTGCGTTACCTCGGCCAATGCCGTCCAGGTGATCAACTCCCTTGACGCGGACCGGGTCATCTTTGTCCCCGACTGCAACCTGGCCCATTTCGTGTCGCAAAAGACCCAAAAAGAAATCATCCCCTGGCACGGCTACTGCGTTACCCACCACCGGGTTTACCCGGCCGATATCGAGCGCGCCCGGCGTGCTCATCCCGATGCGGCGGTTATCGTTCACCCCGAGTGCCGGCCCGAGGTGGTGGAAGCGGCTGACGCAGCCCTGGGGACGGGAGGGATGCTCCGTTTTGTCCGGGAGACGGAAGCCCGCGAAATTGTTGTCGGCACCGAGATGGGCATGCTGTACCGCTTGCGCAAGGAGCGCCCCGACTTGCGGTTTTATCTCCTTTCGCCGGGGCTGGTTTGTCCGAACATGAAATATACCACCCTGGAAAAGGTGGCTTCATCCCTGGAGCATATGGAGCATCGGGTTACTGTCCCCGCCGCGGTGAGGGAAGGGGCTGCGCGGGCCCTCCGCCGCATGCTGGAAGTGCCGCTGCATTAAGGAGGCCGGGATGCAACCGGAAGACGGTGGAAGCACTGATTTTATTATTGTCGGTTCGGGTATTGCCGGCCTGTATACGGCGATCCGCCTGGCGGAACACGGCCGGGTGACCGTATTGAGCAAGCAGGACCTCATTGCCGGCAATACCTGGTTTGCCCAGGGGGGTATCGCCGCCGCCTTTTCCGCGGAGGATTCCCCCGAGCTGCACCTGGAGGATACCTGGAGAGCGGGGGTTTACTTTGGCGACCGCGAAGCGATCAGCGTCCTGGTTGAAGAAGCCCCGGACCGGATCAGGGACCTGCTCGGCCTCGGGGTCAGGTTCGATCACCGTGACGGGTCTATTGACCTGGGACAGGAAGGGGCCCACTCACGCAAAAGAATCCTGCATATCGGCGGCGACGCCACCGGCAGGGAGCTGGTTGAAGCGCTGCTGTTCCAGGCCCGGAACAGGGGCGTTACTTTTATTGAAGATGCGTTCGTCGAGCAGTTGATCGTCGAAGACGGAAGCTGCCGGGGGGTTTGTTTTTTTACCGCCAGGCGCCGCTGCCTGCTCCAGGCCAGGGTGGTGATCCTGGCTACCGGCGGGTGCGGCCAGGTATACAAGTGGACAACCAACTCGCCCGCTGTAACCGGCGATGGCCTGGCCCAGGCGTACTGGGCCGGGGCGGTGCTGCGCGACCTGGAATTTTATCAGTTCCACCCCACTGTTTTCTTCCCGGCGCACGGCAGTCCCTTTTTGATCTCCGAGGCGGTACGGGGGGAAGGGGCGCGCCTGGTTAACGGTGCGGGAGAGCGGTTCATGGATCGATACCATCCCCGGGGCGAACTGGGACCGCGGGATATTGTCTCCAGGGCAATCCTGGCTGAAAAGGCGCGCACCGGGCAGGAGGTTTTCCTGGACCTGCGCCACCTGGGGGCCGGCTTTATCCCGGAACGATTTCCCACTATCTACAGCCGATGCCGGGAATGGGGCATTGATATCACGCGCGATCTGATCCCGGTTTCACCGGCCGCCCATTATCTGATCGGGGGGATTACCGTAGACCTGGAAGGCCGCACCGCTGTGGAAAACCTGTTTGCCGTCGGCGAGGCCGCCTCGACGGGCGTGCATGGGGCCAACCGCCTCGCCAGCAATTCCCTGCTGGAAGGTCTTGTCTTCGGGCACCGTGTCGCCGCCGCCGCGGCGGCGGCAGACGGCTCCGGCAGGCCGCTTAAACAGCCGGTCGATTGGGTAAGGCTAAAAGAACCGGGACCGCCTGACGAGCAGGGCTGCCTTGCGGTGAGGCCGCTGCTGCAGGAGTTGATGTGGGAAAATGTCGGGTTGATCCGCACCCGGGACGGTTTACTGGCGGCAAGGGATCGGCTCAAGCGGTGGCTGCCGCTTTTGGAGTATCGTTTTTCCGGTGCGACCCTGATCGAAACACAAAATATGCTTTTAACCGCGATGATGATGACTGAAGCGGCCCTGTGCCGGCAGGAGAGCAAGGGCTGCCATTACCGGGAAGATTACCCCGGCGAGGACCCGGAGTTAGGCGGAAAGCACTTTATCTTCCGGCGTGAAGCGGGTGGTGAAGCCGGATCGGGCGGGATGCCCTGTCCAGCCGCAACCTAGCGGCGGAGCGCCGCCGGATCAATCAGCCGGGACGAGGGGGTTGCCAAGATATTACTGCCGGTTTCGATGTTCCGTGATACGGTGGAGCGGGCGCTGGCGGAAGACCTGGGATCGGGAGATTTGACAACCGGCTATACGGTGCCTCCCGGCGCCGCCGGGAGCGCCGTCATTATCGCCAGGGAGGAAGGGATCATTGCCGGCCTGCCGCTGGCGGAGCTGGTTTTTCACACCCTGGACAGTTCTTTGCAGTGTGCGTTTGCGGTGCGCGAAGGGGAAAGGGTCCGGGGCGGCCAGATTGTAATGCGTGTGGCCGGACGCCTGCAGCCGATTTTGACCGGCGAGCGGAGCGCTTTGAATTTTTTACAGCGCCTCTCTGGGATCGCCACCCAGACCGCAGCCTGGGTGGCGGAGATCGACGGCTACCCGGCCAAACTCACCGATACCCGGAAGACTACGCCCGGCCTGCGCCTGCTGGAGAAATACGCCGTCCGGATGGGCGGCGGTTACAACCATCGCCTGGCCCTGGACGGCGGCATCCTGATCAAAGAAAATCACATCCGGGCCGCAGGCGGGATCACCGCGGCGGTGGCGGCCGTGCGCTCTCAAGCCCCTTTTACCCTGCGGGTGGAGGTGGAAGTCACCACCCTGGGCGAACTGGCGGAGGCCCTTGATGCGGGGGCGGATATCATCATGCTCGACAACATGGATACAGAGACGATGCGCCTGGCGGTGGCGCAGGCCGGCGGGCGCGCCCTGCTGGAGGCTTCGGGCAATATGACCCTGGGCCGCCTCCGTGAAGTCGCCGCCACCGGGGTGCACTTTATATCCTGCGGCGCCCTCACCCATTCGTACCGCTCCCTGGACCTCACCCTCCTGGTGGAGCAGTGAGCCGTGCGCGGGGGAAAACGCGAACATTAGGCCAATGACGCAATCAGGTGTTTTATTTAGCTTCCACTCTCACGCCTCCGTACGTGTTCAAGGGGTGTGATGCCCGCATGCAGATGGCCGGAGTTAGATCATCTTTGGAGGCTGATTTAAATGGTTCAAGATAAATTGTACGACCTTGTCATCCTCGGCGGCGGTCCCGCCGGGGTTACCGCCGCGATTTACGGCGCCAGGGCCGGCCTTTCCGCCATCCTGCTAGAAAAAATGATTGTCGGCGGCGAAATCGTTTCCACGGACCGCCTCGACAATTACCCCGGTTTCCCCGACGGCATCACCGGCGCCGCATTCGGCTTGCTCCTGGAGAGCCAGTTGCAGCGCTTCCATGTGGCGGTGCGGGCGGCGGCGGTCGAACAAGTTTCTTTCAAAGGAGAAGCAAAAAAGGTGTTCACTCCGGAGGAAGAAATCACCGGCCGCGCCGTCGTGATCGCCACCGGCACCGTGCCGCGCCTGCTTAATGTGGACGGCGAGCTGTCCCTCCGCGGCCGGGGTGTCTCTTACTGCGCCACCTGCGATGCCGCGTTCTTCCGCGGCAAGGATGTGGCGGTAGTCGGCGGGGGTGACGCCGCCCTCGAGGAAACGATCTTTCTCTCCCGCCTGGCCGGGAAGATATACCTGATTCACCGCCGGGAGGCATTCCGGGGGGTCAAGGCGCTGCAGGAGAAAGTTTACTCCCTGCCCAATGTCGAGATCCTCTGGAACACCACCGTGGAAAAAATCGAGGGCGAACGCCGGGTCGAAGGCGTGCGCCTGGCCCGGGACGGGAAAGAGCTTTTCCTGGCGCTGCAGGGGATTTTTATTTACGTAGGGCGGCAGCCGAACACCGGGTTCCTCCGGGACGAGGTTCCGCTGGACGAACAGGGCTTTATCATCACCAATGAAAAGATGGAAACCGCGCTGCCCCGCGTCTACGCCGCCGGGGATGTGCGCCGCAAGGAGCTGCGGCAGGTCATTACCGCCGCGGCCGACGGCGCCGTGGCCGCCACTATGGCCACCCGCTCACTGGCGGTTGGAAGTTAGAGGTTGGCAGTTTGAAAATCAGAAGCCTGATCCTACCGTCTGTAGCCCGGGCTCGTTTCTCCATGTTTCCCGGATAAAGGCGCTCTTCCTTGGGATAATAAGAAAAACGCTAATCCCGGGGTGAACTACAGATGCGCCCTCTTTGGAAAGGCTCGATCAGCTTCGGCCTGGTGAACATCCCGGTGCGGTTGTTCGCCGCCACCGAACAAAGAAACGTCCGTTTCCGCTACCTGCATGAACCCTGCCGCACCCCCGTCGAGTACCGCAAGGTCTGTCCCAGCTGCAAAAAAGAAGTGTCCATTGACGAAATCGTCAAGGGCTACGAGTATGAAAAGGACCGCTTCGTGATCATCGCCGAGAGCGAACTGGCCCGCATCCCCGCGGAAACCACGCGCAGCATCGCCATCGTCGATTTTGTGCTCCAGGAAGAGGTCGATCCCGTCTATTACGACCGCTCTTATTTCCTGGCCCCGGGCGAAACCGGGGAGAAGGCTTTCCAGCTGCTGCAGCGGGCGATGGCGGAAGCGGGGATGGTCGCCGTCGTGCGCGTGGTGCTGCGCGCCAGGCAGGCCCTCGGCGTGCTCCGCGTTTACGAGCACACCATGGCGCTGGAAACCATGTTTTACCCCGACGAGGTCCGCTCCACCGGGGAGCTGCCCGCCTGGAATACGGAAATCAAGGTCCATGACAACGAACTGAAAATGGCGCGCGAGCTGATCGGCAACCTTACCGCGCCTTTCGCCCCGGAAAAATACACCGACGAATACCGCCGGTCGCTCTTGGAAATGATTGAAGCGAAGATCGCCGGGGAGGAAGTCCACATCGCTCCCACCCCGGAGAGGGCCGGGGTCGTCGACCTGGTGGAGGCGCTCAAGGCCAGCGTCGAGGCAACCCGCAAAGCAACGGGGGGAGAGGCCGGCCGTGGGCGGCGGAAAAAAGCGGGCGCCGGGGTTACTTAAACTGGAGCCGCCGATCGGGCAGTTCTTTACCCTGATCAAACCGATGGAACCGCAGGCCAGGCGGGAACCTTTCGACAGCCCCGGCCACTTCTTCCAGCTCAAGTGGGACGGGGTCAGGATCTTGGCTTTCAAAGACGGGTCATCTATAATGCTGCAGAACCGCAAAGGGCGCCCGCGGACGGAGCAGTACCCGGAGCTGCAGCGGCTCGCGGCGCTGGTGCGGGCCGAGGACGCCCTCCTGGACGGGGAGGTCGTAGTCATGGAGCACGGGCGGCCCAGCTTCGCCCGGGTGATCCAGCGGGACTTCTGCCGGCGGGAGGGGGCGATCAAGGCTTTAGCCAGGGTTTCCAGCGTTACTTACTGCCTTTTTGACCTGCTCTACCTGGCAGGTGAAGATCTGACGCGGCGCCCCCTGGAGGAGAGGCTGCGGCTGCTGGGAGAAGCGGTCGAGGCGGCCCCCCCGGTTTACCTGAACGAGAATTTCTATGACGGGGTCGCCCTCTATCGCCGGTTGGAAGAACTGGGGCTGGAAGGGATCGTGGCCAAGGAAAAATCGAGCCCGTACCTGATCGGCCAGAAATCGGCGTACTGGCAAAAGATCAAGCCCCGGCGGCGCCAGCTCTGCGTAGCCGGCGGTTTGACGGTAAAAGGGGGCGCCGTGGGGGCGCTGCTCCTGGGCGCTTACCGCGACGGCGATCTGCTTTATATCGGCCGGGCCGGTTCGGGGCTTTCCCGCCGGGACCTGCTGCTGCTGCAAAAGCTTGCCGCCGCGCACCGGGTCCAGGAACCTCCTTTTCTCAATCCGCCCCGGGGGGCGGAATATGTCTGGCTGGAGCCCCGTTTAACGGTGTTGATCGAATACGCCGAGTGGACGGGTGATCTGCGCCTGCGGGCGCCGGTAGTGGCGGGTTTCAGCGACCGCCCGCCGGAAGAAGCGCGCCTGTAAGCAAAAGGCGCGGCTTGCTTCGCCTGGCAAAACTGCCGCATTGGCCCAGTCTTACGGGGTTGAAAGCGTTAACTGCCGCCGCGGCCAATCAGGCCGATAACCCGCCCCTCTGGAACAGGCGCAATGCGCCAAGCGTGTTGGGGGTGGACGCCACTTGATTGCAGGGGGAACCGGTTTGAGTCCCGGGCGTTCTTCTGCAGCGGGCGGCGCTTGCGCCGCCTGCTCTTGACCAGCAACGTTTGCCTGAAGAGGGTTTGCCATGGCGCCCACGCTGACCGTAAACGACAAGAAAGTCAACCTGACCAACCTGGACCGGGCGCTCTGGCCGGAGCAGGGCTACACCAAGCACGACCTGATCCGTTACTATATCGAAGCGGCGCCCTACCTGCTCCCGCATTTGCGCAACCGGCCGCTGGTGGTGCAGCGCTTTCCCGGGGGCATTGACGGGGAAGGGTTTTACCAGAAAAACATCCCCGCCGGGGCCCCAACCTGGCTGCGCGCCTGCCCGGTGGCGCACCAGGAGGGGAAGGAAACCGTCTACCTCGTCGCCGAATCGGTGGAAGACCTGGTCTGGTTGGGGAACCAGGCCTGCCTCGAGCTTCACCCCTGGCTGTCCTCCCTGGGCTCCCTTGATTATCCCGATTTCGCCGTTTTCGACCTCGACCCGATGGAAAATTCCACCTTTGATCAGGTCCGCTTTGCCGCCCTGGCCATCCGGGATTACCTGGCGCGCCTGGGCCTGCGCTGTTACCCCAAGCTTTCCGGAGCCACCGGGCTGCAGCTTTACCTGCCGCTTGAACCGGTCCATCCTTACGCTGCAGCGCGCGGTTTCGTGGAGCAGGTCTGCCGGCAAATTCACTGGCTTCTACCGGAGATCACCACCGTCGAAAGAAAAGTGGAACGGCGGGAAGGTAAAATATACCTCGATTATTTGCAAAATGTTTACGGCAAGACCCTGGCCGCCCCCTACAGCCCCCGCCCGATTCCCGGGGCCCCGGTATCGATGCCGCTCACCTGGGCCGAGCTGGCCGCGGGAGACGTGCGGCCCGGCGATTACACCATCATTACCGCGCCGGATCGCCTGAAAAAAACCGGCGACTTGTTCGCCCCAGCCCTTACGGACAAACAGAAACTCAGCTTGCCAGGATAACGTGCCAAGGGAACGGGTGTCAAGGGGACGGAATTGTTGACACACGCAAAGCCGTTGACAACATTTACTTGATTTAGCTGCACTTTGGCATCATGGCGGAAGTAGACCGACCCCCCTCCTCCTCTATTCCCGATCTTGTTTCTTACTGACGGGCTTGTAAAGTATGTTATAATCTACATAGCCGTCAGTATGATTGCTTCATCATCTACGGGAGAGGATCATATGGCCCAGCCTGAATTAAGAAACCCGCGCAGACTGAGTACCCCCTCAATATTGATAGCTCTGATTGTTCTGATTATTCTTGTCGTTATTTCCACAGTCCTCTTATTTGGGGCTAGGGCCGACTTCGCTTTTCCCGGAAACCCGGTTGAACCACCGGGGGAGGCGGAGCCGCCGCCCGGTCCGGCGCCGGTTACCCCCGCCCCGGTCGAGCCGTTCTGGCCCAAAGCACCCTTGATTACCCGGCCTCGCCAGGTCAAGGGGATTTACCTGACCGGGCATACCGCGGGGAAAGCCCATTTCGAGGAGCTTGTCCAGCTGGTTAAAGCAACCGAACTTAACGCCATGGTGATCGACATGAAATACGATGACGGCAAGCTTTCCTACCCCCGGACAATGGTACCCTGGGCTGAGGCCGCCGGCGCGTTGGGCTGGTTTATCGACGATCCGGCCGCCCTCGTGGCCCGGCTGGCCGAAGAAGAGATCTACCCCATCGCCCGGATCGTCGTTTTTAAGGATAAAACTATGGCCAAGCACCGCCCCGAGCTGGCGGTTCAAAACAGCTGGGGCGGGTTATGGCTCGATTGGGGCGGCAACTATTGGCTCGACCCCTACAACAAGGAAAACTGGAAGTACGTCGTCGCATTGGCCCGGGAGGCGGCGGAGATCGGCTTCCGGGAAATCCAGTTTGATTATGTCCGCTTCCCCTCGGATGGGAACCTGGCTGCGGCCGTCTACCCGGCCCGGGACGATACGCCGATCAACCAGGTGATCCCCGCTTTCCTGCGCTACGCCCGGGCTTCCCTGGCCGAGTACGGGGTGGAGGTTTCGGCGGATATATTCGGCCTGGTCCCCGTGGAGCCGGGCGGGATGGGCATCGGTCAGCACCTGGAATCGATCGCGGCGGAAGTCGACATAATCTGCCCGATGATCTACCCGTCTCATTACAGCCCGGGCAATCTCGGCCTGCCTGATCCCGACCAGGCCCCTTATGATACGGTTTACCGCACCTTGCAGGTCGGCCGGAGCCGCCTCGAGCAGTCCGGCTTGAACACAGTGGTCCGGCCCTGGCTGCAGGATTTTACGATCCGGCACGTTTACGGCGCCGCCGAAGTGAGGGCCCAGATCGAGGCCGCAGCAGCCCTCGGATACAACGAATTTCTGCTCTGGAACGCGCACAATTACTACCACCGGGGCGCCTTGCGCGGCCCCGGCAAGTAATAAGGCTTACAGCGCCCGGTGATCAGAAAAATACCGTCATTTGGTTGAGTGTTATGCCGCAAGGCAGGGGCTTTAAGCATGCCGCGGGCGCGGGCAATTATTTCGATCCAAGAACATCCGGCGGCATTGGTGCATATCTCTAAAGAGACGAAGGGGGCCTGCATGTGGAGATCAGTTACTGGGAAATAGCGCTCAGGCTGGGCCTGGCCGTGCTTTTTGGCGGGCTGGTCGGTTTCGAGCGGGAAAGCCACAACCGCCCGGCCGGTTTCCGGACCCATATCCTGGTCTGCGCCGGTTCCGCGCTGATCATGATGGTTTCCGCCTACGGTTTTTCCGGGGAGTTCGGCGACAAGTTCGCCGTCGACCCCAGCCGTATCGCCGCCCAGGTGGTTACCGGGATCGGTTTTCTTGGCGCGGGGACGATCCTGCAACAGCGGGGCAGCATCCGCGGCCTGACCACTGCCGCCAGTATCTGGGTGGTTTCAGGGATCGGCCTGGCCACCGGGATCGGTTTCTATGCCGGCGCCGCGATGGCCACTTTTCTGGTCTTAATCAGCCTGCTGCTCCTGGGCCGGATCGACCGGGCTATTCTCGCCCAGCGGCGGCTGAAACGGCTGGTTGTCCGCGCGGTGGATCAACCCGGTGTCATTGCCAGCATCTCCGGCGTGCTCGGCGAGCTGAACATCAATATCCGCCAGATCGACTTAAAAACCATGGAGTACCAGGCTGATATCCGCTCTGAAGTAGCGACCATGGAATTTCTCCTGGTAGTCCCGCTGAACCTTGACTCGGCCCAGCTTTTCCGGCGCCTGGCCTGCCAGGCGGGGATCCTCTGGATTTCGTGGCAAGGCGAAGAAGTACCGCTCAAAACCTTTTTCAACAATTCCTTCGTCTCCTGATTCCTGATTTTCAAAAACGGCGCTCCACCTCGAGGCAACTTACAAACTTCCGCTTCATCCCATCCCCGCATTTCTGCCTCCCGGGGCGTAATTATAAGTAAAATTAAGCCAGGCCAGTTAGATCAGGAGTTTAAGCGTTACAAGGCGGCATAATAATAGTATGCCGGACTTGATTAATCCCGGGGCTGCTGCGGTATAATAACAACAAAGGTCAGTAAAGGTCAAACTCCAACAAGCCGGGGGGCAGATGGGCGGACCGGACCTGTCTCAAAGGAAGCGACTGGAAGGCGGAAGACCGTGCCAAACCTGACTGATTTTATCGAAGAGTACCTGAAAAAATTACTGGCGATCAGTTCCCGCCGTTACGTTGATATTAAACGGCATGAGCTGGCCAGTAAATTCGACTGCGTGCCTTCGCAGATCAATTATGTCCTGGCCAGCCGGTTTTCCCTGGAGCGGGGTTACCTGGTGGAAAGCAGGCGGGGATGCAGCGGATTTATCCGGATCTACCGGGTTGAACCGGTCAACCTGGTATCCTGGTCCGAGCTGCTGGAAGAGATTGCAGCGGACAGCTTTAATCCGCTCCGGGCGCTTCATTTTCTAAAGCGCAGTTGTGAAGAAAAATTAGTTTCCCGGCGGGAGGCGCTGATTATTGAAAGCCTGCTCAGGGATGATTACTATGACGGGTTGGGCGCAAGCCGGGACGAAATCCGGAGGCTGCAAAAAAAGCTGTTTAAAGCGGCCCTGGAAGCGGTCCTCAAGGGCGGTTATTAATTTAACGAGGTGATCCGGGATGCTTTGTCAGGAATGCCGGAAAGAAGAGGCCAATGTTTTTATCACCAAAATCATAAACGGCAAAAAAACGGAACTTCAGTTATGTGAAAGGTGTGCCCGGGCGAAGGAAGAGCTGGATTTCTCCTTCGAGCCCCAGTTCTCGCTGCACAACCTGTTTGGCGGCATGCTTGACGAGAGTATGCGCGGTTCGCGGGAATCGCTTCGCTTGTCGAAAGCCCAGTGCCCTACCTGCGCGCTTACTTTCGCCCAGTTCAGCCAGATCGGCAGGCTTGGCTGCAGCGATTGCTTCGGCGCGTTCGGGGATAAGCTGCAGCCTTTGCTGCGCCGCATCCACGGCAGCGCGCGGCATACCGGCAAAGTCCCGCGCCGCAGCCAGAGCAAAGTCCGCTTTAAGCGCGAACTGGATCGGCTGAAAGAAGAACTGCAGCAGAAAGTGCGCCATGAAGAGTTTGAACAGGCGGCGGAGCTCCGGGACCGGATCAAAGCCCTGGAAAAGGACCTTCAGGAGGGGGGTAAATCATGAAGCAGGCGCTATTTCGTTTGAGCCGGTGGATGGACGGCGCCGGGCCGGATGCCGACACGGTTATCAGCTCCCGGGTGAGGGTGGCCCGTAATGTCAGGGGCCTTCCTTTCCCATACCTTGCTTCGGACGAACAGACCGCCAAGGTGCAGCAGATTATTACCGGTGCGGCGGCCGAACGCAAAGAAGCGTTCAATGAATTTACGCTGCTGCTCATGGAAAAACTCCCCCCCCTGGAGAAGCAGGTGCTGGTGGAAAAACACCTGATCAGCCCTTTCTTGGCCCGGGAGTCTCACCACGGGGCGCTGCTGCTGCGGCAAGATGAAGCGGTGAGCATCATGATCAACGAGGAAGATCACCTGCGCATCCAGGCCATCCTGCCCGGCCTGCAGCTGGAAGAAGCGTGGCAGGAGGCCGACCGTTATGACGACCTCCTCGAAGAAGGGGTCAATTACGCCTTTGACGAATCCACCGGTTACCTTACGGCCTGCCCCACCAACGTGGGTACCGGTTTAAGGGTTTCGGTGATGTTTCATCTCCCGGCCCTGATCATGACCAAACAGGTCAACCGGCTCCTGGGGGCTCTGTCGCAGGTCGGGTTGGCTGTGCGCGGCATCTACGGCGAAGGAACCGAGATTATCGGCAACCTGGTTCAGGTGTCCAACCAGATCACCCTGGGCCAGCCGGAGGAAGAGATCATCCGCAACCTCTCCGGCGTGACCCGGCAGATTATCGCCCAGGAGCAGGCCGCGCGGCAGGCCCTTTTGAACGACAGCCGGGCCCGCCTGGCCGACCGTTCCTGGAGAGCTTTCGGCCTGCTTAAAAACGCCCAGATCATGAGTTCCCAGGAAGCGATGCAGCTTCTCTCCGATGTCCGCCTGGGCTTTGACCTGGGATTGATCAAAGGGGTGGACCGGAAGCTTTTGAATGAACTGCTGGTGATTATTCGTCCGGCCAGCCTGCAGTTGCTGGCCGGTAAAGAGTTGAACGGCGATGAACGGGACCTGGAACGCCCCGTTCAGATCAAAAGGCGCCTCAACCAGTTTAAGGAGCAGCTTTAAACCGGCGGGGAAATTAATCACAACTTTTGAAACGAGGTGAAAGATTATGTTTATGTTTGGACGGTTTACCGAACGGGCGCAGCAGGTGCTGGTGCTGGCCCAGGAGGAAGCCAAACGGTTGAGCCACAATTTTATCGGCACCGAGCACCTGCTGCTGGGACTGGTCCGGGAGGGTTCCGGCATCGCGGCGCGGGCGCTGCAGAATATGGGCGTCGATCTGAACAGGGTGCGCCAGGAGGTGGAGCGGATCACTCCCAAAGGCGAGAAGACGCTTCAGCAGGGGATTAGCTATACGCCGCGGGCCAAGCGGGTGGTGGAGCTGGCCATCGAAGAAAGCCAGAACCTGGGGCACAACTATGTCGGCACGGAGCATCTCATGCTCGGGCTGCTCCGGGAAGGAGAGGGTATCGCCGCCCAGGTCCTGGCCAACATGGAGATCGACCTTAAAAAAGCCCGGAAAGAAGTAATCCAGCTGCTGGGCGGCGAAGAAGGGGCGGCCCGTCCCGCCGCCGAGGAAAAAGCCGGCCCTCAGACCCCGACCGTGGACGCCTTTGGCCGGGATCTTACCAAGCTGGCCCGGGAAGGAAAGCTCGATCCCGTCATCGGGCGGGAGAAAGAGATCGAACGGGTGATCCAGGTCCTCAGCCGGCGGACCAAGAACAACCCCTGCCTCATCGGCGAGCCGGGGGTCGGCAAGACCGCCATCGCCGAGGGTCTGGCCCAGCGCATTGTCGACGGCAACGTGCCGGAGATCCTGCGCGGCAAGCGGGTGGTGACGATTGAGCTGGCGGCGGTGGTGGCCGGCACCAAGTACCGCGGCGAGTTCGAGGAAAGACTGCGCAAGCTGATGCTGGAGCTGCGCCAGGCCGGCAACGTGATGGTCTTTATCGACGAGCTGCACACGATCATCGGCGCCGGCGCCGCCGAAGGGGCCATCGACGCTTCGAATATCCTGAAGCCGGCCCTGGCCCGCGGCGAGCTGCAGTGCATCGGCGCCACGACTCTGGACGAGTACCGCAAACACGTCGAGAAAGACCCGGCGCTGGAAAGGCGCTTCCAGCCGATTACCGTCGGCGAGCCGACCAGGGAGGAGAGCCTGGCCATCCTGAAGGGTTTGCGGGACCGTTACGAGGCCCATCACAAGGTTAAAATCACTGACGAGGCGTTGGATGCGGCGGTCAACCTGTCCGACCGTTATATCACGGACCGTTTCCTGCCTGACAAGGCGATCGACCTGATTGACGAGGCGGCGTCCCGGGTGCGTATCCGCAACTATACCGCCCCGCCGGACTTGAAAGAGATCGAAGAAAAACTCGACAGCGTGCGCACCGAGAAAGAAGCCGCCGTGCGCAACCAGGAGTTTGAACAGGCGGCCAAGCTGCGGGACCAGGAGCACAAAATGAAAGAAGATCTGGAGGAGCTGAAGAAGGAGTGGGAGAAGAAAATCGGCACCTCCGACCTTTCCCTGGTCACCGAAGAGGATGTCGCGTATATTGTTTCCAGCTGGACCGGGGTTCCGGTGAAAAAGCTGGCCGAAGAGGAATCGTCCCGCCTGCTGAAGCTTGAGGAGATCCTGCACCAGCGCGTGATCGGGCAGGATGAGGCTGTCCGTTCGGTAGCCCGCGCCATCCGGCGCGGCCGGGCCGGCCTTAAAGACCCCAAGCGCCCGGTCGGCTCTTTCATCTTTCTCGGCCCCACCGGGGTCGGGAAAACGGAACTGGCCCGCGCCCTGGCCGAGGTTATGTTCGGCGACGAGCGGGCCATGATCAGGTTCGATATGTCCGAGTATATGGAGAAGCATACCGCGGCGCGGTTGATCGGGGCCCCGCCCGGCTACGTCGGCTACGAGGAGGGCGGCCAGCTGACCGAAAAAGTGCGCCGCCGGCCCTACTCGGTGATCCTCTTCGACGAGATGGAAAAGGCCCACCCCGACGTCTTCAATATCCTGCTGCAGATCCTGGAAGACGGCCGCCTTACTGACGGCAAGGGGCGCACGGTCGATTTCCGGAACTCGGTGGTGATCATGACTTCGAACGTCGGGGCGACCTTCCTGCGCCGGTCCACCCTCGGTTTCGGCGCCGGCGGCGACGATGACTCCGGTTACGAAAAGATGAAAGAGCGGATCCTCGAAGAGCTGAAGCGCACCTTCCGCCCCGAATTCTTGAACCGTGTTGACGATACCATCGTCTTCCATGCCCTGGACGAAGACCATATCCGGCGGATCGTGGAGATCATGCTCGAGGAGTTGAACCGTCGGATCAAGGAATTCAACCTCCAGGTGGAAGTCGCCCCCGAAGCCCGGGAACAGTTGGTGAAGGAAGGCTTTGATCCCACCTTCGGGGCGCGCCCTCTGCGCCGGGTGATCCAGAAGCGGCTCGAGGACGGCATCTCCGAAGAGATGCTCCAGGGCAAGATCAAGCCCGGCGACACCGTCGCCGTAGCCGTGGAAAACGACAAGTTCGTCTTCAACGCGAAAAAGTAAAAGTTACCTGGGGTGCCAGGGGGGTGCCAGGGGGACGGAGTTGTTGACACATTTCTTTACAACGACCTATTAAAGTCTTTCAACAAAATTGACCTGGCATATGTGTCAACAACTCCGTCCCCCTGGCACATAGTATCCCGGGGTTGAAATCTTTAACCGGGCCCCGGTAGGGCTCGCCGCGCCGGAGGTTATGCTGCCGGTGCATGTATTTAATCGCCGAAACGGGACAGAAGTTGTAGCAGCGTAGGCACAAGTAACAGTTACCTCGCGTCGAGAAGGCTTTACCGTCAAAGGCCAGGTTGCCGGAAGGGCAAAGCC
The DNA here is from genome assembly GCA_020060545.1 of Desulfovibrio sp. GTDB lineage: Bacteria > Bacillota > Dethiobacteria > DTU022 > DTU022 > JAGUZX01. The sequence continues at coordinate 20,933 of JAGUZX010000103.1, read as the reverse complement.
GGGTGCAGAGGCCGCATGATGTGCAGCGTTCCCGGTCCACGCTGATATCATCCTGCAGGCGGCTGTAAACGATCCGGTAAGGCACCCGCTGCATGCAGCCCAGGGAAAATGAAACGGGATTGAAGCCCCGGCGAAAAGGTTGCCCGGATACAATTTTTGCCGCAAAACGTTCGATCCGGAGAGAAGCCCTACCCAGAACGGCATCGATTTTCGTCCGGTCATTAGTGAAAAGAAAAAAGGGGAGCACCGGCACGCAGACGTTAAGAGGCATCAGGAAGTGTTCTCCCCAGCGCACATCGAAACCCTTGGGCCTGAGAAAGCCCGCTCCGGTTCTGGCCCCATCCCCCGACCATAACCACTGGGTGCAGAAAACGAAGCACTTTTTGTTTTTAGCTGCCGGCAGTCCCAGGATAAAGTTCTTCACCGGTTGGGGCAGATCCGAACCGTAAATGGGATAGCCAAAACCCGCTATGGAAGCTTCCTTAATCAGGATGCCGGCTTCGCCGGGGGTAATCTTTTCAATCGAGAAAGCTTCTGCTGCGGCCCCTTTTTCCCGCAGCAGGCGGGTTAACTCTTCCGACGCCCACCAGGTATTTCCCGTACCGGAGAAATAAAAAAGAGCAATCTTATGCATCTCATCACCGGATCTATTATATACCATTTTTACTTGATCCGTGTTGTCGGGGGACGGGGTTGCAGACAACTTTTTTCGGTATAAAAAGCCCATCAGTAGTTCGCCAGTCTAAGAAACTGGCCGAAGGTGTGGCTAAGTGTAAAGTTGTCAACAACCCCGTCCCCCTGACACCCCCCTGACACCGATGACAACTGGGAAAGATCTGTATTAATATTATGAAATTACTAACTTTTTGCCGGGCAAAGGAATTCGTGATGCTCCTGTCGAATAGAGCTTGAGCTTTAGTGAACTATTAGGATATTTTTTTGCCTTTCTAGAGGGGGATTTAATTGAAAATTGCTGTTTCCGGTAAGGGTGGGGCCGGAAAGTCTACTATTGCCGCAAACCTGGTGCATTGTTTTGCCGCCGCCAATATGCCTGTATACGCCGTCGACGCCGATCCCGACGCCAATCTCGGCCTGGTTTTGGGCCTTGACCCGGTAAAACTGGGCGCGCTGCAGCCCTTAATCGAACTGCAGGAGGTTATCGCCGCCAAGAACGCCGGCGGCGGGACCCTGGTGGATCTCAACCCTGATGTTGCGGATGTCCTGGAGCGCTACGTCCTCCGGGAAGGCGCGATCAGGTTCTTGAAAATGGGCGGGATCAAGCAGGGCGGCTCTTCCTGTTACTGCAAAGAAAACGCCTTCCTGAACGCCGTCCTTACCAATATTCTTTTGGATCGCCCGGAAGCGGTGGTCCTGGATATGAGCGCCGGCATCGAACACCTGACCAGGGGCACGGCCCGGGGGATCGGGCTGATGATGGTTGTCGTGGAACCGGTCCGCTCCGGTGTGGCCACCGCCCTGGCGGTGGAACGCCTGGCCGGGGATCTGGCGGTGCCCCGGACGCTTTTTATCGGCAATAAGATCCGCTCCGCCGGTGACCGTGCTTTCCTGCTGTCGGCGCTGCCGGAAGAGCGCGTTGTGGGGATGATCCCATTTTCGGAGAAGGTCCTGGAAAGGGCGCAGCGGATGGATATAACCGGTTTCAGGCCGGATGACTTCCTGCCCGGCATGGATATTATTTATCAAAAAATTACCGGGGGTGGTTGAGTCAGAGCCTGACACAGACGGCCATAGGATGTGCTGCAAAGCACCGCATGTTTTTCAAAACATTATAAGGAGGTTAGATCAAGATTATGTCCGAGGAGAAGAAAAAAGCCGATCATATGAGGACGATCGATCCCGCGGCTTTAAAAGTTCTGGATCGGAACGAGGGGCGGATCGAAACTGCTTATGACCGCTATGTGAAGATGCAGCCCCAGTGCAACTTCGGCCGGACCGGTGTTTGCTGCCGGATCTGCCTGCAGGGTCCCTGCCGCATTACCAAGAAATCTTCCAAGGGCATTTGCGGCGCGCACGGTTACACCATCGTCGCCCGCAACCTGATTCGCGCCATCACCGGCGGTACCAGCGCCCATTCCGACCACGGCCGGCATATGCTTTATACCCTTTGGGGGATGCTGGAAGGCCATGCTTCCGATTATGCGATCGAAGATCCGGCCAAGCTGCGCCGGGTTGCCCGGCGCCTCGGCGTGGCCGCCGACGGCAAAGACGACCAGGAGCTGCTGGGTGAAGTGCTGAAGATCGCGGTGAGCGACTTCACCAAGCTGAACACCGAGCCGTGCAAATGGCTGGAAACCACCGTGGTTGAAGGGCGCATGCAGAAAATCACCGACTGCAACATTTCACCCCGCAGCATCCAGACCACTATCGCTGAAACTATGGCCCAGACCCACATGGGGATGGACGCCGACCCCGTCAACCTGATCTTCCAGGGGTTGAAAACCGCCCTGGCTGACTACATGGGGATGCACATCGCCACCGACCTTTCCGACATCCTTTTTGGGACGCCCAAGCCTGTTACCAGCGAAGCCAACTTCGGGGTCCTGGATCCCGAGATGGTCAACATCGCCGTGCACGGCCATAACCCGATTTTAAGTGAAATGATTGTCCGGACCGCCCGGGAGATGAAAGCCGAAGCCGAAGCCGCCGGGGCGAAAGGGATCAAGTGCATGGGCATCTGCTGCACCGGCAACGAAGTGCTGATGCGGCAGGGCGTGCCGGTGCTCACCAACTTCCTTTCCCAGGAGCTGCCGATGATGACGGGGGCGATGGACCTCATGGTCGTCGACGTGCAGTGCATCATGCCCGGATTAAAAGCGGTATCCGAGTGCTTCCATACCCGCATCGTCACCACCATGGACAATGCGAAGATTCCCGGCGCCTATCATGTCGCTTTCTCGGAAGAGCATGCCATGGCGAAAGCCCGCGAGGTCGTCGAGCTGGCCATCGAAGCGTTCAAGGAGCGCAAGGGGAAGCCGGTGGACATTCCCCAGGTCAAGCATAAAGTCACCGCCGGTTTCAGCCTGGAGGCGATGGAGGAGATCTTAAGCGCGGTCAACCCGGAGCAGCCGATCAAGGTGATCACCGACGCGGTTGATGCGGGGCAGCTGCGCGGCGTGGTCCTCTTCGCCGGCTGCAACAACCTGCGCGTGCTCCATGACAAGAGCCATACCACGATCATCCAGGAACTGGCCAAAAACAACGTGCTCCTAGTAGCCACCGGCTGCGCCGCCGGCTCAGCGGCCAAAATGGGCCTGCTGAACGAAGACGCCGTGGAGCAGTACGCCGGTGAAGGGTTGAAAGCATTTATCAATACCCTCAATGAAGCGAATAAGGATAAGCTGGGCGGCAAGAAACTGCCCCTGGTCTTCCACATGGGCTCCTGCGTGGACAACACCCGGGCGTTCGACCTGACCAACAGCCTGGCCGTGCAGTGGGGCGTCGATATCCCCAAGGTCCCCTTTGTCGCCTCCGCGCCGGAAGCGATGAGTGAAAAGGCCGTTTCCATCGGCAGCTGGCTTGTCACCCTGGGGATTCCCACTCACGTCGGCGTTGTGCCCGAAGTTACCGGCAGCGCCCTGGTGGACGGGATCGCCCTTCAGATTGCCCACGATGTTTACGGCGGCTACTTCATCTGGGAAGAAGACCCGGAAAAAGCCGCGGTAAAAATCCTGGAAGCGCTTGACGAGCGCACCTGGAAACTCAAGGTGCACCGGCAGGCCCAAGAAAAATATGAAACGGCAGCCATCTCCGCGGGGTGGTAGGCTAATACACTTAAAAGGAGGCATGAAAAATGACTGAGTCCAGCAGCTTTGACGGTGTCCTGGCCAGGGAATGGAAGGAATCGTTCGAAGAAATATATGAAGGCGCTGTTGACGAATCCAAGCCGCCGTTGAAGCTTTTTGAAAAGGCTTACGACGGCGCCGTGATCGCCACCAGTTACGCGGAAATCCTGCTCACCCAGGCTATCCGCCGCTTCGGCCCCAATCACCCGGTCGCTTATCCCGACACCGGTTATTACCTTCCGGTAATCCGGGCTTTGAGCGGCGAAGGTGTGACCAAGCTCGGCGATCTGCCGCCGATCCTTAACCGGATGCGCAACCAGATCCACGAGGAGCTTAATTTCTACAATGCCCGCCTTTGCGGTGAAGCCGCCGCTTACTCGGCGGAGATTATCGAGGCGCTGCGCTACCTGAACGGCGCCCAGCCCCATGTCGACCCCTGGACCGGCTTCCTGGGCGACCCGGTCGTACGCAAGTACGGCATTCTCCTGGTGGACTGGACCATCCCCGGCCAGGCGGTGGTCATGGGCAAAGGCAAGTCCTCCGAGGCGGTCGGCAAGCTGATCCAGGACCTGCAGGGCAAAGGCTTCATGATCTTCCTCTGCAACCAGGTCATCGAACAGGCCATCGAAGCCGGCCTCAAACTGGGCATCGACTTTATCGCTTTCCCGCTGGGGAACTTTACCCAGATTATTCACGCCGTCAACTACGCCCTGCGCGCCGGGATCGCCTTCGGCGGGATCCCCCCCGGGCAGCGCCAGGATACGCGCGACTACCAGCGCCGCCGGGTGCGGGCGTTCGTGCTCCACCTGGGCGAGATCGACGAGGTCCAGGTGGCGGCCCACTTTGCCGCGATCTTCCTCGGCTTTCCGGTGATCACCGACCAGGAGCTGCCCGCAGACGGGCAGATCCCGAATTGGTACGTCTCCCATCCGAACTACGACGACCTGCTCCAGGTGGCGATGGAGATCCGCGGGATCAAGCTGAAAATCCTTGACATCCCCGTCCCGATCACCGTCGGCCCCGCCTTCGAGGGCGAGGTGATCCGCAAGGGCGATATGCGCGTCGAGTTCGGCGGCGGCCGCACCACCGCCTTCGAGCTGGTGGAGATGGTCGGCGAAGACGAAATCGAAGACGGGAAGATCGAAGTGATCGGCCCCGAAATCGACGAGGCGCCCGAAGGCGGCTCCATGCCGCTGGGGATTGCGGTCAAAATCTTCGGCCGCAAGATGCAGAAAGACTTTGAAGGCGTGCTCGAGCGCCGCATCCACTACCTGATCAACTACGGCGAGGGGCTCTTCCACATGGCCCAGCGCGACACGGTCTGGATGCGCATCAGCAAGGACGCCGCGGCCAAGGGCTTCCAGATCCACCATTTCGGCGAACTGCTCGTAGCCAAGTTCAAGGACGAATTCCCGGCGATCGTCGACCGGGTCCAGGTCACGCTCTATACCGACGCGGCCAGGGTGGAAGAAGAGTTGAAGCGGGCCAAGGAATTCTACGCCGCCCGCGACGAGCGGTTGAAAGGGCTTACCGACGAGGCGGTCGAGGAGTTCTACTCCTGCATCCTCTGCCAGTCGTTCGCCCCCAACCACTGCTGCGTGGTCACGCCGGAGCGCCTGGGCCTGTGCGGCGCCGTAAGCTGGCTCGATGCCAAGGCCTCCTATGAAATCGATCCCACCGGACCCAACCGGCCGATCGCCAAAGAAGGGCTCATCGACGAGGTTAAAGGCATCTGGCAGTCGGTGAACGAATACGTTTACCTGAACACCAACCGCTCGATCGAGGAATGCTCCATGTACAGCTTCATGGACCGGCCGATGACCTCCTGCGGCTGCTTTGAGTGCATCATGGCCATCCTGCCGGAGACGAACGGGGTGATGATCACCACCCGCGAATACAACGGCGAAACCCCCTGCGGGATGACCTTCTCCACCCTGGCCGGCACGTGCGGCGGCGGGGTACAGACCCCCGGCTTCATGGGGCACGGCCGCTCCTACGTGCTCAGCCGGAAATTCATCAGCGCCGACGGCGGCCTGGCCCGCCTGGTCTGGATCCCCAGGGAGTTAAAAGAATCCCTCGGTGACGCGCTGCGGCGCCGCGCCGAAGAAGAAGGCTTAGGCGCCGACTTCGTCGACAAGATCGCCGACGAGAGCGTCGGCACCACGGCGGAAGAGATCCTGCCCTTCCTCGAAGAGAAGGGGCACCCGGCCCTGACGATGGATCCGCTAATGTAAACAGCATTTTTCTTCAAAAACCCTCCGGCGGAGCGATCGCGATGAAGCCGGAGGCTGTTTCTTGATTACGAATCAGAAAGGAGAAGAGAAAATGGGTTTAACCGGTTTAGAGATTTATAAACACCTGCCGAAGACCAACTGCAAGGAATGTGGCTCGCCCACCTGCCTTGCTTTCGCCATGGCCCTGGCCGGCGGCAAGGCCTCCCTGGACGCTTGCCCGCACGTCAGCGACGAGGCCAAAGCGGCCCTCGATTCCGCTTCCGCGCCCCCGATCAAGCTGGTCAAGGTGGGCGCGGGTGACTGGGTGGTGGAGCTGGGCGATGAAACGGAGCTGTTCCGCCACGACAAGCGCTTCTTTCATCCCGCAGGCATTGCCGTGCTGATCAGCGATACCGAAGACGTCGCGGCAAAGGCGGATGCGTTTGAGAAGCTGGAATTCACCCGTGTCGGGCAGCGCTATGCGGTCAACATGGCGGCGGTAAAATGCGCCTCCGGGGACGCGGCCAAGTTCAAGGCGGCGGTGGAGACGGTGGCCGGAAAAACGAAGAAAGCGCTGATCCTGATCGCCGAAGACCCGGTGGTGATGGAAGCGGGGCTGGCTGCGGCCGCGGATCGCAAGCCTCTGGTTTACGCCGCCACCGCCGGCAACTACGAGAAAATGGTTGAACTGGCCAAAAGCAAGGGGTGCCCGCTGGCGGTGAAAGGCAAAGACCTCGAGGAGACCGCCGCGCTGGTCGAAAAGGTCACCGCCCTGGGCTACAAGGAGCTGGTCCTCGACAGCGGAGCCCGCGAGACGAGCAAGGTCCTGGCCGACCTGACCCAGATCCGGCGCCTCGCAGTGCGGAAGAGATTCCGCCCGTTCGGCTACCCGGCGATCGCATTCACCGACAAAGATGACCCCCGGGAAGAAGTCGTCCAGGCCGGCGTTTATTTAAGCAAGTATGCCGGGATTATCGTCCTGAAAGCCTTTGAGCAGCAGCAGCTGCTGCCGCTGCTTTCCTGGCGCCAGAACCTTTATACCGACCCGCAGAAGCCGATCCAGGTGGAAGCCAAGCTTTACCAGATTGGCGACGCCGGGCCGGAGGCCCCGGTTTACTGCACCACCAACTTCTCTTTGACTTACTTCATCGTCCAGGGTGAAGTCGAAAACACCCGCATTCCGAGCCATATTCTCTCTGTCGATACCGGGGGGATCTCCGTGCTGACGGCGTATGCCGACAACAAGTTCTCCGCCGAAACCATCTCCGCGGCGATGAAAAAAGCCGGCCTTGACGAAAAGATCAAGCACCGCAAAATCGTCATCCCCGGTCATGTGGCTGTGCTGAAAGGCAAGCTTGAAGAAGCGTCCGGCTGGGAAGTGATGGTCGGCCCGCGGGAGGCTTCCGGGATTAACAAGTTCGCCAAGGAGAAATTTGCGTAGCAAGAGGCAGGGGGCAAGAGCCGGAGGTAAGAAAAACAAGATTAAGCGGGCTCCTTAATTTGAAAGAGAGGAGAGTTACGATGGCCGTAGAAATCCAGAAGGAAAAGTATAGAAGTAAAGTCGGCGAGGTGGTCCTGGGCGCGACCAGGGAACAGGGCGGCACCCGCAGCCATACCATCACCGTGGGCGGCGAGTCCGCCCTGCCTTACCTTCACTTTGAGGGCGAGATACCCAACCGTCCTGTGGTGGCCCTGGAGGTTTGGGACATGGTGCCAGAGGAGTGGAACGACTGCTTCAAACAGTATTACGGCGATGTTTTTAACGACCCGGCGGCCTGGGCCAAGAAATGTGTCGACGAGTACGGGGCCGACCTGATCCTGGTCCGCCTCAAGAGTGCCGACCCGGATTTGAAAGGAAGCTCACCCGAGAATTGCGCCGCCACGGTGCAAAAAGTTCTCGGGGCGGTGGGGGTGCCCCTGGTCGTGATCGGCTGCGGCAACAACGAGAAAGACAACCTGCTTTATCCTGTGGTGGCCGAGGCGGCTACCGGCGAAAACCTGCTCCTGGGTGTCGCCGAGCAGCAGAACTACAAGGCGATCACCAGCGCCTGCATGGCCTACAAGCACAACGTGATCGCCCAGTCGCCGATCGATATCAACATTTGCAAGCAGCTGAATATCCTGATCGCCGAAATGAGCACCGCCATGGCGAACCGGATTGTAATCGACCCGACCATCGCGGCTTTGGGCTACGGGATTGAGTATTCCTACTCGATCATGGAGCGGGCCCGGAACGGCGCTCTCCAGGGCGACAAGATGCTGGCCATGCCGATGATCTGCAACGTCGGGCAGGAAGTATGGAAGACCAAGGAAGCCAACCTGCCGGTTGCGGAAGAACCCGGCTGGGGAGAGCAGGAGGAGCGCGGCGTGATGTGGGAGGCGATGACGGCAACGGCTTACCTGCAGGCGGGGATGAATGTCCTGATCCTGCGCCATCCCCGGGCGCTGGCACTGGTCAAACAGAACATCGCTGATTTAATGAAAAGCAACAGTTACTAAACCGGTGGTCGGAAGTCAGAAGCCCGAGGCCGGAGGTTGCCGGCGCGGCTATCCTGTACTTCTCACCTGTTGTACGGTTATTCCAGAACCCCCCTTCCCCTACCGGGTGAGTCCTGAAAACTTCCTCCCCCTGGGGGGGATGCCGGGGTGGGGGGGAGGTTTGCAAGCACTTGGTCACTTACAAGAAACTGAAATATGATGATTGGCAAAGGAGGTTGGTTCGATGATTATAATCGGTGAGCGCATCAACGGGATGTTCAAAGATGTCGCCAAGGCGATCAGGGAGCGGGATGCGGGCGTTATTCATGAGTGGGCCCGCAGGCAGGAAAAAAACGGGGCCCGCTACCTGGATCTCAACGTCGGCCCCAGCTCGGCTGAACCGGTGGAGGCCATGAAATGGCTGGTCGAGGTAACCCAGGAGGCCAGCAACCTGCCCTTATGCCTCGACTCGACCAAGTACGACGCCATCGAGGCGGGATTGAAGCTCTGCAAGCGCCCGGCGATGATCAACTCGGTCCCGGCGGAAGCGGCCAAAATGGAGCGGGTCTTTGCCATGGCCGCCGAGCACAATGCCGAGGTGATCTGCCTGGCCATGAACGAAGAGGGCATCCCCAAGGATGCCGAGAACCGTGTGGCCCTGGCCATGGAGCTGGTTGCCACCGCCGACGCTTTTGGCGTGGCCCCGGATATGCTTTTCATCGACCCCCTGGTCCTGCCGTGCAATGTGGCCCAGGACCACGGCAAGGAAGTAATGGAGACCATGCGCCAGATCAAGCTGCTTTCCGACCCGCCGCCCAAGACGGTGGTGGGCTTGAGCAACGTCTCCCAGGGCACCAAGAACCGGGAGCTGATCAACCGCATCTTTGCGGTGATGGCCATGGCCTGCGGCCTGGACGCCGCCATCGCCGACGCCTGCGACGACGAGCTGATGGCCGCGGTGGCCACGGCCCGGATCCTGCTGAACATGGATATCTATTGCGATTCCTATATCGATGTTTTCAAGCAGGGTTAAGCTCTGCTTTTGAGCGGACGGGTCAGGGGGTGCCATATCGCCACGATTTGGTGCTCCCTTCTTTAAGTAATAATCCCCCACACGCCGGCGCCGATGATCCGAGCCGGAGAAACGCGCGAAACGAAGGGAAGGTGAGTGGTTATGATTATCGCCGAACGGAAACCCCTGGAGCAGATCCTGGCGATGCTGTCTCCCGATCAAAAGATCGCCGTCCTGGGTTGCGGGACCTGTGTCACCGTTTGCATGGCCGGGGGGCAGAAGGAAGCTGAAGAACTGGCGGCTTTAATCAATATTTACCGCAAAAAAGAGAAGCAGCCCGGTTCGGCGGAAGCTTTTACGATCGAGCGCCAGTGCGAGTTTGAATTTATCGACCAGGTCGCGGAACGGCTCAAGAGTTACGACCTGATTTTATCCCTGGCCTGCGGTGTAGGCGTGCAGACCATGGTCGAGCGCATGCCGGAGCTGCTGGTTATACCGGGGTTGAATACCAAATCCATGGGCTACCCCGTCGCGCAGGGGGTATGGGTCGAGCGCTGCCTGGGCTGCGGCGACTGCGTCCTGGAACTGACCCAGGGGATCTGCCCGATTACCCGCTGCGCCAAGAGCCTGCTCAACGGCCCCTGCGGCGGTTCGGCGGAAGGAAAGTGTGAAATCGGCAAGGAGGTCGACTGCGCCTGGCACCTGATCCACGATCGCCTCGCCAGGCTGGGGCGGCTGGCGATCCTCGCCGCCGTCCAACCCCCGAAGGATTGGTCCTCCTCGCATCACGGAGGCCCCAGAACCATAGTAAGGGAGGATGTGAAAATTGATCGCGGGGAGTAAATTAGAAAAAGTAATCGCCGGCGGCCATTTTGCGGTAACGGGGGAACTCGGTCCCCCGAAAAGCGCCGATTTGACCCAGCTCAGGCACCATGCCGAGGCGATGCGCCGCCATGTCGAAGCGTACAACCTCACCGACAACCAGACCGCGATCGTGCGCACCTCCAGTATCGCCTGCGGCGCCGTTTTGATCCAGATGGGGCTGGAACCGGTAATCCAGATGACGGTGCGGGATCGCAACCGGATTTGCCTGCAGAGCGACCTTCTCGGCGCGGTAGCCCTGGGGGCGAAAAACGTGCTCTGCCTCTCCGGCGACCACCAGAAATTCGGCAACGAACCGGCCGCCAAGGGAGTTTTCGACATCGACTCGATGCAGCTGATCAAGGCGCTTAAAGATATGCGCGACGCGGGGAAGTTTATCGGCGGCGAGGCGCTGGAGCACCCGCTGGAGAAGGTTTTCATCGGCGCGGTGGAAAACCCGTTTGCCGATCCCTTTGCCTACAGGGTGGACCGGCTGGAGAAGAAGATCAACGCCGGTGCGAATTTTATCCAGACCCAGTGCATCTTTGACCTGGAGCGGTTCAAGAAGTGGATGGAGCTGGTCCGGGAGCGCGGTCTGCATAAAAGGGTGGCCATCCTGGGCGGGGTAACCCCGATCAAGTCGCTCGGGGCGGCCAGGTATATGAAAAACAACGTCTCCGGGATTACCATTCCCGACGAGCTGATTGCACGCCTGCAGGGCGCGGAAAATAAAAAGGCGGAAGGCCTCAAAATCTGCATCGAGACCATCCAACAGCTGAAAGAGATCGAAGGGGTGGCCGGGGTGCATATCATGGCCATCGCCTGGGAGGAGGTCGTCCCCGAGATCGTCGAGCGGGCCGGCCTTTACCCCCGCCCGCCAGTATAAGCGGGACCTTCACCGAAGAACATGGCGGAACACGATGCGATAAAAACAGGCCGCCCCCGGCCTGTTTTGCCATCCAGGAGACAAGAATCATGAAGCATGAAGCAAGAGGCGAAGAATGATTGCACTGTTAGTGATTTTCCTGCTTCCGGTATCTTGCTTCCGGTTTTTTGAATATGGAGGTGTGAAGTGATCAAACAAAAAGATGTCGTTATCGTCAGCGGGGTGCGCACTCCGATCGGCGATTTCGGGGGCGCGTTCAAAGATGTCACCGGCCTGGAACTCGGCCGGACGGCGGCGGAAGAGGCGATCCGGAGAGCGGGCGTCCAAAAAGAGGAGATTGACGAAGTAATTTTCGGCAACTGCAGCCAGCGGTCGGATGAGCCCAACGTGGCCCGCTGCATCTCTTTGGCGGCGGGGCTTCCCGTGCAAACCACGGGCTTCACCATTCAGCGCCAGTGCAGTTCAGGGATGCAGGCGATTGTCTCGGGCTTTCAGGAGATTGCCCTAGGGGACGCGGCCGTAGTGGTGGCCGGGGGGGTGGAATCCATGAGTACGGCTCCATACGTCCTGAAGGGGGCCCGCTGGGGACAGCGGCTCCAGCACGGGGAGATGACGGACTCCCTCTGGGAGATGCTGACGGATCCGGTGCACAAGATCATGATGGGTGAAACGGCGGAGCGGCTGGCAGACCGCTACGGCATCAGCCGGGAGGAGCAGGACGAAGTGGCTTACCGCAGCCACGCCAACGCCGTCGCCGCCATCGATGCCGGCCGCTTTGGCGAAGAAATTATTCCGGTTACCGTCAGGGGCCGTAAAGGAGAAGTGAAGGTGCAGGTTGACGAGCACCCGCGCCGCGATATTTCCCGGGAAAGCCTGGCCGCGCTCAAGCCCGTCTTCCGCCCGGATGGTACCGTCACCGCGGGAAACGCTTCGGGTTTGAATGACGGCGCCGCGGCGGTGGTGCTCATGTCCGGAGAAAAGGCGGCGGCCCGGGGGCTTAAACCCCTGGGGAGGATTGTCTCCTATGCCTGGGCCGGCGTGGAGCCCGACTTGATGGGTTACGGCCCGGTGCCCGCGGTCCGGAAGGCGCTGGCCAAAGCCGGTCTGGCTCTGGGGCAGATCGAGCTGATTGAGTTGAACGAAGCCTTTGCCGCCCAGTACCTGGCCTGCGAGAGGCTGCTGGAGCTGAACCGGGCAATCGTCAACGTCAACGGCAGCGGGGTCGGCCTGGGCCACCCCGTGGGCTGCACCGGCGCCCGGATTGTGATTACCCTGCTCCATGAGATGGCCCGCCGTAACCTTAAACTGGGCCTGGCCACCCTCTGTGTTGGCGGCGGCATGGGCATGGCCATGATCATTGAGAGGTGAGAGTGAGAGGTGAGAGGTGAGAAAAAAGCACCGCATCAAGATACGGTATCGTAAATAACTTAATAAATGGTGCCAGGCACCACATTTATTAAGTTATTCGAAAGGAGGTTTCCGTAGCATGAGCGACCTGGTTCAGGTATCCAGGGAAGGGCGCCTGGCCGTGGTGACGATCAACAACCCGCCGGTCAACGCGCTGAACAAACAGGTGATGGACGCCCTGGAAAACGCTTTCGACATGCTGGCCGGGGATCCGGACCTCGGCGCGGTGATCGTCACCGGCGGGGGTGACAAGGCTTTTGTAGCCGGCGCCGATATCAAGGAATTTCTCGCCCTGGACAGCGCCGGCGGGGAGAAACTCAGCCGGAGGGGGCAGCTGATATTTCAGAGGATAGCGGATTGTCCCGTGCCGGTCATCGCCGCGGTCAACGGTTATGCTCTGGGCGGAGGGTTGGAGTTGGCCCTGGCCTGCGATATCCGGGTTATTGCCGAAAATGCAAAGGTTGGGGTTCCCGAGGTTTCCCTGGCGGTCCTGCCCGGCTACGGGGGGACCCAGCGCCTGCCCCGCACCATTGCGCCCGGCAGGGCCAGGGAGATGATATTTACCGGCGATCCGATCGACGCGGCTGAAGCGTACCGCATCGGCCTGGCCGACCGGCTTGTCCCGGCCGGCGAAGCCCTGGCTGCGGCGAGGGATATTGCGGCCAGGATCCTGAAACGCGGCCCCGTCGCGGTACGCCTGGCCAAGGAGGCGGTAAACCGGGGCCTGGAACAGACCCTGGAGGAAGGTTTGAAAACCGAAGCCGCGCTGTGGGGCCGGCTTTGCGACACCGAAGATCTTAAGGAAGGCGCCGGCGCCTTCCTGGAGAAGCGCCCCCCCGTCTTCAAAGGCAAATAAGAAGTGAGAAGTGGGAAGAGGTAGAGTCGCGGCATACCGCGCTCTCCTGGAGATTAGAGATTGGATGCTGGAAATTTAATAAAATTTGTACCCGGAATTGTACAAGGGGCGCCGCATACCGCATGTTTTTCTTGACTCCGATTTCTTGCCTCCCGCATCTTGAAAGGTGCGGCTGGGGGGGTGACTATTCTCCGGGGAGACAAGAGATGGGGAGATTAAATCATACAGCACGGGAGGAATTGATGATGGAGATCAAGACCATCGGCGTGATCGGCGCCGGCACCATGGGCAACGGCATCGCCCAGGTGGCGGCTGAGGCCGGGTTTAACGTGATCATGCGCGACCTGGAAGAGCGGTTTGTGCAGCGCGGCCTTGATACAATCAAGAAAAACCTGGACCGGGCCGTCGAAAAAGGCAAAAGAAGCCGGGCGGAGGCGGATGGCGTCCTCGGCCGTATCCGCGGCTGCGTCACATTGGAAGATTTAAAAGATGCGGACCTGGTCATCGAAGCGATCGTCGAAAACACGGCCTTGAAGAGAGAGCTTTATGCGCAGCTGGACTCGCTTTGCAAACCGGAGGCGGTCTTCGCTTCCAACACCTCGGGGCTGAGCATTACCGAGATGGCCTCCGCAACCAAACGCCCGGGCAAAGTGGTCGGCATGCACTTTTTTAACCCCGTGCCGGTCATGAAACTGGTCGAGGTGACAAGGGGCAGCGACACCGCACCGGAAACATTCGACCTGGTGATGGAGCTGTCCCGCACACTGGGCAAAGAGCCGATTGCGGTTAACGAGGCGCCTCTTTTCGTGGTAAACCGGATCCTTGTTCCGATGATCAACGAAGCCGCCTTTGTGCTGATGGAGGGCACCGCCACCGCCGAAGATATCGACAAAGGGATGATGCTCGGGGCGAACCACCCGATCGGCCCCTTGGCCCTGGCCGACCTTGTCGGCCTGGATGTGCTCCTGATGGTGATGGATAATCTGTACCAGGAAACCGGCGACTCCAAATACCGCACCTGCCCCCTGATCCGGAAGCTGGTCCGGGCCGGGCACCTGGGGCGCAAAAGCGGCCGCGGCTTTTATCACTACCAGGTTTGAGAAAAAGCGGCGGCGGCAAAATGTGATCTTGACTGTCCAGGCGGGGGTTTTGAATCCCCGCTTAAATTAGATCCGGAAAAATCCGCATCCGGACAAGAGTTTCCCGCCGGGTGCGGCGAATTTATACCATGTTTCATGCTGAAGCAGGGGGGATTTGTCCGATGCGCCGGTACTGGTTGCTTCTTTTGATTGCTGTCCTGGCGGCTGTTCTGCTCACGGCATCGCTGCTGCTGTGGGGGGTTACCCGCCGCGGCCTGCCCCGGACCGGGGGAGTGATCGAGGCGGCCGTCTCAGCCGAAGTGGAAATCTACCGCGACACATTCGGGGTGCCGCATATCATCGCCCGCTCCGTAGACGATCTTTTTTATGCCCAGGGGTACGTGCAGGCGCAGGATCGTCTCTGGCAGATGGATCTCTTGCGCCGCGGCGTCAGCGGGCGGCTCTCCGCCATTTTCGGGGAAGGGTATGCCGATACCGACCGCTTCAGCCTGACCGTCGGTTTTTACCGGGCGGCGCGGGCCGGTTATGCTGCCTTGGGCCCCGAGGCCAAAGCGGCGCTGGAGGCTTACGCCAGGGGGGTAAACGGCTACATCGAAGACAACTGGGGCCGGTTATCTCCGGAGTTTGCCCTTTGCGGATATCTTCCGGATCCTTGGGAACCGGTTGATTCCCTGGCTGTCGGCAAATACATGGCCTGGTACCTGGGCGGCAATATGGCCGGCGAACTCTTTTTCAGCGCGCTGCTTGAAAAAGTAAGCGAAGAGAAGGCCCTGGAGCTGTTTCCGGTTTCTCCGGAAACGGGCTCCTTAATGGATCCGGCCCTCCGGGAAGAGACCGTTTTTTCACCCGGCGATATCCCCGCTTTGCTGCATCTGTCCGGCCTGGCCGCGATGGGCGGCCTGGCGGTTGATCTGCCCGGATTGGGCTCCAATGGCTGGGCGGTCAGCGGCTCAAAAACACGGAGCGGAGCCGCGCTCCTGGCCAACGACATCCATCTGGGGCTGGGTATCCCTTCGATTTGGTATGAAAACCACCTTATCCTGGAAGGGGAGTTCAACGCCGCCGGGGTTACTTTTCCGGGGTACCCAGGGGTTGTCGCCGGCTTCACCGGGCAGATCGCCTGGGGAATGACCAACATCGGGGCGGATGTGCAGGATCTCTTCCTGATCGAATTCAACCCGGACAATCCGCACCAGTACCGTTACCAGGACGGCTGGGCCGATGCTACAGTGCTCTTCGAAGAGTTTACGGTCAAAGGCGAAGCGGAGCCCCGCCGGGTCGAGGTGATTATCACCCGTCACGGGCCGGTGATCAGCATCGTGGCCGGGCTGGAAAAACCGCTGAGCCTGCGCTGGACGGGGCTGGAAGCGACTCTTGAGCTTGAGGCCGTCCTGGGCCTTCTCCGGGCTGCCGATTGGGCGGATTTCTGCGCGGCCCTGGAAGGTTACATGGCCCCGGCGCAGTATTTTGTTTTTGCCGACCGCCGGGGGAATATCGGCTACCGCGCCGCCGGGTATATTCCCATCCGCCGGGGCGGCAGCGGTCTTCTGCCGGCGGAGGGCTCCACCGGAGCTTTCGACTGGGAAGGGTATATCCCCTGGCCCGAACTCCCCCAAAGCTACAACCCTCCGGAAGGGATCATCGTCACGGCTAATCATAATGTTGCCGGCGGCGATTACCCTTACCTGATCAGCGCCGAATGGACGACTCCTTACCGGGCCCTGGGCATATGGCGCGAGTTGGAAGGCCGGGAAGCGCTTACTCTTGCGGACATGACACGGGCCCAAAACAGCTTCTACAACACTCAGGCCGCGCTTCTCGCCCCGGTCCTGCTAAAAGCCCTCGCCGCGGCTGACCTGACCCCGCCGGAGGAGGCGGCTTTCAACTTGCTGCGGGAATGGCTCCACGCTCCGGTGGAAGCGCCCGGGGCGGCGGGGCCCCTGATTTACAACGCGCTCTACCTGAAGATGCTGGAGCACACTTTTGCCTCCGCAATGGGCGAGGCGCTTTACCGGCGCTTTTTATCCAGCCGGGGCCTGCACGGCTCCTTTGACCGGATCCTTCTAGAAGGACGTTCCGCCTGGTTAAACGGCTCCGGCGGCGGCGGGGCGGAACCCGGGGCGGCAATGATCGCCGCCGCCTTCCGGGACGCGGTGGCCGAACTGGCCGGGAAGCTGGGTGAAGACGCTTCAAGGTGGCGGTGGGGCGATCTTCATACCGTCACTTTCAGGCACCAGCTGGGTACCCGGAAGTTGCTGGAACGCTTCGTGAACCGGGGCCCTTTTCCCGTGGGCGGCAGCGGGAACGCCCCGGCCGGCATGGCCTACCCCCTTGCCGAGCCGTTCGGCGTCACCCTAGGGCCCGCCTGGCGCTTTAGCGTGGACCTGGCGGACTATTCCGCCGCCGGGATCCTGGCCGGCGGCAGTTCCGGCCACCCTTTCAGCCCGCATTATGACGATCAGCTGGCATTGTGGCTAAACGGCGAGTACAGGGAGATGCTTTTTGATCCCGCCGCACTGCGCAAGCTGGGGCAAAAACTGGTCCTCCGGCCGCGGCCTCGTTAACCGCCGTGGGTGACCGGGTTAAAGGTTTAACCGGGCGAGGGATCGCTTATTTTTGCCGTACCCCTTACCCGCGCGGTGTTGCCCGTCCAGGGCGGGCGAATTTTTATCTCCCACCCGCTCTTCCAAAACGGGCCGGTTTATGTTACAGTTATAGGCAACTGCATTTAATCTATTGGATTGGGGATCGTGATGAAGAAGCAGTTAATCCGTAACCTGAGGGTGGGGGACGAAGTGGAGACCCAGGCTCTGGTCATCGAATGCAGCCGGGGCAGCTTTACGGCGCCCCACCGGTCCGGGGAATATTTTTTGAAGCTGGTCCTGGGTGATGTCAGCGGCAGCATCAAGGGGATCATGTGGGACGTCTCCCTTTTGAAAGAACAGATCCAGAAAGGTGACGTTGTCTTCGTCCGGGGCGAGGTTAGCGATTATCACGGCCCCCAGGTTGTCGTCAGCGACCTGCGCAAGCTGGATCCGGAAAAAGTTAACCGCGCCTTTTTTCAACCGGTTTCCAGCAGGGATCCCCAGGAAATGCTTTCGGAATTGAAGGAGATTATGGCCGTCGAGATCAAGGACCCCTATTTGAAGCTACTGCTCCTTTCCTTTTTCAAAGACCAGGAATTTGTGCGCCGCTTCGCCCTGGCTCCGGCGGCGCGGACCATTCATCATAATTATATCAGCGGGCTGCTTGAGCATACCCTGGAAGTGATCTCGCTCTGCCGGGACCTGGCCAGGCTCTACCCGGATCAAATCCGGCTCGACCTGCTGATTACAGGCGCCATCCTGCATGATGTCGGAAAAATTGAAGAGTACGACCCGGCCAGCTTAAATTTCGAGTTCTCCGACCGGGGGAAGCTGGTCGGGCACATCAGCATCGGGAAAGAGATGCTCGATCAAAAAGCGGTCCAAATCCCCGACTTCCCTCCTCAGGTGAAGCTGGAACTTGACCACATGATCCTGACTCACCACGGCATGCGCGAATGGGGTTCGCCCGAAGTGCCCAAGACGATTCACGCCTTTACCCTTTTCCATGCCGACCTGGTCAGCGCCAGGCTCAACCAGTTCGCCAGGTTGATGGAGAAACATCCCCCGGGTGCGGGGGACTGGACCGAGTGGGACCGTTTCCTCGAGCGCAGCATCTACCTCAAACGGCCTTCCGAGCAGGAAACCCCTTCCTGAGAACCCGCCGCGGCGCATTATTTTTCATGGATCAAGGCAGGATATTCTCTGTCACTTGGAGAAATTTATAGCGCAATACAGCCTACATTATTTATTGCTACGGTGGTGAAGCGGTTGGGACGGGTTGATCGGCCGAAGGGAATCCTCAAGACAACTGAAATGTCCGCGAAGATCATTCCCTTTAAACAGGACTCAAACTATTATTTTCAAAAAGGCAGTTATTACCACCAGAAGAACAAACTTTCCAAGGCGCTGCTGTTTTTGAAAAAGGCCATTGAAATCGAACCCGGCAATGCCGAAAACCACTATCACCTGGCCTGCCTTCTGAGCAAAACCAGCCGGTTGAAAGAAGCCAACCAGATCTTCAAGCATGTCGTGTGCAACCTCAATCCGGAGCTGACGGAATGCTA
Organism: Desulfovibrio sp.; assembly: GCA_020060545.1. Taxonomy (GTDB): domain Bacteria; phylum Bacillota; class Dethiobacteria; order DTU022; family DTU022; genus JAGUZX01. The sequence goes on along the minus strand of JAGUZX010000103.1, from coordinate 2,167 downwards.
TTTTTTTATGGCGATCAACTGCGGGTTGATGGATGATCTGCCCAAGGCCAAGCAGTATCTTTTGAAATACCTCCAGGTGTCGCCGGAAGGAGAAATGGTCGATGAAGCCAGGGACCTTTTGGCGGCCATGGAAGAGGATGAGGCTGAGCCTTCCGAGTTAAACCAGGCCATGACCGCCCAGGAAAGCGAAGCCCTGGAACGTGCACTTTCCCTCCTGTCGGGCGAAGAACTGCAGGAACAGTTCCGGGATAAAAGCTTCAGGCAGGCCCTGCAGAGAGGGCTTTACCAGGGCAGCGACAGCTTAAAGGAAAAGATCATCCGCCTCTACGGGAAAATACACTCCCCCGATACCTGCGGCATGCTTAAAGATTATGTGGTCAGCCCCTGGATCACGGAACGGCTCCGCCAGATCGCGCTGCTGGAATTAAAGAACCTGTCACCGGCGGAAAACTGCCGGATTTACTCCGCCGGGCGGATTGTGGAAATCAACCTGTGCAACTATCCGCTGCTGGCCCCGGTCTGGAAAGAAAAGTGGCAGGAAGTATTAAACCAAACTTTCATCAATATGCGTAAAAGCGAATACTATGGGGAAGAATTTTTTGAGGACGTCCAGGCCATCTGGCTTGACTTTGTTAACCGGATTTACCCGCACATGCCGCGGATAATGAAACCGCAAACCTGGGCCGCGGCGCTCGAGTACTGCCTGGTCCGGTTTCATTTCTTAAGCCTGACCCAGAAGGAACTGGCCGGGCAATACGGCGTATCCCTGGGTGGTATCAGCCGGAAATACAATTTCATTAACCGGGTCCTGCATATTGACCAGAAGGCTTACCGCAATATGCTCGCTTTCCTGGCGCACCAGGATCGGAAACGCAACTGAACGGCTAAACCCCCACCAGCCCCTTCTGCTCAGAAGGGGCTTTTAGTTCATTTTCGGTGCCAGGCACCAAATGAACTGAAAAGTTTATTTAGTGCCAGGTTTTATAATCAAGGAGGCTGACTTTTGGAAACTGTAGACGAGCGGATCAAGCGGGCCGCCGGCCTGCTGCGGGAGAGCAGCTATGCCGTAGCCCTGACGGGAGCCGGGGCCTCCACGGAAAGCGGTATTCCCGATTTCCGAAGCCCGGACAGCGGCCTTTGGACCAGGGTAAATCCCGAGGTGTTTACAATCCAGGGCTTCAAGGCCGATCCCGCCCAGTTCTACAACCTGGGCCTTGAATTTTTTCAGCTGATCGCGGCGGCCCAACCCAATGATACCCATATTGTCCTGGGCGAGCTCCAGCGGCGCGGCCTGGTTAAAGCGATCATCACGCAGAATGTCGACGGGCTCCACCAAAAAGGAGGCGCCAGCCGCGTCCTGGAGATTCACGGCACTTTGAGCAGCGCCAGCTGCGTTTTTTGCCGCACCCGTGTTTCCATCGCCGAAGTGGTCGGCGCTGTGGCGTCGGGGATTCTGCCCCCGCTTTGCCCGGAGTGCGGCGAACCGGTCAAGCCCGACGTGATCCTTTTCGGCGAGGCCATGCCCCCGGCTTACCAGGAAGCCCTGGCGGAAGCCAGGCAGGCAGACTGCATCATGGTCATCGGTTCGAGCATGCAGGTTTCGCCGGCCAATATGATTCCCCATTTCAGCGAAAACCTGGTGATCATAAACCGGGAGCCGACATTTTACGACAGCCAGGCCCGGGTAGTGATTCACGACAGCACCGCCCGGGTGATGCGCCGGATCTTGGACGAACTCGACCGGCCGGGTTAAAAGTGTCGCGCGGCCTGAAAAATTACGGCGCCCGCCCGGCGCGAACGGTTATGGAAATGATGCGGTTATGGAGGCGGTGGAACCGTGCACATTCTGTTCAAAGGCGGGCGGGTTCTCGACCCGTCCCGCTCCCTCGACCGGCCGGCGGACCTCCTTGTTGAGCGGGGCGTTATCGCCGCCGTCGAGCCGCGGCTAGACCCCCCGGAAAACGCGCTTGTAATCGATGCCGCGGGAAAAGTAATCGTGCCCGGGTTTGTCGATCTGCATGCTCACTTGAGAGAGCCCGGTTTCGAAGCCAAGGAAACCATCGCCAGCGGATCCGCCGCCGCGGCGGCCGGAGGGATCACCTCCCTGGCCTGCATGCCCAATACCGTGCCGCCGATCGACTGCGCCGCGGTGGCGGAACTGGTCCGG
>JAGUZX010000073.1 GCA_020060545.1 Desulfovibrio sp. | reverse complement strand
TGAATGCTGTTATGAAGAGCCGTGTGCGTGAATAGCGCAAGCACGGTTCTGTGAGGGGTTATGCCCGCGAGGGCATAACCTACTCGACCCTTGATCTATCTGTGCTTTGCGTGCGCCTAAGCGGCCGGCATCCGGTAGGATAGGATTTTTTCCAGCACGGCCTGCGCCTGGCGGTTGATTTCGACAAAGCGCATATTGGGGATATAGTAAGCTTCGAGTTCGTCGTGCACTTCGTGGGCCCGGTTGAGATAGCCGATAGCCGCGTCGAAGGATTGCTGGTAGAGCGCGCGGGCCATGTCCCGCTCCTTTTCCAGGTGGGCGCCGGGGTTTTGGACATAAACATCCGTTTCCACGACCACATCGTCGCCGTGCGGCTCAAGGATATGGGGGGTGACGCTGTTCAAGACCGCCGTGCCCAGCTGGGGAATGATCACGTGGTCGATCTTGTGCGGGTCGAGGGCACAGTGGTAGACCTCGACAAAAAAGCTGCGCATCACGGCGGCATCTTTAATCCGGGCGATCAGCTCGTTTTTGCCGGTCCCGTCATCGCCGGAGATGATATAACGATGGAAGCTTTTGTCCACGATCGTATCCAGGTAGCTGACCGGCCCGTCAGGGGTAATGGCGGTGGCAAAGAGGTGCCTTTCCCGCTGTTTCTCTTCCCGCTCGCCGACTTGATCGCCAAAGATATCTTTTGTGACCTGCAGGGCCAGTTTATCGAGACCGGAGACATTGAGGCAGTTGTTCTCACGGTAGTAGTCTTCAACCTCGTCAAGAAACAGCTTGGCGGCGGCCAGGTAGCGGTAAGCCCGGCGGTAGAGGCGGCTGATCTCCCGGTTTGACTTTAAAATTGCTTCCCGGTGGGAGATCATCCCCGCTTCGTTCCAAAATTCGCCAAGATGGATGATCTCATCGACCGCGCCGGGATTCTTCGGGTCCACCACGTGGGGAGCGGTCCCGTCGATGCAGGCTATGTTCAGCTGGGGAAAAACGATTCCGTCAAGCGAGTCGTTGTCGGCGGAGCAGCAGTGGAACTCGACGTCAAACCCTTTCCGGATCATTTCCCGGGCGATATTGTTCATAAAGGTGGACTTGCCCACCCCCGGCCCTCCTTTAATGACAAAGATGCGCGCCGCATCATCTTCGATAATCTGGTCGTAGAATGAATAAAACCCGTATGCCGAGTTTGAACCCGGAAACACCTTTTTTAATTTCCCTCTGGCCATCGCGTCACCACTCCTAATTTAGGTTACAGTCTCTCTCTACATACTATGTGGTAATGCCAGCAGGGTTCTACCTATTATCAGGAGGATACACCGGATCCATTTACGCACAATTAACCTCTTTTTGGTCAATTACGGGCACAGGCGTCCAAGCGTATCCTCTACCCCTAAATTTTACTTGCCTAATTCGAGGCGTCCCGTTATAATTGACACTAAAAGTATTTTTAGCGCCGGCTTAGATTAAAATGAACGGAAGAGACGGAAGGGGCGGTGTCTTGAAAGCGATTATTGTCCTTGAGGATGGGTTCCACCTATCCGGCAATAGTTTTACCGGGCCGGGAGAGGTTTTCGGAGAGGTCGTTTTCAACACCGCCATGACCGGGTACCAGGAGATGATCACCGACCCCTCCTACAAAGGGCAGATCCTGGCCCTTACTTATCCCCTGATCGGAAACTACGGCGTTAATGATGAAGATATCGAGTCGGCCTCACCCCGGGTGGAGGCCCTTTTAATCAAGGAGTACTGCTCCCGCCCATATAACCGGCGCGCCGCAGAAAACCTCGGGGATTACCTGGGCCGTCACGGTATCCTCGCTGTGCAGGGTGTCGATACCCGCACGCTTACCCTGCACTTACGCGGCGCCGGCACGATGAAAGGGGCTGTTTCCACCCGGGCTTCTGCACCGGAAGAACTGCTGGCCCGGGTGCGCGCCTATACGGGGCTGGCGGATCCGGACCTGGTGGGACAGGTTTCGTGTGCCGAGCCCTATGCCTGGACTCCCGGGGAAAAGGGCTCTTTTTTTACCGCCCCCGCACCCTCCGCCGGCAACGGCCGCCATGTCGTGGTTTACGATCTCGGCGTCAAATACAGCATCCTGCGGCAGCTGGTTTGCCGGGGCTGCAAAGTAACGGTGGTGCCCGCCGGAACCGAAGCCCGGCAGGTTTTAAGCATGAACCCGGACGGGGTCCTCCTTTCCAACGGCCCCGGAGACCCGGCGGCTTTGACGGGCCTCCTGCCCGAAGTGCGCGCCCTTCTCGGCCGCCTCCCCATCTTCGGCATCTGCCTGGGACACCAGGTCCTGGGGCTGGCCCTCGACTTCAAAACCTTCAAGCTGCCTTTCGGCCACCGCGGCGGGAACCACCCGGTGAAAGACCTGGCGACGGGCCGCGTGCATATTACTTCCCAAAACCACGGCTACTGCGTGCTGCTGGAAGAAGAGCGGGAGGGGACCCGGCCTACCCATATCAACCTTAACGACGGGACTCTCGAAGGGATGGAAAACGAGGCGCTGCGTTTCTTCTCGGTTCAATACCACCCGGAAGCCTCGCCCGGGCCGCACGATTCGGTTTCGCTGTTTGACCGTTTTGTGGCGATGATGGCCGGTAACTGAGATGTGCGATGTGAGAAGTGAGAGGTAAGACTGCTGTACGGCGGCCGGCGCTTGTTGGGCGCAGCGTGCTGCGCCCGCGGGCGACGCATGCGTCGCCACTACAGGAGAACGGAACCCTGGAGGCAATAAGCTATTATCCAGGCAGGAGATGAAACATGCCCAAACGCACCGATCTACAAAAAATCTTGATTATTGGCTCCGGGCCGATCGTGATCGGACAGGCCTGCGAGTTCGATTACTCGGGGACCCAGGCCTGCCGGGCCCTGCGCGAAGAAGGCTACGAGGTGGTCCTGATCAACAGCAACCCGGCGACGATCATGACCGACCCGGACCTCGCGGACCGCACCTATATCGAACCGCTCACCGCCGCGGTCGCCGCTGAAGTGATCGCCGCCGAAAGGCCCCAGGCCCTGCTGCCGACGCTGGGCGGGCAGACCGCCCTCAACATCGCCGTGGAGCTGGCCGACAGCGGGCTGCTCGACCATTACGGGGTCGAGCTGATCGGGGCGAACGCCGCCGTCATCAAGCGCGCCGAAGACCGGGAGCTGTTCAAGGAAGCGATGTCCCGCGCCGGGCTGGACGTGGTCGAAAGCCGCCACCTGGGCAGCGTAGCGGAAGCGCTCGCCTTCGCCGCGGGCGCAGGTTATCCCCTGGTGATCCGCCCCTCCTTCACCCTGGGGGGGGCCGGCGGGGGTATCGCCCACACCCGGAGCGAACTCGAAGCGGGAGTGGCCGCGGGGCTGGCCTCGAGCCCCATCGGACGGGTGCTGGTCGAGAAAGCGATTATCGGCTGGCAGGAATTCGAACTGGAGGTGATGCGCGACCGGAACGACAACGTGGTGATCGTCTGCTCGATCGAGAATGTCGACCCGATGGGCATTCATACCGGAGAGAGCATCACCGTCGCCCCCGTGCAGACGTTGAGCGACCGGGAATACCAGCTCATGCGCGACGCCTCGATCTGCGCCCTGCGCGAGATCGGCGTGGAGACCGGAGGCTGCAACATCCAGTTTGCCCTGGACCCCGAATCCGGCCGCATGGTCGTGGTGGAGATGAACCCCCGGGTGTCCCGCTCATCGGCGCTGGCCTCGAAGGCGACCGGGTTCCCGATCGCCAAGATCGCGGCCAAGCTGGCCGCCGGCTATACCCTGGACGAGCTGCCCAACGATATCACCCGCGAAACCCCGGCTTCTTTTGAACCGGCCCTGGATTACTGCGTGGTGAAAATACCGCGCTGGGATTTTGTCAAGTTTCCCCGCGCCGACCGTTCCCTGACCACGCGCATGAAATCGGTGGGGGAGGTGATGAGCATCGGCCGCACCTTCAAGGAAGCGCTGCAGAAAGCGCTGCGCTCCCTGGAACAGGGTTTTTACGGCCTGGAGGGAGGAGTAGGCCTGGCGGAAGGGTGCGGCCGGGACGAACTGCGGCGGAAGCTGCAGGTCGCTTACCCCGAGCGCATCTTTCAGATCGCCGACGCGTACCGCGCCGGCTTTGACACCGCGGCAATCCAGGAGCTGACCAGGATTAACGGGTGGTTCCTGGAGCAGATCCGGCAGCTGGTGGAGATGGAGAAGGAACTGCCCGGTTCATACCCGGCCGGCCTGCCCAGGGCCAAAGCCTGGGGTTTCTCCGACCGCCGCATCGCTTCCCTGACCGGCCGCTCCGAGGCGGCAGTCCGCCGGGAGCGCCTCGCTTTGCCGCTCCGCCCATCCTTCCGCCGCGTCGATACCTGCGCGGGCGAGTTTGAAGCCTTCACCCCTTATTTTTATTCCACCTACGAGAACGGGAAAGAGGAAGCCTTTGTCCCGGCGGAGGGAGCGGCGGAGGGGCGCAAGGTGATGATCCTGGGCAGCGGGCCGAACCGGATCGGCCAGGGTGTGGAATTCGACTACTGCTGCGTCCAGGCGGCGCTGGCCCTGCGGGAAGAAGGGTGCCTGGTGATTATGGTTAACTGCAACCCGGAAACGGTCAGCACCGATTACGATATTTCCGACCGCCTCTACTTTGAACCGCTGGCCCTCGAAGATGTGCTCAATATTCATGACCTGGAAAAACCCGACGGCGTGATTTTACAATTCGGGGGGCAGACGCCGCTCAATCTGGCCATGCCTCTCCTGGAACAGGGAGTCAGGATCTGGGGCACCTCGCCCCTGGATATCGACCGGGCTGAAAACAGGGAAAAATTCGCCCTGGTGGTGGAGAAGCTGGGGGTCCAGGCGCCGCCCGGCGGCACCGCCGGCACCGGAAAGGAGGCGCTGCAGGCCGCCGCCCGGTTGGGCTACCCGGTCCTGGCACGCCCCTCTTACGTCCTCGGCGGCCGGGCCATGCGCATCGTTTACGACGCGGCGGACCTGGAAGACTACCTGCGGGGCCCGGTGGAAATTTCACCCGGGTACCCCCTGCTCCTGGACAAGTTCCTCGAGGCGGCGGTGGAAATAGACGTGGATGTAATCGCCGACGGCGCCCAAAACGTGGTCATCGCGGGGATTATGGAGCATGTGGAGCACGCCGGGATTCACTCCGGGGACAGCTGCTGCGTACTGCCGCCCTACAGCCTTGGGCAGGCTCAACTGGCCGAAATCAGGCGCCAGGCCGTCCTGCTGGCCCGTGAGTTGAACGTGGTCGGCCTGCTGAATATCCAGTTTGCGGTCAAGGGGGAGCAGGTGTTCATCCTTGAGGCAAACCCCCGCGCTTCCCGGACCGTGCCCTTTGTGGGCAAGGCCGCCGGCATCCCCCTGGCCCGGATGGCGGCGCGAGTCCTGGCCGGGCGGACCCTGCCGGAGCTGGGTTTCACAGCCGAGCGGGTCCCTTCCTATAAGGCGGTAAAAGAAGCGGTCTTTTCCTTTTCCCGCTTTTCCGAAGTGGACATTATCCTCGGCCCGGAGATGCGCTCCACCGGTGAAGTGATGGGTATCGACGCCACCTTCGGCGGGGCCATGGCCAAAGCGCAGCTTGCCGCGGGAACGCCCCTGCCGGTCGAAGGGCGGATCATTGTCAGCGTGGCCGACCGGGACAAGGCGGAGATGGCGCCGCTGGCCCGCGAACTGGCAGCCCTGGGATTTACGCTGGCGGCTACCGCGGGGACCGCCGCCGCGCTGCGGGAGGCCGGGATCCGTGTCGAAGAGGTCAAAAGGCTGGCGGAGGGTTCCCCCAATATCATCGACTACATTCGCCGGCGCGAGGTCGCTCTCATCGTCAACACCCCGGCCGGAAAGGGCGCCCGGTCCGACGGGGCCCTCATTCGCCGGAGCGCCGTCCAGTACGGTGTTTCGATCATTACCACTCTGCAGGGCGTGCGCGCCGCTTTGGAAGGCATCCGCACCCTGCAGCGGGAACCCATGCGTGTCCGCAGCCTCCAGGACTTCCACGCCATGTGAATTTAAGTGCCGGGCACCCAAGTTAACTCAGTTAGGGTACCCGGCCATAACTTAATCAACAGCCGGGAATTCCCGGGCTTGTCTTTTGCCGGAGCCCCCGGTATAATTTAATTTGGACAAGCGGTGTCATTTATTGACACGGTTTCCCCTGGTTTCCGCCTCATCTGCCGAAAGGGGGCTTTGGTGATTACCGGAGAGGGTAAAGGCCGCCGCAATGGCCGCCCTAAAGATGAATGCGGCGTTTTCGCCGTCTGCAATCACCACGGCCCGCAAACCGCCGCCCAGGCCGCTTTTTTGGGGCTGCTGGCGCTGCAGCACCGCGGCCAGGAGAGCGCCGGCATGGCTTTTCCCGGGCCGGCCGGCTTACAGTGCCACAAAGGGATGGGCCTGGTGGGGCAGGTATTCCCCCGGGAAATGCTTGCCACGCTTCCTGCTACGGCGGTGCTCGGCCACGTCCGCTACTCGACCACCGGTGTGAGCAGCATCGCCAACGCCCAGCCGCTGGTCGCCCGTGCTTCCAACGGCGGCGGGATCGCCCTGGCCCACAACGGCAATCTTTCGAATGACGACCTGCTCAAGCGGTCCATGCTTGAGCAGGGGCATATTTTTCACGCCACTTCGGACACGGAGACGCTTCTGGCCACCCTCTTCCGTTACCGCAGGCTGGGGCTGGCGGAAGCCGTCGCCCGGGCGATGGAGACAGTAGAGGGAGCTTATGCCGCCGTCCTCATGGATTGCGAGCAGCTGGTAGCCTTTCGCGACCCGCACGGTTTCAGGCCCCTGGTGATCGGACGCCTGGATGAGACAGTCGTTTTCGCCTCGGAGACCTGCGCCCTGGATGCCGCGGGGGCCGCTTTTATCCGGGAGGTGCTTCCCGGTGAAATTGTTTCTGTTCAGGGCGGCGAACTGTCCGCTACGGCCCCTGTGGCGGGTATGCCTTCAGCCTTCTGTATCTTCGAATTTATTTACTTTGCCCGCCCCGACAGCAACTTCTTTGGCAAAAATGTCCATCTGGTGCGTAAGGCGATCGGGGATCGCCTGGCCCGGCTGGCCAGGCCCGGGCTGGATATGGTCATCCCTTCTCCCGATTCCGGAATATCGGCGGCCATGGGCATGGCCGAAGGGGCGGGGCTGCCCCTGGAATGGGCCATTCACCGCAACCCTTACCGCGGCCGGACGTTCATCGAGCCGGCCCGGGGCGAGAGGGAGCTGGCCGCCAGGCTTAAATACAACCCCGTAACCGACCTGGTCAGGGACAAAAGGGTGGCCGTGGTGGACGATTCCCTCGTCAGGGGCACTACGGCGCGCCAGTTGGCGGCGCTGCTCAAGAACGCCGGGGCGGCAGAGGTCCACTTTTACATTTCCGCGCCGCCGTACCGTTACCCCTGTTACTACGGCATCGACATCCCGGTGGCCGCCGAACTGGCCGCCGCCGCTGATGCTGACCCCGCACGGCTGGCCGCCTCTATTGGCGCGGACAGCATTACCTTTACGACCGTAGAAGATCTGGAAGCCGCGGCCGGAGGCGGCGGGGCCGGTTACTGCACCGCCTGCTTTGACGGCCGCTACCCGACAGCCTCTCCCGATGAGAGAAAGGTGGGATAAAGATGGCGCAAGAATTAAGGCACAGAAAGCGTGAAACGATCATCATCCTTGATTTCGGAGGGCAGTACAGCATGCTCATCGCCCGGCGGGTGCGCGAAGCCAAAGTTTACTGCGAGCTGCTGCCTTACGATACTCCCTGGGAGAAGATCCGCCGGCTGAGCCCCAACGGCATCATCCTCACCGGGGGGCCGGCCAGCGTCTACCTGGAGGGAGCGCCCCGCTGCGACCCGGCCCTGTTTGGCGGCGGCATCCCGGTTTTAGGCATCTGCTACGGGATGCAGCTCCTGGGGATGGAACTGGGCGGCCGGGTGGAACAGGGAAGCCGATCCGAGTTCGGCCGGACCGCTTTTGTGCTTTCCGATCCCGACCCTCTTTTTTCGGATGCCTGCTTTGAGGATGAAAGCTGCCGTTACGGGTGGATGAGCCACCAGGACGAGGTGCGCGAAGTGCCTCCCGGGTTTACGGTGCTGGCCCGCTCGGAGAACGGCACCGTCGCCGCGATGGGGGATCGCGCGCGCCGGCTCTACGGCCTGCAGTTTCATCCGGAAGTCTATCATACTCCAGGCGGCATGCAGATCTTGAAGCGCTACCTCTACGATGTTTGCGGCTGCAGCCCTTCATGGACGCCCCGCGATTTTATCCGGAGCGCGGTCAAGCAGATCAGGCAGGCCGCGGGGCCCGAGCAAAGAGTGGTCTGCGCCCTGAGCGGCGGAGTTGACTCTTCGGTGGTGGCCTTTCTCCTGGATCAGGCCCTCGGAGAGCGCTTCGTTTCCATCTTTGTAGACCACGGGCTCCTGCGCAAGGGGGAGGCCCGGCAGGTCATCGATCTCTTCAGCCGCCGCCTGCAGGGCGAGTTTATCCATATCGATGCCCGGGACCGTTTCTTAAACCGGCTGCGCGGCGTGACCGACCCGGAAGCGAAAAGGCGCATCATCGGGGCTGAATTCATCGCTGTTTTCTGGGAGAAAGCCCTTTCGCTGGGCGAGATTGATTTTCTGGCCCAGGGGACGATCTATCCCGACGTGATCGAGAGCGGCTCGACCACCGGCGCCGCCGTGATCAAATCCCACCACAACGTGGGCGGCCTGCCCGAGCAGCACGGGTTCAAGCTGATCGAGCCGCTGCGGGAGCTGTTCAAGGACGAAGTCCGCCTGGTGGGGAAAGAACTGGGCCTGCCCGATTCGATTTTAAAGCGGCAGCCTTTCCCGGGCCCCGGGCTGGCGGTGCGCATTATCGGGGAGGTTACGGCGGAGAAACTGGCCCTGCTGCAGGAAGCGGACGCCATCTTCAGGGAAGAGGTTGAGCGGGCCGGGCTGGCCGGAGGGCTGTGGCAGTTCTTCGCGGTCCTCACGGGTATCAATGTGGTCGGGGTGAAAGGGGATAACCGCCACTACGGGCCGGTCGTGGCGCTGCGGGCGGTCACCTCGGAAGACGCCATGACTGCCGACTGGGCCCGGCTGCCTTTTGACCTGCTGGAGCGGGTTTCAACCCGTATCACCGGCGAAATCCCGACCCTCGCCCGCATCGTCTACGATATCACCTCCAAACCCCCCGGCACCATCGAATGGGAATAATCCTTTCGTCTTCTTGGAAACAATTCGTTAACGAAAAATGAAAGGAGTAGGCTATGGCAGGCAACGGTCTCCTTAATCAGAAGGTCGCCATTATTACCGGGGCCTCCAGCGGCATCGGCAAGGCCACGGCGCTCCGTTTTGCCAGGGAGGGCGCGGCTCTTGTTCTGGCAGATCGAAACGAAGATGCCCTCGCAGAAGTAACGAGGCTTGCATCCGCGGAAGAAGTAAAAGCGGTGATGAAAAAAACCGACGTCTCCAATGAGGCCGAGGTGAAAGAACTAATCGAAATGGCTCTTGCCGCTTTCCCTGATGTGCATATTCTCTGCAACAATGCGGGTATTACCGGCAACAGCATGAATCTATGCTGCTACACATTCTTATAAAACAAGTTACCCACAATGGACTGTAGATGCTAATTCAAACAAATACTACTTAGTATTTTGGACGCCACAGCCTTACACTGTTGCCATAACTGGTACTGGAAACCTGTATAACCCGTAATTCTTTTTAATAGGTTAATATGGTAGTTTTGTAAAGCCATTGTTCAAACCAATGGCCTTACAAAAATTTTTATCATATTACAAAGGAAGTGCTATTAAATATGCTTTCTTTTCGGAATCTGCCTATTATTACTTTAGCTATATTAATATATATCCCAATCTTTATTAAGCTAAAGAAAAATAAAGCTTGCGTAGAAAAACACATAATCGCTCTAAGCTTTTACATCTATTTAGCCAAAGTTTTTGATGTAGCTTTTCTCCCTATCTTCCTTCATGGAGGATTTAAAGATACAGTTCAGTTTAATTTAATACCGTTGCAAACTATCATCACCGATATCTCAAAATTTTTTTTAGACGATGAATGGTTTATAATTCGTCCTTTAGCTTTTAATCTCTTAATGTTTGTTCCTATGGGTTATTTGCTACCTCTTATTACAAGGAAATTATCGACATTTAGCAAAGTGGTAATAATCTCCTCCGGAATATCCTTAATGATTGAAATATTCCAACTAATAACCTCGTTATTATATGGTTTCACTTTTCGCTATGCTAATGTTGACGATATAATTATTAATACTCTTGGAAGCGCTATAGGTTTCCTTCTGCTAAAATTAACCTTTCCTTTTGTAAACAAATATATAAATATTGACCTTAGTTATTTGCCCTTTTCTCACTTAAGTAAAAGCCAAAAGATTTAAGTTATTTTACATCAGGGACTATTAACCCCTGAGAGTTCTATGTTAGCGTTAAGTGAATTAACTATAAAACTTCCTTTAAAATACTTGCTTCGTATCTACGGCGAAAACTCAACTACCACCGTGCTCTTACCGGCGGTTGCAAGTAATAAAAAACTGATCAGGCAGGAACGCAGCCTGCCTGAGTACATCTCTCTTCTCTGAAAGAAGAGTATCCAGAATAACAATGCCGGGTTAGTACCCGGTATTACCATCGATCCAGCCCTGCTTCCCAGATCAACGTCGGAGAGCAGGCCGGATTTGGATTGCTGCTCCCCGCTGGCCCGCTCAACGGAAATTTTTCAATGAGGCGATGGAGTCGAGCAGGAGCTGCCGCACATAGCGGGGGTTGTGAATGCCCCAGCTGCGGTCGCTGCCGATGAGCTTGTAGTTGCTGTAGGCGTTCTCCAGGATTAGTTTGGGGTCATTCTCGAAGGGGAGCGTGCCTCCCCGGTGGCAGGTGGCGCACTTGTCCCCGGGACGGTAGCCGGGCAGGTAACCGCTGTTCTGCTCGCGCAGCAGGTTGCCCAGTTCCATCCACAGCCCGAAGATTTCCTCCTGCAGCCCCCGGTAATTGAAGGTCTCAACAGCGCCGCCATGGCAGCGGCGGCAGGGAGCCAGGTTGAGGATATTGCCCGCCGCCTCGCCGCCCCGCATCAGCGCCGGGTTGTCGGAGCGGAGGCCGTAGCCGCCCAGCGCTTCCGCCGTGCCCAGGCTGCGCATGCGCATGGTATGGCCGCCCACCGCCCGGTTGCCCTGGGCGTCGAGGGCCTCTTCAGCGGTATCCATGTGGCAGAGGACGCACTTGCCCGCCGTGTTGTGGGGGTTGGCGAAACGGTAGCTGCTCCCCGGATACTCGTAGGAGCTGACCGCTCCCGCCGTCCCTTCCAGGAGGATATTCTGCCACTTGTCCTGGTGGCAGGTGCCGCACAGGCCGGAAACACCCCCCGCTCTCAGGGCGGTGGGATTTTCTTTTGTGGCCCGGCCGTGGGGATCGTGGCAGGCGACACAGGCGATGCTTTTCCCGTCAGGCTCAGGCAGCATATCAAAGTCGAAGAAGACGGGGCCGCCGGGGAAAAGGGGCTTTTTAAACTCCGCCTGCTTGAAGCCAATCCCTTCCGCCGCCATCCGGTTTGTCGCGGCAATAAAGCCCTGCGGGTAATGACATTTGGTGCAATTCAACAGGAGCGGCCGGGCGATCTCGGTATGACCGAAAGCGTAACCGTCGCTGTGGCGCGATTTCTCCCAGTGGTTGTACTGCCGGTGGCAACTCCCGCACAGACCGGCGTCGTAAGAGATGTCAATGGTTGATCGCTTCTCCCTGGCGGGCGACGCGGCGTGTGCGGCGCCGGGGCCATGGCAGTCCTGGCAGCCGGCGCCGCCGCTTTTACCATGGAAAGTCTGCTCCCAGGGGTAGGCAGGGCGGTCTTGCTCCTGCCGCCGCTTTGATGGCACTGCAGGCAGCGCGATTCGCCGATTGAAGCCGTCTTGGGCTGGACCAGGATCTCAACGGATGCGGCTTTGCTTTCCAGCGCGCCGTAAGGGTCGTTGTCGTTTACCACCAGGCAGGCGCGATAGGCGCCCGGTTCGGCGGCGGTAAAGGACAGGTGCTGCCCGCTTGTGCCCGGCGTTCCCGCCGGCGTGCGCAGCCGGTCGCTCAAGTCCTGCTCTTCCCCCCCGTCCCGGATCAAAAACAGCTCCCAGCGCCAGCTGAAGGCCCTCTGGAAGTGGTCGTAATTCTGCCCGTAGATATCCGGCGCGGCGCCGCCGGGGTTGTATAGTTCCGGTGAAGGGTAATTCTTGTCCACGGCGAAGCCGCGCAAATAGACCTGCGCGCCCGCTTCCACCACTTTCAGGCCCCGGGAGGCGCTCAAAAAAACGCGCCCTTCCTTTGAAGGAGGGAGGGGCCCGGGGTAGACGGAAGGGTAGGCTTCGGGCGGCACGTTCACCGCGCGCACGGCAACCGCGGCCGTGTCTTCCTGCGGGTAGAGGTTGTTGCTTAAGTGCAGGCGCACCGTATACTCCCCCGCGGCTGGGGGCACGAAAGTAAAGACGTAGGGAGACGAGCCGGGCATTTGGGAGGGGACGGGGGCCAGGGGGCGCCCGGGATTTAAAGGATCCTCCACCAGTTCGCCCTTGGGGCCGTAGATCTCCCAACGAAAACCTTCCCGGGAGGCGTTTTCACTCTTCCCGGCGTCGATATAAACGGTGGAATTGTAGGCGTGCTCTTCCGGGGCGCGGCCCATCCCCATGGCCGTGGTCAGCGCCAGCCGGGCCGCGGCCGGCCCGCGGGGGATGGAAAAGAGCGATCCTTCCACCAGCTGGGGCTGCCCCGGCAGCGCCCTGACCGGTGATATAACCTGCGTCTCATATCCCGGCGCGCTGAAGGTGAAGGTGTAGGTGCCGGGAGGGATAGAGCCGATGAAATAAGCCCCTTCTTTATCGGTGCGCGTGGCGAACCCTCCCGGTTCCAGGGAGACCTGGGCGCCGCGGATGGGTTCCGGCCCGGGTAAAAGCCCGCCCCCGGCTGCGGTTACCCGGCCGTAGAGCGATCCCAGGCCGGGCGAAGTTTCAGGCGCCGGCGGCGGAGCGATGTCGAATAGCCGCAGCACGATGTAATAAGATGCCGCGGCAAGAATCACCAGGAGCGCCAGGACTATGAGGAATATTTTGGTCCGTTTGGTCATGGTTTTCCTATTGGCGGGACCGTGCGAGCGACTGAGCAATGTCGCATCATATAGCGGGTGGGAATCCCGCCAGGTAAAGATTAGCCATCAGCCTGGAGCCAGCCTTGGAGCCTTGCT
>JAGUZX010000119.1 GCA_020060545.1 Desulfovibrio sp. | reverse complement strand
TAGGTCCCCGCCAGGAAAATTATTAAAAAGTTCATTCGGTGCCTGGCACCGAATGAACTTTTTTGGATTTTAACCCCGGACGGTCTCCCCCTAAGCAGGGGTCAATGGGGTCAGACCTTGAAATGTGAATTAAAGGCAAGGCTTTGCCCGTAAAACAAAAAATACCAGTTTAATTCATATTTCAAGGTCTGACCCCCGGGATTGCTTTTACGGAGCTGTAGGCGGTGATCGAACCGATGACCATCGCTCCTCCGAGAATGGCCCAGGGGCCGGGTATTTCACCGAGGAAAAGGAATACCCAGACGGGGTTGAGCAGGGGTTCAATCACCGGAACCAGAACCGCCTCCAGGGCGGTAACGGATTTAACGGCGGCAGCGTAGAGTACATATGATAGGCCCAGTTGGAAAAAACCCAGTAAAAGCAAGGCGAACCACCCTGCCGGGCCGGGGGGCGTTGAACTGAGGATAAATGGCAGGCAGATCAATACGGTAAAAATATTCCCCAGGATTACGGTCTCCAGAGGAGAACCGTCTTTTTGTTTGCGCATGCAGAGAATAAGGCCGGCAAATGAGATCCCGCTCAAAATCGCCAGGCAGTTTCCCCAGGCGCCGCCTGCGGCAAGATCATCCAAGAAAAATAAGCACATTCCACCCAATGTGGCGGTGACGATGAGCCAGTCGAAGCGGGTTGTTCGCTCTTTTAAGAAACGGTAACCGAACAGGGCGATATAAATTGGGGCGGTGTATTGGAGTAAAATGGCATTGGCTGCGGTGGTTAACTTCGTGGCGGCCACGAATAAAGCAACAGTACCCGCATAACACAGGGCGCCGCCCACCTGGGGAAAAGACCAGGTAAGGAATGGGCGGCGCCTGGTAATGATTAAAATCGCCACGGCGGCGACCGCGCTCCTTCCTCCGGCGATAGCCAGGGGATGCCAGTCAATTATTTTAATCAGCAGGCCGCCCGTGCTCCACAGCACTGCCGCCGCAACAAGGAAAAGAATAGCCCGACGCCGGTTAACTGTTAAGATATTCACCGCCGGTTGCCTGCCTCCATCCTTCCAATTAAACTTTGGCCGGCCAGCTCAACTTTGTTTTTCTGCCGTGCGGTCATGGTTACCCCGCCAATGATCAGGACGCATCCCGCGATTTGGCTAAGCACGATCGGATCGCGAAAAAACAGTGAAATGACCATGGTCGCGACGGGAATTAAATTTAGAAAAACAGACGCCCGTCCGGCGCCGAGAAAAGATACGCCGCGGTTCCACCAGAGGAAGCCGAGTACGGAGGCGAAGACGCTCAGATAAAGGATAGCTGAAAAAGCCGGCCAGCCGGCGCCGGCCAGAGAGCCGAAACCCGGGTCTCCGAAAAGGGCAAAGGGAAGCAGGAGCAGCGTCCCGGCGGCTATCCCGTAAGAGGTGGATACCACCGGCGAGCGCCGGCCCATCACTTTTTTGCCGACGATGGCATAGAGGGACCAACTGAGCATGGCGCCCAGCATCAGGAGATCCCCCCGGTTAACTTGAAGCGATAGAAGGCTGCGCAGTGAACCGCCGCTGACCACCAGGCAGACGCCTCCAAAAGAGAGCAGTATGCCGCCCAAATGTCCAGCTGCGATTTTTTCTCTCAAAATGGGGAAAGCAAGCAGGGTTGTTACCATCGGACTGGCCGACACAATCAGGGAACCGTTGATCGGAGAAGTGGTTTGCATACCGACCAGGAAAAAAACGTTATAGCCGAAAACACCGGTCAAACCCAATAAAAAAAAATCGAGCCAATCCCGGGACTTTAACTTTGTACGGGCCAGCTCGCGGAAACTAAAGGGGAGCAGGATCAAGGCGGTTAAGGCAAAACGAAAAAAAGCCGCTGTTAACGGGGAAATATCACTGAGCGCAAATTTGGCCGCATTAAAAGCGCCGCCCCAAAAAAAAGCAACCAGAACCATGAGCAAAAAGATGGATCCGGTATCTCCGCTATTTTTGATCAGGTGCCATCAATCTCCTTAAAGGGCAATTTGGCATAATTACTTTTAGTTCGGTTTGCGGCCTTTAATTCCTTCCGACTCTATTGCGGCGAGAAAAATATAGTGCCTTGAGCGGCGCCGGGTTGAAAGTAGGGATATTTACATACCCCGCATATACTTCAAAATAAAAATGGGGGTTAGACAGGTCGCGGCTTAAGGAAACCTCGAATAAAAAAGAATCAGGGCGATAAAAGACGCTAATGACTTTTTTTGGTTGACAGTTGCCTTTTTATTGGTTTATAATATGATATAAGTTTTTAAAAAGGGAT
This sequence comes from Desulfovibrio sp., assembly GCA_020060545.1. Lineage (GTDB taxonomy): Bacteria > Bacillota > Dethiobacteria > DTU022 > DTU022 > JAGUZX01. The sequence continues at coordinate 5,708 of JAGUZX010000119.1, read as the reverse complement.
TGGTTTTTCCAAATCAGAATTTTCTAAATAACAATTCGAGGGTCGTTAAGCTAAGGGTGGGGAGGTGATGGCAGGAGATTGAAAAAAAGTTTACTTTGAAGACGGGGCTTTGACGCGGAGGTGAGTAAAGTTTGAATTACTTAAAAAGGGGGTTCTTGTTTTGAGTAAGAAACTGGTAGCATCGATTATCGTATGCTTAATGGTAGCAGCACTTATTATCGGCGGCTGCGGCCCGAAAGGTGCGGATATAGTAACCCACACCATCGTATCACTGGTACCGCTGACGGGGGTGCTGAGCACCTATGGTGAAAACAGCAAGAAAGCAACCGAGCTGGCGGCAGAGGATGTGAACGCCTGGTTGGAAGCAGAGGGAAAAGGCTGGAGGCTGAATCTGGTGGCCGATGACACCGGCACCGACGGTCCCACCGCGCTGAGCAAGATGCAGACCTGGTTCGGTAACGGGGTCAAATTCTTCTCCGGCCCGCAGGCGAGCGGTGAAGCCATGGCATGCCTTGAATTTGCCAACTCCAACAAGATCTTGTTTGTATCCCAGTCGTCCACCTCGCCCGCCCTGGCCATCGCCGATGACTGGCTGTTCCGGTTCTGCACCACCGACGCTCTCCAGGGCCCGGCTATCGCCAGGGTCGCCGCGGAAGCCGGCGTGAAGCACCTGATCTTTTCCTGGAGGGGCGACACCTGGGGAGACGGGCTGCAGAGCGCTTCAGCGGCCGCAGCCGGGAAATTAAACATCCAAATCTATCCCCAGGCGCTCCGGTACGATCCTTTGCTGGAGGAATTCACCAAGGAAGCCGCCTTGCTTGACGGTTACGTTAAGGACCTGGTAGGCAAAGGAGTGCCTTTGAAGGAAATCGGTTTTTGCATCATCGCTTTCGAAGAGATCGCACCGTTCATGGTTGCCGCCGACGCGTATCCCCAACTGAGGGAGATCGTCTGGATCGGCAGCGACGGGACTGTTAAGTCTGAAGCTTTGATCTCTTCGGCGGTTGCCTCGAAGTTTGCGGCCGATACCAAGTTCATCAGCTCCATGAACCGTCCCGAAGCATTTGTCGCCACCTCGAAGCATGAGCATGTCAAGAACAGCCTCACCGAGAGACTCGGCCGGGAGCCCGACGCCTACGCCTTTAACGCTTACGACATCATCTGGGCGCTGGCCTTGGCCATCGACGAAGTGGGCTACGATTCCGAGAAGGTGAGAGCGATCCTGCCCCGCGTGGCCGACGAGTGGTCCAAGCAGTATGGCGCCAGCGGCCATGTAGTCTTGAATGCAGCCGGTGACCGGGCGTTTGCCGACTATGATCTCTGGTTAATCAACGACAAAATCGAGTGGGAATTTGTCGGTTACTATGAAAGCCCCAAAGACAAAATCAACTGGCAGCGCAAGGTATACTAAATTCTGGCAAGCCTGAACGAAAACGGGGGTCGGGGTGTTCCTCGGCCCCCATTTTAAGGTGGTGAGCAGGTGAGCAATTTACTCGTAACCGAGAATGTCATTAAAAATTTTGGCGGTCTGGTTGCCGTAAACAACGCCAGTATCGCGGTAAAGGAACACAGCTTTACCATGCTGATCGGCCCCAATGGGTGCGGCAAAACGACGCTGATCAATTGTTGTACCGGAATTTTGAAGCCGACCGGCGGTCGGGTGCTGCTGGGCGGTACCGACATTACCGGGTGGACGCCGCACAAGATCTACGAGGTAGGGTTTGTCAGGAGTTTTCAAATTCCTCTGCCTTTCCTGGGCCTCACCGTCCTGGACAACGTCCTGGGCGCCATGCGTAACCCCGGCGAATCACCTTTCCGGGCTCCATTCCAGCGGTCCTGGGTCCAGGAAGAGGAGGACAACGTAGAAAAGGCGATGTCGATCCTGCGCCGGGTCGGCCTGGAGAAGCACTGGAACCTGCCAACCCAGGCGTTAGGTGCGGCCCAGCTGAAGATGCTTGAAGTGGCAAAAGGCCTCTCTTCGGGGGCCAGGCTGATCGCCTTGGACGAACCCATCGGAGGCGTCGACCCTGCCTCGGCGGATGAGATCCTGACCCACGTCTCGGCGCTTAAAAAAGAGGGCCTGACCTTCCTGGTGGTGGAGCACCGGATCGATATTGCCGCCCCCTTCGCCGACTACATCTACGCGATGGATCTGGGCTGCATCATCGCTGAAGGACCTCCTGAAAAGGTGCTCAGTGATCCAAAGGTGATCGAGGTCTACCTCGGGAAGGGGGCCGAAGCATGCTGACGGTAAAAAACCTTAACGCGGGTTACGGGAAACTTCAAGTCCTTTATGACGTGAGCATAGAAGTTCCCGGCAAGGGGATCACGGTTGTGGTCGGGCCCAACGGCGCCGGGAAAACAACCCTTCTGTGCAGCATCATGGGGATCGCCAACGTTTTTTCCGGGGAAGTGCTTTTCGAGGGCGCCCCGATTACGGGACAACTTTCGTACATGCTGGCTAAAAAAGGCATTTCTTATGTCCCCCAGATGGGGAATGTCTTCGCCGAGCTCACCGTGATGGATAACCTGCAGATGGCCGGGTACTTGATGGCGCGAGATGAGGTAAAACACAAGGCGGAGCAGATGACCGAAATGTTCCCGGTGCTCAAGAAATTTATCGACCGCAAGGCGGTAACTTTGAGCGGCGGCGAGCGAAGAATGCTGGCCGTGGCCATGGGCCTGATGAAGAACCCGAAGCTGATGCTGCTGGATGAGTTAAGTACCGACCTGGCCCCGATTATAGCCGAAAGGGTTATGCTTGAGGTAGCCAGGTTGAGGGATGAGCTCGGCATCACCATTCTGTTTGTTGAGCAGATGGCGAAGCGGGCGCTGGAGATCGGTGATACGGCTTACCTGCTGGTTAGCGGCGGATTAAAGTTTGCCGGCAAGGCGTGCGATCTGCTGCATGAGCCGGAGTTGGCCGGATTGTACCTGGGGATCAAGCAGGCGCCGGCGGGCGGCCCGGTTCAGATTATACCATCGTCTGAAGGGAGTGGGTAAAGCCATGGCGCCCTGGTTGGCAAGTGGTTTTATTTATGCCAGCGCGCTGGCCTTGACGGCCGGCGGTATCACGTTACTCTACATGTCGACGCGTACTTTCAACTTCGCCCACGCGAGCATGGCTACCTGCGGATTTTACGTAGTCTACACGGGATGCGCGCTGTATGGAGGCGCACCCTACCGCTACCTTCCGCTGGCGTTTCTGTTCGGCGCCTTGCTGGGCGTGATCTGTTATTTCGGTTTAAACCGGCACCTCCTGCGGCGCGGAGCGGCGGAGATAACGCTGATGATGTCCACGCTGGGTTATGATCTGATCCTTCTGTCAGTCATCCAGATGTACTGCGACTACCTGACTTTCGGCCTGAGGTTGTATCCCCGCAGGGTTAGTATGAGTGTTTATGATTTTGAGCTTTTTGGGACCAAAGCGGCATCGATCATCCTGCCCTTGATTGCGATCGTGTTTATAACCGCCCTGCACCTGTTCCTGGTCAAGACCAAATTTGGTGTAGCGATGCGGGCCACGATTGAGAACCCGGTCCTGGCCGGGGCGTCGGGAATCAACTCCGATAGGGTTTACATGACTTCTTGGATTATCGGCGGCGGGATGGCCTCCCTGGGCGGCGCCGCGATGGCGATGGCGATGACGGGAACACCGGTCATGGGTATGACCACAATCCCTTTCATGTTCGCCGGTGCGATCCTGGGCGGCCTGCACAGCCTCTACGGGGGCATTTTGGGCGGTTTCGTGGTCGGGATGGCCGAGTACGCGGGGGTATTCGCCCTGTCCAAACAATTTGGCCCGTGGGTGCTCGGCTACCGGATGGGTATACCCCTCCTGCTGATGGTCTTTATCATGCTGGTCTTCCCGAGGGGGTTGGCCGGAATTCCCTGGGCCGCCCTTTTCGGCAGGTTAACCGGGAAGAAGAGAGGTGTTAGCGCATGACAGGCGCAGAAGGCTTTATCTCAAAGCCGAAAGGGTTCCTGCCGCGAAGGGAAATAATGGTTGCGATCATCGTCCTGGCTTTGCTGATTTTCCTTTTAATGAACCGCGGCATGCCGCTGGTGCTGACCATTTTGATCCAGATTGCGATTTTCGCCATTATCACCATGAGCTTGAACTTTGAAGTGGGATACACCGGCATTCCCCAGTTTGGACGGGTGCTCGCGGTGATCGCCGGTGCTTTTGCCGTGGGCGCGATCCCGGGCCGGTTGCTGGCGATGTTCATGGGACTCCCGTGGGGGGCCAGTTACGCCAATAACGCGGTCAACTACAAGCTTGTCCCCCAACTGAATGAGGTGTTGGCAGGAAGCTGGCTTCTGTCCGTAGGGTTCCTGCTCCTCTGCCTGCTGATGGCGGCAGCCTGCGGCGCGGGGATAGGCTGGCTGATGTCCCGGCCGGCGATCAGGTTGAAAGAGGCTTACCTGGGCATATCCATGCTGGCATTCGGGGATTTCGCCATGTGGGTGGGTCACAACTGGGAGCCGCTGGTCGGCGGAAGCACGGGCGTATATGTTCCCGATCCTTTCCGGGTTGTCTACGGCGCCCGCTTTCAGGTCGTGGTCATTACCATATTTGTGTTCGCGCTGCTCATCTACTTATTTATTAATAAACTGGTCAAGTCACCCTTTGGCCGGTCGCTGAAGATGGTGCGAGACAACGACGTATCGGCGGCCGCAGCCGGGAAAGATATCGTCAAGATCAGGACGCAGAGCCTGGTGGTAGGTGCGGCGCTGGCGGCTGTAGGCGGAGGCTTGTGGGTAATCTATACCGGCACCGTGACCGCCTTCGGGTTCAGCAGGCTGGTCTTTACTTTCTGGCCGTGGGCTTTCATGATGCTGGGCGGCATCGGCAGCAATACCGGTGTGGTGCTCGGCGTATCCCTACTCCAGATCCTGAGAACGATGATCACCACTTATCGTTTCCAGTTATTCGGGTTTCTGATCGCGTGGAAAATCGACCCGATCCACCTCGATCATATGCTCCTGGGGGTGGTAATCGTAGTGGTGGTCTTGTTCCTGCCCCACGGCCTGGTACCGGAGAATGTGGAACCGGTGCTTCCGGCAAACCGGGTGCGGCGAGTAATAACTGACGGCTTGGAGCCCTCCAAACCGGCGGTGAACCGGCCTTTGAGTTAGACCCGGGGTCCCCGCTGTTTGCATGGAAACCCGGCTGTTTCTGGATCCTTTACGCGGTGGGCGGCGCATGCGCCGCCTGTTCTTGTACGCGGTTTTAAGGCTTTGCTTGGATGTGATGGCAAAACAATTTCGGATGATAGTTTAAGGTCTGTTCAGTGCATTTTACGCCATTAAAAGGCGGATCTAATAGACACTCCGGCGGGGCCTCAGATGGTGGTGGTCTTCTTTGAACCGGCCAGCAGATCGGCGATGTCGTACATATTGGTAACACGGCCCGCCGCGAGAGAACTCTGAAGCTGGAAATAATCGAGGCAGGTGCCGCACGCCAGCACCTGCACCCCGTTTTCTTCAAGCAGGGCCAGCTCCTCCAGCACGGGTGAGCCCGCCGCGCAGAGCTTAACCCCGGCATTAAGAAAAACAAGCGCTTTGGGGAAATCACCGCGCCTGGTCAAGGTATAGATAAAGTTGCGCATCAGCAGCGACCCCAGTTCTTCGCTCCCCCGGCCCAGCTGATCCGCGGTAATCAGGAAAACCTGGTCTTGCAGCCTTTCCCGGGAAGCAGCGCGTTC
>JAGUZX010000004.1 GCA_020060545.1 Desulfovibrio sp. | reverse complement strand
GAGGCCGGCGGGGGCGCCTTTCCCGGTCAAGCCGGGTGCCGCGGCGGCCACGGCGCAGGAGATCCTCTCGGGCGCGGTGGTGCCCGGTAAAAATGTGATTATCGTGGGCGGGGGCTCGGTGGGCTGCGAGACCGCCCTGGCGGTAGCCGAAAGGGGCACCCTCGATGCGGAAACGCTGAAATTCTTGCTCGTAAACGAGGCCGAAACGCCGGAGACGCTGCAGAAGCTCGCCAGCCGGGGTACCCGCAAAGTGACGATCGTGGAGATGCTCAAGGGGGTGGGTCATGATTTCGGGATCACCACCCGCTGGGTAGTGCTGAAGCACATTCACCGGTTGGGCGTCAAGGTGATGGACCAGGTCCGGGTCAAAGAAGTAAACGCGCAGGGCGTGCTGGTGGAAAAGGACGGCGCGGAGACGCTGCTCCCGGCGGATACCGTGGTGCTGGCGATCGGGGCCGTGCCGGTAAACGAACTGGCGGGCGCGCTGGAAGGCAGGGTGAGCGAACTCCACCTCATCGGCGACGCGGTCAAGCCGCGCAAGATCACCGAGGCGATCCGCGAAGGCTTCGACCTGGCCCTGCGCCTGTGACAGTTGGGGACGGGGCAATCTTGTCACACCGCCCGGGCCGGGCGCGGCACGCAACGCTCCTACGGCTGTTCCCCGGCGTCCCTGCCGATAATGAACTCTTCCGTCATCCGGTAGGCGGTGTAATCGTCGTACTGCCGCGGGGGATGCTTGGCGAAATAGGCCGAAGGGCCTTCCAGGACGCCGCCTTCGCCCCGCTCCAGGGCCAGTTGGCAGCAGCGGATCGCGTCGATGGCGATGCCGGCGGAGTTCGGCGAGTCTTCGACGCTCAGGCGCAGCTCGATATTGACCGGGACATTGCCGAAAATGCGCCCCTCCATGCGCAGGAAGCAGACCTTGTTGTCTTTCTGCCAGGGGACGTAGTCGGAGGGGCCGATGTGGATGTCCTGCGCGGGCAGCCTCTCCCCCGCCACCGCCTGCACGGCCTCGGTTTTGGAGATCTTTTTTGACGCCAGCCTGTCCCGGTTGAGCATATTCAGAAAGTCGGTATTGCCGCCGGTATTCAGCTGGTAGGAGCGATCCAGCCTGACCCCCCGCTTGTGGAAGAGGTCGGCCAGCATGCGGTGCAGGATGGTGGCGCCGAGCTGGGACTTGATGTCGTCGCCGATCAGCGGCAGGTTGGCCGCTTTGAACCGGCGGGCCCAGTCCGGGTCGCTGGCGATGAAGACGGGGATGTTGTTGATGAATGCCAGGCCGGCCTCGAGGGCGCAGCCCGCGTAGAAGCGGGTCGCCTCCTCGGAGCCGACGGGGAGGTAATTGAGCATTACCGCCGCCCCGGAGCGCCGCAGCGCTTGCACGACCGCCGCGCGGTCCGGTTCCGGCACCGCGGCGGCGACAAAAGTGCGCTCCGCATCGTAATCGCCCATGTGCGCGGAGAGGCCGTCCAGAATGCGGCCCATTTGGACGGTGATCCCGGTCGCGGGGACGTCCGGGTAAAACAGGGTGGTGCAGTTGGGCGGGGCCAGGATCGCTTCCCGCACGTCGCGCCCGACCTTCCGGGCATCGATATCAAACGCCGCCGCCACTTCGATATCGCCGGGCCGGCAGCCCCCGATCTCCCAGTGCATCAACCCGACGGCGTCTTCCGCTGTTTGCTCCCTGTAGTAGTGGATCCCCTGGATCAGCGCGCTGGCGCAGTTGCCCAAACCGACAATCGCGATTTTAATTTTAGACATATCCCTCTCCCCGCTGACAAGCAATGCTTTAAATATTATAACCCATGTGCGGAGGAAAAGGGAGCCTTTTCCGGGAAATGTCCTTTCCGGGAAATGGCTGTCCCCTCGGCCCTCCCGCCGGGCAGCGTTAAGTTTTCGGAGGCAAACAAGGGTTAGTTGTAGATAGAGAAAAAACATGCCTCTCAAGCCGGGGAGCCGGTGTAAAGGGAATATGAGCATATGATATAGTTATAATAACACCTTTACCGGGAAAGGAAGTGCCGCCGATGTCAAAACCGGAAGTGATCGCGGAAAATGAAATTTTCAGGGCGGAGAAGCTGGAGCTGGGGCCTTTCGGGACCAACGCGTATATCGTGATCTGCCGGGCGACCGGAGAAAGCGTGCTCGTCGACGCCCCCGCCGATGCCGGGGCGATATTGGAGCGGCTGAAAGAGACGAGCCCGAGGTACATCCTGCTCACCCACGGGCACCCGGACCATACCGGGGCCCTGGCGGAGGTCCACGCCGCCCTGGCCGTGCCGCTGGCGGCTCACCCGGCCGACAGCGGCACGCTCCCGGTCAAGCCGGACCTGGCGCTGATCGACGGGGATACGGTCGAGTGCGGGCGGCTCAAGCTGGCGGTGCTACACACGCCGGGCCATACCCCAGGCAGCCTCTGCTTCAGGGCCGGGCGGATGATCCTGGCGGGTGACACCATCTTCCCCGGCGGGCCCGGCAAAACGTGGTCCCCGGCGGGCCTGGAGCAAATAATCCGCTCGATCACGGCCAAAATATTCACCCTGCCGGACGACACGCCGCTTTTTCCCGGGCACGGCGGCCCGACCACCGCCGGCAAAGAAAAAGAGCTCTACCGGGCCTTCGCCTCCTGCCCCCGCGATCCGGGCCTCTGCGGCGACGTGACCTGGCAATAAGTTAAAGCAATAAGTTAAGGGGTCTGACCCCTTAACTTATTCGGATCCGGCTTACCAGTAAATTATTTCGCGGTGGAAGGCTTCGCCCAGCGCAAACTGTTCGCCTTCGGCCGCCGCTTCGGCGCGCTGCCGCACCCACTCCTCGACGTTGGCGGCGTGATGCCCGCCGACCTGGCTTTCGTGGCAGCGCAGGGCGGCCAGCTTTAGCGCGAAGGTTCCGGTGATATCGAGGCGGCAGTTGGGATTTTCCGACCCCCAGAGCAGCACCTCCCTGACCTTGTGGGGCTGCAGGCCTTCTTCGAGCAGGTCGGGGTAGGACAGGTGATCGCGGGCGTAGGGGAAGACCGCGTCGAGGACCACCTGCCCGGTGACGCGGTGGTCGCGGTGCCAGATATAGCGCCGGTAGGGGTCGGTGGTGGCAACGGTATGCGGGCGGAAAACCCTGATCCAGCGTACGATCTCTTTCCTAAAAAGAGGGGTGTCTTCCAGGGTCTGATCCTCGTAGCGCAGGAAGACGACCTCCCGCACCCCCAGCAATTTGGCGGCGGCCTGCTGCTCCCGTTCCCGGGTGCGCGCCAGGTCCCCGGGTTTGACCGCCGGGTCGCCGGTCCCTTTCTCCCCGCTGGTGCAGACCAGGTAGACCACCTCCTTCCCTTCTCCGACCCACCGGGCCACCGTCCCGGCCACGCCGAACTCGGCGTCATCGGGGTGCGGGGTGACTACCAGCAGGTAAGCATTTTCCGAAGAGTGTTCCGCTGCATTTCCCGTAGACACGTTTGATCCCTCTTTCCGCTGATTGTATCGGACCCCTTTATAAATCCTCCCCAACCCCTCTTTTATTCCCGGCTCAACCGCCTTCCACGAGTACTGCGGCGCACTCGGCGGCGATACGGCGGGCGATGGCGGGCCAGCCGAAGCCGGTCACCGTGGCCCGGATAGCGGACGGACCCGCGGTCAGCCGGCCGTCCAGGCAGGCGGTGATTTTGGCGGCCATTTCGCCGGGCGAGCGGCTTACGAGCACGAAACCCGATTCGCCCTGGCGGATAATCGCCTTCAAATCGCCAACGTCAGCGGCCACCACCGGGGTGCCGCAGGCGAGCGATTCCAGCGCCGTCATTCCGAAGCTTTCGTAGTGGGAGGCGATCACGGTAACTGAGGCGGCGCTGTAATAGGCGGGCAGCCGCTCGTGCTCGACCGCGCCGGTAAAAGTAACCGCTTCGCCCACGCCCAGCTCCCGGGCCAGGTTTTTGAGCCGCTCCACCGCGGGGCGGCTGTAGGCGTCGCCGCCGGCAACCAGGAGCCGCACCCCCCGCTTCTCCGGGAGAAGGGCGAGCGCCCGGATCGCCAGGTCGATCCCCTTTACCGGCTCGATCCTTCCCACGCAGAGGATGATCTTTTCGCCGTGAAAACCGTCCCTCTCGCGCGCCGCCCCGCGGTCCAGGGGGCGGAACCGGTCCAGGTTGACCCCGCAGGGGATGACCGAAATTTTGCTCTCCGGCACGGCGCAGCGCCGGGCCAGCTCGTCCTTTTCGCTCGGCGAGGCCACGATCAGCCGCGTGCTCTCCCGCGCCAGGGCCGCTTCGGCCCGGAGGCGCAGCGCGGGTTCGTTTTCCGCCGCGCAGGCGGCGTTCTTGGCCGCGCCGAGGGTGTGGAACATGACCAGGTGCGGGACGTCCCAGCGGCGCTGCAGGGCGAGGCCGGCGCAGGCGGAAAGCCAGTAGTGGCTGAAGATGATATCGTAGCGGAGCCGCCGCGCCTGCCTGAAACGCTCGAGGTTGGCGGCAAAACCGGGCAGGTGCGGGTAGAGCTCCAGTTTGGTTAACCGGCCCCGTCCCGCCTCCAGGTGCACCAGCCTGGCGCGCGGGCCGAGCGGGATCACGGCGCCGGGGGGGCACCCTTCACCCTCATCCTCGCCGTCTCCCTCCCGCTCTCCCTCACCGCTGCGCGCGGCGCGGGTGAAGAGGTCCACCCTGTGCCCCTGCTCACCCAGGGCGCAGGCCAGCTCCCGCAGGTAAACGCTCATGCCGCCGGTATCCTTTGAACCGGGCTTGCCCAGGGGGGAGCTGTGCACGCTGAGGACAGCCAGGTTAAGCCCGCCGGAAAACGTCCGGTGGTGGCCGGGACCGGTGACGGAGTTGGGGCCGGGACCGGTGACGGAGTCGGAACCGGAACCTGAACCGGGGATGTGGCAAAGGCTGTTATCGGAGCCGGGACCGGAATCGTGTTCGGGACCGCATATCATGCCGGGGCCGATGCCGCGGCCGCCGGCAGTGTGGCCGGGAACGGGGTCGCAGTTTGGGCCGGGAACGGGGTCGGGATCTGAACTGGGGTTGTGGCAAAGGCTGTTATCGGAGCCGGGACCGGAATCGTGTTCGGGACCGCATTTCATGCCGGGGCCAATGCCGCGGCCGGCGCTTGAGCCGGCACCGGAGTCGGGGCCGATGCCGTGGCTGGCGCTTGAGCCGGCACCGGAGTCGGGGCCGATGCCGTGGCTGGCGCCGGCGCAGGGTTCGGGTTTGGCGATCTCCGCTCGTCTCACTTAAATCCCCTCTTCGCAAGCACGGGGCGGGCGGGCGCAGCAAACAGGGCCGGCGGTGGGCACCCGGCAGTGGAAGACGGGGATTTCCCGCCCGCCGAGGCGGTATTTGTACGGCTCGCCCCCTTTCAGGAAGTCGAACCGGCGCCGGCCCAGTTCCACGGCCTCCCTGATGCAGTAAACCTTGGCCATCAGGCCGGCGCTCAAGGGGGCGAAAGCGGGATCGTACGCGCTATTGTAGAGATAGTAAACCCCCCGGTAATCGAAACAAAGCACCATGGCCGCGGGGAGCCCATCCAGCTCCAGCACGCCCAGCTTCGCCAGGCCGCAGCCGGCGGCCGCTTCCACCGCGGCGGGGAAAAACTCCTTCCGGGCGGGGTTCAGGAAGCCCGCCTTGTCGGGACGGCTTTCCGCGAACAGCTTGAAAAATAAAGGCCAGTAATCTTTGAGCGCATCCCTGTCCTCGACGGTAAAATAACGGGGTTGCCCCGCTTCCTCCAGGCGCCGCAGCTTTCGCCTCACCTCGTGGCGCTGCTTCTTGGAGAGCGAAGCCAGGTAGGCTTCCCAACCGGCGGGCAAATCCAGTTCCAGGGATACCTCTTCCCGCTCGATCAGCGGCCCGGCGCTTCCGCCGCCCCGCCCCTCCTCCCCGGCCAGATATCTAAATGCGGCGGAATCGGGCCGCAGGGAATGCAAGTCCAGCTGCGCGACGCCTTCCCGCTCCAGGAAGCGCAGCAATCCGGTAAAGAATTCCCTTTCCGCGCCCGGGACCACAATAAAATCGAGGTAATCGCAGAGATCCGGGCTGCCGATGAATGAGGTGGTTCTACCGCTCCGGAGCAGCGGCGCGATGCCGATGATCTCTCCGTCCAGCCGCACGGTGTGCAGGTAAAGCTCCGCCCCGGAGCCGAAGACCCGCCACCACGCTTCGAGCCAGCCCGGCAGGAGAAATACCGAAGGCGCCTTTAAGCGCGGCGCCGCACCGCGCAAGTAAGACGAAACGTTTTCCAAGCTGTCCCTGACCACTTCAGATGGCAAGCCGCAGCCGCGCTCCTTTATAAACATCCCTTGGTTCATTACATCAGTGGCAGGCCGCTAGGGCAAATTAACCCGGGCCAGCCGCCAGCGGGTGAATTCAAACAGCGCCGCCAGGGCCGCCAGCAGCAACAGCAGCGCATAGATCTTTATAATCAAAGAATCGGAACCCCTGATCGGGTTGACCGGATGCATCACAAAGGGGAGCCTGCGCATGACCAGCAGCACCGCGGCGGCAAAAACGGCGTTTGCGCCCGCTTTTAGCTTAAGCGCCGCGGAGCCCGAAAGGATTATTTCCTTCCCGGCGCCGGCGCCGAGGATGGCCACCGCAAAAATGGTGCGCGGCTCCCGCAAAAACAAGCCTCCCCAGGCCGCCTGCATGGCAAGCAGCGAGAGCGCCACCGCAAAAAACCATACGATCAGGGCCGAACGGCCCAGTTCGCCGGACCAGGCGCCGCAAGGCCCGCCTGGGCCGCACAGATAAATCAAGCCCAGCGCTCCCGACGCGTAAATGGCGTAGAGGCCGGCATAGCTCAAGGCGCTGTGAAAGTAGATCAGCTTCGCCCACTGGCCCAGCGTCTGCTCTGCGGGCGCCAGCCACAGCAAGAGGGCGCTTGCGGCGCTGAAGGCGATCACGATTATGAGTCCCCTGTGTTTCATAGTGTCCCCCTTTGGACTGTGATCATAGGAGCTATCCGTTTATTCCATGCCGCGGTTCAAAAAACCTGCTTCTCGAATTGTCTAAAACGGTCTTAATTTGACGGATCCCGGCACAGGGAAAATGCCGTCAATCGAGAATACTACAGACAGAAGGAAAAGTTTCAGCAGACTGGAGGGACAAGAACATGAAATTGTTTCTGGATACGGCTAACCTGGATGAAATCCGCCAGGCGGTCAAATGGGGCGTGATCGACGGCGTGACGACGAACCCATCCCTGGCGGCCCAAGAAAATGAAGATTTCGCGCTAATTTTGCCCGAGATCTGCCGCCTTGTCGACGGGCCGATCAGCGCGGAGGCGCTCTCCCTGGAGTACGGCGCCATCGTGGAGGAAGCCCGCCGGTTGGCCGCGGTGCATGAAAACGTGGTCGTCAAAATCCCCGTTACCCCGGAAGGGCTGGCGGCGGTGAAAACGCTCTCGCGGGAAGGGATAAAAACCAATGTGACCCTGGTCTTTACGGTCAACCAGGCGCTGCTGGCCGCCCGGGCCGGCGCCACCTACGTGAGCCCCTTCCTGGGGCGGCTCGACGACATCGGCCACGAGGGGGTGGCCCTGGTGCGGGATATGGTCGACGCCTTCAACCTGCATCAAATTGACACCAAGGTAATCGCCGCCAGCATCCGCCACCCGGAGCACGTGACCGCCGTGGCGCTGGCCGGCGCCCCCATCGCCACGATCCCGTTTAAAGTGCTCCGCCAAATGTTCAATCACCCGCTGACCGACCTGGGGATCGAGCGTTTCCTCGCCGACTGGGAAAAGGCCGCCGCGGGCCGGAAAAAATAAATTCGGGGAAAATGGAAGGCAAATATATCAAGGGTCGAGTAGGTTATGCCCTCGCGGGCATAACCCCTCACAGAACCGTGCTTGCGCTATTCACGCACACGGCTCTTCATAACAGCATT